>BLLX01000004.1 GCA_011959405.1 Muribaculaceae bacterium
ACGGGTAAGGGCAGGTATACACTTTATTTTATCTTAAATGAAAAAGCCGTGTATAATCATGTGAATTCTTCACTATTTTCAGGCCGTAGGCTATTTTTTTGAAATTAGACGATAAAAGCATTAACTTTGTGGATTATTATGAACGCAGAAGAAAAACTCAATGTTGAGACGCGCGCAGTGGAACTGCTGCGCACGGTATTCGACCCGGAAATCCCGGTCGACATCTATTCTCTCGGCCTTATCTACCGGATAGAAGTGACTGATGACGACGTACTCCAGATCGACATGACCCTGACAGCCCCCAACTGTCCGGCTGCCGACTTTTTAGTGGAAGACGCGCGATATAAACTCGAGACCATCGCCGGAATCAGATCAGTGGAGATCAACATCGTATTCGAGCCGGAATGGACCAAGGACATGATGAGCGAGGAAGCCAAGCTGGAACTCGGATTCCTGTAAGCATTAACCTATGAGGAAGATCGACTATTTCATATCCGACCTGCATCTGGGCGCCGCATATTTTATTGAACCGCGCGCGCACGAGAAGGCTGTGGCCGATTGGCTCCGGTCAATCGGGCCGACTGCCCGGCGGCTGTATCTGGTAGGCGATATTCTCGACTATTGGTATGAATACCGCCATGTGGTGCCACAGGGCTATGTAAGGTTTTTTGGCGCGTTGGCAGAACTGGCCGACTCCGGGGTGGAGGTGACGTGGATTATCGGCAACCACGACATCTGGATATTCGACTATCTTCCTTCGGAACTCGGCATAAGAGTGGTCGACGGCATTCTGGATGAAACCATCGACGGAAAAAGATTCATCATAAGCCACGGCGACGGCCTTGGGCGGATAGGCCCAGGCATGAGAGCTATCCGCACTTTGTTCCGCAACAGACTGTGTCAGATACTTTTCGCCGCCATTCATCCACGCTGGACAGTAGGATTCGCCCATTGGTGGAGTGCATACAACAGACGACGCCACCACACCGGTCCGGCAGCCCGCCCTCTGCCCGTGGAGCCACTCGTGCAATGGGTTGAAGAGAATCAACTCACCCGTCCGGTACCTCCGGTCGATTTTTATGTGTTCGGACACTACCACACCGTGGTCGACCGCAAGGTGGAAGGAGCGCGAATGATAGTGCTCGGAGACTGGATCACCAATATGAGCTACGGCACGTTCGATGGCACGAAATTCACCATGCATCGGGTGGATTTAGAGGTAAAAAACGATCTTTCCAACACCGGGAAGTAAATACAGGCGCCATGCAACGGCAGGCATAAGACACACAAACAGCTGATATAACGCAAATTACCTCACATGCGATTAAACATAGTTATTAAACGATGTTAAATAACATATAAATAAAGTTGCACGCACGGATAAAAACAGCCACCTTTGCATCAGAAACCTGTAACAATCTTTTTTACCTTAGAAATTGTACCTATTGGAAACCTATTGAAAAGGAGCTCAGTGATGAGCTCCTTTCTCTTATTCATGCATAACTGTGCAGACCGCCCAATATGAAATTCACCCCGAAATAGGTCATGACCACACAAGTGAAAGCCGCCACACACCATATAGCATAAGCCCTGTCGTCCGCAAGCCACGACAACGAGCGTCGGTGTAACGGCAAGGAATATACAAGCATGGTTATCAGTGCCCAGACCTCTTTCGGATCCCAGCCCCAATAGCGCCCCCACGACATATTTGCCCACACAGCGCCAATGAATATACCTGCGGCAAGCAAAAACACCGCCGGTCTGAGCATACGCCGGCTTTCGGCAAGAAGATGGCGCCTACCGAAAAGCCACGCCACACCGCACAGCGCCATCAACGCCAGCAGAGCGTAGGCAAGCATCACAGCCAGAACATGTACGCTCAGCAGCGGCGACCGCAACACGGGCATTATCTGTGTGACCTGAGGGTTCCGCAATCCTATCATGGCTACCATCAGCGACAGTCCAGCCACCATGAGCCCCAAAGCAAGCAACTCCGGAGTGCGCCGTGCGCCCAAAGCGGCAGCCACACATGCGCCCACGGCCATCCATTGCATGGTCTCATATCCGTTGGCCATAGGAACCCGTCCTGCCGCCACAGCATTCAGCGAGATGAGAAACAGAACATAGCCGGCCGACAAACCTACCGCCGCCCATGCCACCCGGCGGCACGGACAGACAAACAGCGCCACCGCTGCAACCACCATGACAGCCGCGGGCCACGACGAAGCCGACAAATCCACAAACATACGCTCGGCCCACGTCCTTGCGGCCGACGGCAACACCTCCGGCACCACCGCATGCTGATAGCTCGCTATCTTGTCCACAGTCCGGGCCACGCCCTCCCAGTCGCCGACGGCCACCAACTCCGCCACATAGCCGAGACTATGCCGGGCCATGCGCCATGAATCCACGTCCATCGCATCAGGCATATCGTCCACAGGCGAATACCATACCATATTCCCCGATCCTGTATAAGGAAATATTTTCCAGAGCGATCCGGCCGACGCCATTGACGCCAGCGAGAATTTTTCATTTTCCTCCTCATGGCCCATATCCGAAAAGCGATAACGGCCACTCTCATCAAAAAAGTCGGCAAGCGACGCACGGTCTCCGCCATCAGACGCCACACCTTTTATATATATACACGGCTCGTCCTTCCAGGAGTCATAATAAAACAGCCATCCCGACAGTACCTGCTCAGGATTCATCCCCCGATACGTCGCCGACCCCGTCAGCCTTACTGTGAAATCGCGCGCAAGCGATGAAAAAGGGGCCACACGTCCGTTATTATACACAAACAGATTTCCGAACCGTTCAGCCACATCGGCCGGAACCACCGATGGCGCGGCATTGAGAGCCGGCGAACAAAAGCCGATAACCGCGACGACCGCCGCCACTGTTTTCCGTCTTTTCTCCGGCACACATATCCATATCATGGACACCAGTAGCATCAAATATCCTGAATATGTCACCCCGATGCCCCACGGATCATGGGTGACAGTAAGCACAGAGCCAAGAGAGTCGGCATCATAGCCCGACTGATAAAAACGGTAACCGTCCGCCGTCACCACTTTATTCATCGCTACGGTCTCCTTTGTGCCGTCCACCGTAATATGGCTCACAAAGTCCGAAGGCGCCTGTGTGCCAGGATAATATTCCACAACGAACTCATCGAGAGTCACAGGCAACGCTCCTACAAACACCGTATCCCCCACCCTCAGATGCACCTTCTCGGACGTGCCGCAGCAATGCGTGACCAATGCCCCGGCAAGTATGACCAGAAATGAGACATGAAGCATAAACACGGCAGGACGCACATATAGTCTGCGTCTCACAATGACACACAACGACCACGCGGCCAATACAGCCCACCCCGCCACAAAGACCGGAGAGGTATAAATCCTCTCCGCATCAGGCAAAAAACTCACGGCGGCCAAAGCCACCACCATCAAGGCCAATATAATGAAAGGCATAGTAGTTTTATAATTAGGAGTCAGGAGTCAGGAGTCAGGAGTCAGGAGTTAGGAGTCAGGAATGCAAATTTAGCAAAAACATCGAATATAAACACCCGACTCCTAACTCCTCACTCCTAATTCCTAATTCTAAATTGCTTCTAAAAACGCGACCACGGCATCACGGTCTGTTTTTGACAGAGCACGGAAACGGTTCACGGAATATGCCGCATCGCTTTGCTCAGAAGCTCCATGCCACATGATCGCTTCCAGCGTGGTGCGCGCACGGCAGTCATGAAGACGGTCGGCATACTCCGCTCCGGTCACCTTTTGATGCAGACCACGGCCCCAAAGAGGAGTAGTCCGGCACCATCCGTTGCGTATATCATTCACCATCATCAATTTATGTTGCACCATATCTGTATAAGGCCATATCTTCTGTTCTGGATAGCGCGGAAGATCCCGTCCGCCACTTCCATTGAAAAACTGTGCCGGATCCCTCACTTCATCCTTCCCTGTAGTCCACGAAGGACGGTGACAATAGGCACAGCCTATCTCCTGAAATAGCTCTTTGCCGCGAGCCACCGACGGATTGTCAATATCACGCACTGCGGGAACGGCCAGCCCCCGGTGCCACACCATCATGTCTATATAATTCTGGTCTGAAGCCTCGGCTGACAGCGACGTCGAATTGATATATGCCAGAATATCCTTCTCGACATCACCGGAAAACCATTCGGGATGTGTACGGTCAGGATCCACTGACTCTATGTAGGCTGGAAAAGCAGCCTGCACTTCCGGATCACGCGAAGCAGCCACGGCATAGAATCCTCCGGCATCCTTATAGTGGTAACGACGGTCAGAACGTGTCACGTTGGTGATATTCCAGAACGCATTGGCCCCGGCGGCGTCCTGCAGCGGACCGCGCGACAGCGCGTATGTGTAACGGAACGGATATCCGGCTCCGTCAGAACTCTGTTCCTTCGAGGTGTACAGTCCCGTCCAGTCTCCGCCCTTGAAAACCGCCGGATTCAGTCCGTTTGGCAAAAATCCGTCCTTCTCCTCCTCTTCATACTGCCTGCGCAGATCCTCGTCAGAGATAGCATCGAGCAAACCTGTCCCGTATATGCCGATGGTCGATTCAAGGCGCACCTCATAATCACCCATCTGCGACTCCGTAAGCACACCTTGATTATAGGCATAGACAGCAGAAGGCTCCATCGTGACCTCAGGATAACGCAACGCATACGTCTCACCGTCATCAAAGCGGTTGCCGAAACGATCGGTATATTCATGCCATTTCAGCATCACGCGGCTCTCGTCAAGCGGAGCTTTGAATGGAGCCACAGCATGGCCCTGCGGCATACCTGCAAGCCAGTTGACATAGGCCTGGGTCGAGGGATTATACACCACCAGCAGATATCCGTTGCCAGGATCATTAGTGCTGAACGGTCCGTCTGGCCGCGACTTGCCATGGCCGTAGCCCGGATGGCAGTGCATGCACGACGAGCGTACGTAGACCGGTCCCAGCCCTCCCCTCACTCCGCTGTTGTTAGACACATAATTTTTCTCAAACAACTGCTCGCCGCGCTTGAACGAAGCAAGCAGTCCGCCGCGCTCCACACTTTTTGTAGGTTGCTCGAATGCAGCCGAAGTGGTTATGAACGACGTGCCCAACTCCCCGCCTGCATAATACCACTCTGGGCGTTCGTTCTTTTCCGGATCATGCGTTCCGGAAAGATCGCCGGGCTTTTCCTCTTCCGCGGAACATGCGGTCACGGCCGTCGCCGCAATGATAACGGCCGGCAGATATAAATACTGTTTCATAATCAACTGTGTCAATTATCTGAGATCAACAATATCACCTCATCAAACACGTCGACAAGATCATTGCAGGCATCCACTGCGGCAAAATTGACATCGTGCATGGACACATCCTGCGAAGTGGACGCAAACGGCTCCCTCATGCGCGATATGGCATCGACCGCACTGTCTATGGCCGCTTTCACCCTCAGGTCAAGACCGGGATCCACAGAAGCCACATAATCGCTGAGAGTATGTGCCGACGGCATGATGTAATCTTCAGTCTCGCCTTCAGCTGGCTGATAACCCATATAGGCATGACGCACCGAGCGGATATTGTCGACAAAATCCGTAATGGAATTCAACGCGTATGGCGACTCTATATAATCCGGATCCGCCGCCAGACCTGAACCTACCGGATTGCCGATCTTCTGATTGCCCACCTCGTCGGCTATGTCCTGGGCACCGACAATCAGTTCCTCCACCGCCTGAGCATAACTCACATACATGCTGCCGACTTTTCCGGCATTCTTCATATATGCTCCGTAATTACGGTCATAGCTAAGTTCAGCATCATCAAGTATCGAGAGTTTTTCGGCCGACACAGTGCCGGGATCGGCCCACGAAGCCTCAAGACGCACGCAACAGTTGCGCAAATCATCGGCAACGGCGGCAAGATAATACAGTTCATTCTGTGTAAACCGCTCCACAGGACGTGGCGACGTGACAGCAGCCGACTCCGACGACGGCTCGAAAATCATATATTCAATCGCATGAAACCCTAGCAGTCCCTGACCCAGCGACGAACCCACATATTCTCCCGCACTCTCGCGGTCGTGCATCTGCGCCATCTGCGACGGATTACCGAGCATGGCTTCCATAGCGGTCCTGTCGAGCGGCCATGTGTCGATATGCGGATCAATGTTATAGTCGGCAGCTGCGCCGAAAAGCCACGCTTCACTCAGCTCCCAGTAGCGTCGGGCTTCGATCCATAGCCTGCCGGCTTCAGCTACCATGTCCGGCGTCAGATTGCCAACGCCGGCCGCACACATCTCATCGCATTTCGCCGCCAGACGGAGCGACGCATCGGCCAGACCCCGGTAGGTAGGCACCAC
This sequence comes from Muribaculaceae bacterium, assembly GCA_011959405.1. Lineage (GTDB taxonomy): Bacteria > Bacteroidota > Bacteroidia > Bacteroidales > Muribaculaceae > UBA3263. The sequence continues at coordinate 6,371 of BLLX01000004.1, forward strand.
CGTATTGTTCACATAATCCTCCACCACAGGGCGCAAAGCGATCTCCTGTGCGTCGGCCGCATACGATCCTCCATCCGCAGGATCATCCTGAGAGCATGACACAAGCATTGCTGCCGACATCGCCGCAGCCAGGACAAAATAATGATTCTTTACCATAAAAGTATAAAAGTATAAAATATGTTTGGTTATTAAATTTATTTCCGACGAGTGAAAAATCCCGTATAAGCCACCCCCACCGATACAGACGGCTCATTGTTGTATGGCCTGCGCATAATCCCGGCCGAATACTCCCCCTTGACCACAATCTGCGGAATAGGATAGTAATTTACTCCGGCGGCAACGCGATGACGTCCGCACCAGTCATACCGGAGAATACCTCCGGCCGTCCTCAGCATGGAATCATAGAAATCATAGCGGGCAAACAGATAGAACTTCTGTTTCCTGACCTTTATTGGAGCAAAAATGTCATAACCGGCTTCCACTCCGGCCGATATGGCATCGGATGCCACATTGGTTTTCGGCGAAGGAGAGTCGTTGCGCATTTTCTTATTGTAGGCGGTGATCCTGTCAGAATTCGACAGATGTCCGTAGATCACCCCGCCGCGCACTATCATGTCATAGCCCGAATAGTCAAAATCTACCGCTCCGATTGTCAGCAGCCCCTTCACGTCCTCCCAATTGCTGTTAGGCTTTGTCAGAGTATTGCTGAACGTATTGCCGGCATATCCGCTCACACCGACTCGCAACCCATCAACACGGTAATCCACACGGGCTGCACCCGCTACCGTATTGGCTATTTTGAACTCATAGGGCGACCCGCCACCGGTAGCTACCCAACCTTCCCGGCCGAAGCGGTCGGAATCAAGGCCGGGCATTATCAAGGCTTCATAGCGCCAGCGTCCGGCGTGTCCCCACAACGATATGCCGGTCTCATGCCATGTGCAGGGAATGATCTTGGCGTCGCCCTCCGGACGATACACTCCGAAGAATTCCACAGGCATATGTGCACGGTTTGTTGATCCCACCGGCACCACAATGTGTCCCACCCGCAGATTCAGTTGCGGCATGAACGATTTCTGAAGCCAGAACTGCTCCAGAGCCACCTCACCCCCACGCTCTACCTCAGTCTCATACTCACCACCCTCATCATCCTCCATTTCCACGGCGGTCTCCACCCCGCCATGCTCAAATTCTATCTCCGTACCCATGCTCCAACCTTTGCCGAAATCATAGCCGAGATAGACCACTACATGCGGCAGATCCACGCGGCCATGATGCTGACCGGCAAAATTCTGTGGATTTTTATATCTGTTCCATGCGTCCGAAAAAAAATTATAGGAATAAGTCGCTTCGCCATAGCCGCCCACTGTAAGCTGGGCCGATGCCCCCAGAGCGCACGCCGATGCTCCGATCAGGAGCGATGTGATTTTACTGTTCATTGAAACGTGATGGATATTTGGTTATTCGGCTGCAAAATTACTGCCGCTCCACCATCGCCGAAATACTCAAATCATGGTAAAATCACCGCATCCCCGGAGCTGACACACCATCGCTATCTAATCACATCGAAGTATGATGCCATGTTTATAGTTTATGATTTATGGGAATGGTTTATAGACAGACAAAGGTGCGTGTGTCATAAGACCACGCACCTTTGTCTAATTTATATGAAGTATATTTCAATCGGTCATTTGATCACCGCAAGTCCGCCTTTGGCCGTTTCCTTATAAAGCGAAGGCAGGTCATGGCCGGTCTGCTTCATGACTTCGACAATACGGTCGAAACTCACCGAATGCCTTCCGTCTGAAAAAGCCGAATAAAGGTTGGCATCCAGAGCGCGGGCGGCAGCATAGGCATTGCGCTCGATGCAAGGGATCTGCACAAGTCCGCACACCGGATCGCAAGTAAGCCCGAGATGATGTTCCAGCCCCATTTCAGCCGAATATTCGATCTGGCGCGGCGTGCCGCCAAAGAGCTGGCTGGCGGCCGCGGCCGCCATGGCGCATGCCACCCCCACCTCGCCCTGGCATCCGACCTCAGCGCCGCTCACCGACGCGTTATGCTTGACCACATTGCCGAACAATCCGGCTGTAGCCAGCGCACGCAATATGCGCTTTTCACTGAAATTCTTGGAATTATGCAGATGATACAGCACGGCGGGCACTATGCCGCACGAACCACACGTCGGAGCAGTGACAATCTTGCCTCCGGCGGCATTCTCCTCGCTCACAGCCAAGGCATACGCATATAGCAGACCTCGCGATTTCAAGGAATTATTATAGCCAGCGGAATGAACATAATAGCTGATGGCTTTTCGCGACACTCCAAGTCCGCCGGGCAACACGCCCTCGGCCTCGATACCGCGTTCCACGGCCTCCTTCATCACTTTCCACACCTCGCTGAGATAGTCCCACACTGAACTGTCCTCGCATTGCTCAACATATTCCCAGAAAGCATGACCGGTGGTGTCACACCAGTTCAGGATCTCGGCGATAGTGGTCATGGAATATACCGATTCGGAAGTCTTGCGCTCCTCGCCGTCGCGGATCACGTCGCCGCCGCCTATGCTGTAGAGAGTCACGTCGTCCATCACGGAGCCGTCGGCCGAATACGCCTTGAAACGCATGCCGTTAGGATGAAACGGCAGAAAAACGTCAAGCTGCCACTCAATCTCTGTGGGCGCGGCAGGCGAAAGCACATCGAGGATAGCCTTGTCTGTAAGGTGACCCTTACCGGTAGCGGCGAGCGCACCGTAAAGCACCACTTCAAAACGAACGGCCCCGGCATTACGCTTCAGAAACATCCCTGCGGCATTGCGCGGACCCATAGTGTGCGAACTGCTCGGACCGTAACCTATCTTATAAAGTTGCCTGATTGATTCCATATCATTGATTTATGACCGCAAAAGTACTCAAAATCCCAAAAACAGGCAACTGAAAACCGACAACTGAAAACTTTTTCGTAAATTTGCCGATTATGAAAACAACAATTCTGGCAATAGCCATGGCTATGATACCCGGAGCAATCTGGGCCGCTCCCGCACGGGTGACTCCGCAGGATGCTCTCAGCGCAGCCAAGGAGGCTTTTGACGATTATAACCCATCGCTGGCACGAAAACATATCGAGGAATGCCGGAAAGCGATGAAACGCACCCGTAAAACGGCTCTCACCGAAGCGGCAGACTCACTGGAGGAACGCGTGGACCGGCTTGAATCCATGATGCAGCGCGTAGAGCAGATAGTGGTGATCGACAGCATCACCGTGGACAAGGAGGCGTTTTTTGAGACATACCGTCTCAGCCCTTCGGCTGGAGGACTCTATTCACCGGCCACACTGCCCGAAGAATTCGATGTAGCCGACAACACCGTAGTCTACATGCCTGAAAACGGCCAGTCGATCATCTGGGGATCAAACTCAGGACTGATGGAGAGCGTCCGTTTCACCGACGGCACATGGGACACTCCCACCCCGGCCGGCGAAATACTGGACCAGGGCGGCACGGCAAATTTCCCGTTCGCGCTCACCGACGGCATAACTCTCTACTATGCCACCCAAGGCGATGACTCTATGGGCGGCTACGATATCTACATATCGCGGCGCAACGACAACGGAGACTTTCTGACGCCGCAGAACATGGGCATGCCCTACAACTCGCCTTACGACGACTATCTTCTGGCCATAGACGAGGAAACCGGCACAGGATGGTGGGCCACCGACCGCAACCGCCTTGGCGACCGCATCACCATCTACGTGTTCATTCCCTCGTCAATGCGCATCAACCATCCTGTCAATGCTCCAGACCTTGCATCAAGGGCACGTCTCGACAACTACCGCGCCACATGGCCCGACGGCGCCGACTACGCCGGCCTTCTGGACAGGATCGACAATATAGAGGACTCACACGCCGACAATTCCCCGGATTTCACCCTTGCCCTGCCCGACGGACGCGTCTACACCCGCTGGAGCGATTTCAAGTCGCCGGTGGCAAGACGGCTCATGGAGCAATATGTCGATGCTCTCGAGGAAGAAGCCGCCGACTGCCGTATGCTTGAAGACATGCGTGAACGTTTCAAGCCCGGAGACCAGAAATCGGCCACACGCATCCGCCAGATGGAACTTAAGGCAAAACGTTCGGCAGCGACACTAAAATCACTTATGAACCAGGTGATAATGGCAGAAATTCCGAATGTGAAATGATGGACTTTCTGCACAACGCCGACATTGGCATGCTTATGGCGTTCAACGGGCATCACACCGCATGGCTCGACAGCGCCATGATGTTTGTTTCGGACAGGCATGTGTGGATACCGTTCTATGTCATTCTTGCGGCACTCATATTCCACAGATTCGGATGGAAAAAAGCTCTTGTCTACATAGCGGCCATAGGACTTGCCATAACATTCACCGACCAGATATGCGCATCGGTGATCCGGCCTGCTGTAGCGCGACTGCGCCCATCGAATCTTGACAATCCGCTGTCGGACATGATCACGGTGGTCAACGGCTACCGGTCAGGCTCTTACAGTTTCCCATCATGCCATGCGGCCAACACCTTCGCACTCGCCACATTCATAAGCCTGCTGTTCCGTCGGCGCACGGCCACAGCAGCTATCCTCACATGGGCCGCCGTGGTGTCGTGCTCAAGGCTCTATCTTGGAGTACACTATCCGAGCGATCTGATCGCAGGAGCTGTGATCGGGTCTGCCATAGCCGCCGCACTCTATATGCTGGCCCACATATCGTGCCGCCGATTTTTTGCCGCCGCAATGCTGCTGTTTGCCGCCAACGGCGCCACCGCACAGACCGAATTCAAATGGAACATCGAGCTAAACAGCGTATTCGACAACCGCGAATGCGACGCCCGCTACACACCCACGAAAACCTATTTTTTCACACAGCTGGCACCTGAAATCGGAGTGTCGTTCGACTCCGGACGCCATGCGGTCATGGGCGGCGCCGTGTGGAACCAGCCGATCGGCTGCGAATGGGACGGCCACCGCATATCTCCTACGCTATACTATCTGTACAGCGGCACCCGATGGCAGTTTGCCATGGGCATGGTGCCGTACAGACATCTGATACGTCCTCTGCCTAACTACATACAGTCGGATTCGACACGATACTTTCAGCACAACATCCGCGGAGTGATGACCCGATACCTCGGCGACGAAGGATTCATGCAGGCGTTGGTCGACTGGCGCGGCATGCAGGGCCACGACCGTCGCGAAGCCTTCGATATAATAGTCATGGGTGAATGGCAACGGCCGCACCGCATATTTCTGGCCGGCGGGCTGATAATGCTCAACCATCTTGCCAAACAGAGCAATCCTCCGGCCGACCAATATGTAGTGGACAATTTCGTGGCCAATCCTTATATCGGCATAGACCTGTCGGCTCTGAGCCATCCGATAGACAGTCTGACGTTCCGGGCCGGAACGCTCGCGTCCATGACGCGAGACCGCGCCGACGGACACTGCCACACATCGGCCGGACTATGGGCCGACATAGCCATGAGCTGGTGGCGTCTGAGCCTGCAGAATACTCTCTACTTATCCGGCAAACCGCTTTTCCCGCTCTACTCACAGTTCGGCAGCCTGCTTCACGAAGGCGAACCGTTCTATGCTTCCGACTTCTACAACCGCACAACCATCAAAGGAAATATAATCAACTACAAAAACATGGTCAGTCTGGATGCAGCGCTAGACTTCAATGTGGCTCGCGACAATTTCACATTCTATCAGCGGCTGCTCCTGCGCGTGACCATATAATCAATTACTACACCATCGACACAGAAATATGAAATCTCTGCACCGACTTCTGGTGGAACGCCGCAGCATCCGCCGATATACCGAACAGCCCCTTGACCCCGACACCGTAAAAACAATTCTGGAAGCGGCGCTCCTCTCACCCACCGGCAAAAACAGCCGCGCATGGCATTTCGTTGTGACCGACAACAAGGACATGCTGGAAAAACTCAGCGAATGTAAGGCTGCGGGCGCCGGCCCGGTGGCGAAATGCGTGATGGCCGTGACAGTATGCGTAGACACCACAGCCAGCGAGACATGGGTTGAAGACGGCTCCATCGCCGCATCCAACATGATGCTGCAGGCCCGTGATCTGGGCGTTGGATCATGCTGGATAGAAGTCAACGGCCGTCTCACCGCCGACGGCACTCCCGCCGAGGACATCGTGCAGGAACTTCTCGGCATCCCCGAGCATATCCAGCCGCTGTGCATAGTGACCTTCGGCTATCCCGACGAGACCCGCCAGCCGCAGAACTGCGACAAACTGCTGTGGGAACGGGTGCATATAGGCTCATTCCGCCACGAGCAATGCTGACAGTCGACTTCATCGGCGCCGGCAATGTCGCCACAAGAATGGCCACAGGCCTTCACCGGTCCGGAGTCAAGGTGCGCCATATAGCATCACGCAGCACGGAGAGCGCGCGGACACTCGCCGGCGCCACCAAAGCAACGGCCGTGCCGATCGATAGCATAGGCCGGGGAGCGTCCATGGTCATAGTGGCTGTCAACGACGACGCCATCCGGACGATTCTCGACATGGCGCAGCCACAGGATAATGACACCGTGTGGGTCCACACGTCCGGTTCTGTGAGCATGGACGTGTTTGATCCTATGAAATTCCCGCGTCACGGCGTATTCTATCCGTTGCAGACCATGAGCCGCGGACTTGATGTAGACTGGAGCCGGGTGCCGCTGTTCACCGAAGGCTCCTCGGCTGAAACCGAGAGCATGATCACGGATACCGCCCGCCTTCTCACCCCACGGGTAACTCACCTCAGCTCTGACAAACGCAGGCAACTGCATGCCGCAGCCGTGATCGGCTGCAACATGGCCGTGTATCTCTGGTCTCTTTCGGAAACGGTGATGCGGGAAGCAGGACTCGATTTTGAAATGATGCGCCCGCTGCTTGAAGTGACACTCGAAAGAACCCGCTCACTTCCGCCCACCGAAGCCATGACCGGACCCGCCCGGCGCGGTGACCTGCATACAATCGAGGGCCACATGCGCTCGCTTCCGCCACAGATAGCCGGAGTGTACGGATTTCTGTCGTGGGAAATACTTAAAATATATCACCCTGAACTGACCGACAGAATATAAATATATGAGCAGAATTGACTATGATCTCAGCCGTATAAAGGCATTTGTGTTTGACGTGGACGGAGTGCTGTCGCCCGACGTGGTGCCAATCGACGCCAACGGCGCGCCGGCACGCATGGCCAACGTGAAAGACGGATATGCCATACAGCTTGCCGTGAAGCACGGCTACAAAATCGCTATTATCACAGGCGCCGACACCGAAGTGGTAAGGCTGCGCTACGAACTTCTGGGCATACGCGACATATACCTGAAAGCGTCACACAAAATCAACATATTGAAGGAATGGATGCGGCAAAACGGACTCACGCCCGACCAGGTGGCCTATGCCGGCGACGACGTGCCCGACATCGAATGCCTGCAGGCCGTCGGCCTGCCCGTAGCCCCGGCCGACGCATCGGATGACGCGAAAGAACATGCCCGCTACATCAGCCCTTGCCGCGGCGGTCACGGAGTGGCACGCGACCTCATCGAACAGGTAATGCGCGTACAGGGCCATTGGCTCCATAAGGATACGGCATTCGGATGGTGATCGTGCACTTATTGCCATAATTGAAACAGCAAACTACATCAGCATCATAAAATATCCCGAATACACATGAAATTAATACTGGCAAGCGGATCGCCGCGACGCAGGGAACTGCTGGCGATGCTTGACATCGACTTCAGAGTCGACACATCGCGCCCGGTGGAAGAAACCGTGCCTGCCGGCATGGCGCCGGAGGAAGTGCCTGCCTATCTTTCGCGGCTCAAAGCCGGACCCTACACCGCCACACTGGCCCCCGACGAAGTCCTCGTCACGGCCGATACGGTTGTGATACTCGACGGAGAGGTGATCGGCAAGCCCCGTGATGCCGCCGAAGCCAAATCCGTGCTGTCGCGCCTGTCCGGACGTGTCCACACCGTAGTGACCGGCGTGTCTCTCACCCTTCCAGGCAGAACGCCGCACACGTTTTCAGAAACAACCCATGTCGAATTCTCCGCTATCTCCGCTGAGGAGATAGACTACTACGTCAGACGGTATTCCCCGCTCGACAAGGCCGGGGCATACGGAATACAGGAGTGGATCGGAGCTGCCGCCGTAAAAGGAATGACCGGCAGCTTCTACAATGTGATGGGGCTGCCGGTCAATCGGTTGTATCGTGAACTGAAGCAGTTACTTCAGCGAGATTTCATCCACAAATAAAAATCCGGGATTTCCGGCGGCACCGTGCCATGCCGGAATATTATGCTCGGACAGAGCGGTAACCTTCGCATAGCGCGCCTTCACCGGCTCAAACGTCAGAGTGAACGTCTCTATGCCTTTAGGGGAGTCGGCGGTTGCCGGCTCCATTGTTTTTGACGCCACCTCGGTGTAGTTCACACCGTCAGACGACACGGCAATCGCCACGCCGCGCGCATTGAACACCCAGTCGTCACGGTCAACAAACGTGCGTAGCTCCATTTCCGACAGTTCCTGCTCCGCACCGAGATCTATCACCGCTTCCATGTCATTGCCGCTGAATCCGAGCCAGCGTCCGGTACGAATGTTGCCCACACCGCGCAGGCCGTCCACCAGAGTGCCCGGGCCTTTGTAAGTATAATTGGAATGAGTAGGCTGCAGCAAAGTCACCGAACGGTTGGTGGCCTTGTTGAAACTGAATGTCTCCGATATGGGTCTGGTCTTGATGCCTGATTCAGGAAAAGCCGCCGCTGTGAAAGTACAGTCCGACGAGATCGACAGCGGTCTGGTATAGAGCGCCGACTGTCTGGTCGGCTCGGTGCCGTCAAGAGTGTAGTGTATCGGCGAGCCGTCCACACTGAACAGCTTCACCACCACCGCACCAGTGGCATGGTCGGGAGTGAACTCACCCCTGACATTGAAGAGATGGCGGGCATAATTGTAGCCTTCATGGTCATAGAGTTTCATAAACCGACGCAGACGAGTGGTGAAATCGGTGTAGTCCTTTGATTCCGGATCGGTCCACTGCACCTCGCTCAGAGCGGCCATGCGCGGCAACACCATATATTCCACATGGCAGAAATTAGGTATATATTCCGTCCAGAGGTTGGCCTGCACACCAAGCACATGTGACTTTTCCTCATCGGTCAGACCTTTCATGCGGGGATTATAAGAATAGACATGTTCGGTGGTGACACATCCGCCTATGGCAAGCGGCTCGCCGTCGGTGTCCTCAGTCTGATAATAGTCGAAATAGAGATAATTGTTGGGCACCATAATGGCGTCATGGCCCTGACGCACGGCCTCACGGCCGCCATCCTCGCCGCGCCACGACATCACTGTGGCGTTAGGGCTTAGGCCACCCTCCAGAATCTCATCCCAGCCGATCATCTTGCGGCCACGCTCATTTAGAAAACGTTCGGCCCGGTTGATCACATAGCTTTGCAAATACTCCTCAGCAGTGTGCTTGTCATCGCCCTTGATACCGAGAGACTCTATGCGGGCCTGACATTTGGGACAATCTTTCCAGCGCACTTTAGGACATTCGTCACCGCCAACGTGGATATACTCCGAAGGAAACAGGTCAAGCACCTCGGTGAGCACATCGTCAATAAGCTCGAAAGTGGCATCATTGCCCACACACAGCACCTCGTCGCTCACACCCCATGTGGACCACACTTCATACGGTCCGCCGGTGCAGCCCAAATGAGGATATGCGGCAAGTACGCCCTGCATGTGTCCGGGCAGATCTATCTCGGGAATGATGGTGATCTGACGGTCTGCCGCATACCGGACAATGTCGCGCACCTGCTCCTGAGTGTAGAAACCTTCATGGGGAATGTTGTCAAACGTGCCCCAGTTCTTGCCTATCACGGTCTTGGAACGCTTGGAGCCCACTTCGGTCAGCTTAGGATGCTTCTTGATCTCCAGACGCCAGCCCTGGTCATCGGTAAGATGCCAATGAAACTTGTTGATGTTATGAAGCGCCAGAATGTCGATATAGCGCTTCACTGAGTCGGCAGATATGAAATGACGGCTCACATCAAGGTGCATTCCGCGGTATCCGAACTCCGGACGGTCTGCGATCTCGGCAGCAGGAAACGTCAGCGTCTCACCCCCGGCCACAGGCTCGCCTATGGACTTGCGGAGCGTCTGCACACCTCGGAAAGTTCCGGTCGGAGTCGCCCCGTTGATCTTTATCATACGGTCTGTGACTGTCAGGGCATAAGCCTCGGGATTCTCCCCGGCCAAGTCGGCGCTGAGCACAATGGCATTGGCCCGCGGCATCTTGGTGGTGATCTGCAACTTCAGGCCGGTGAGTCCGCCGATATATTCCGCCAGCAGTTCAGCATTCTTTTTCTGCTGCTCATCGCCCTTGCTATAAGCGATTTTAGTTGTGGGCAACAACTTGAATCCTTCGGCAGCAGCCGTCATGGTGATTTCGCGCGGCAAAGGCACCACACGGTAGTCGGCGGTCTGCATGGCCGACAGCTGACCTCCGGACATTGCTGCGCCGGCAATCAAAGTGACAAGAAATTTATTCATAAGCATAAAAAACGGTTATTAGATTTTTCCATTGTCAAAGTTAGTGATTATCGCCGAAACAACCTATATTTGCAGCAAAAAAGCCACAATTTCACACATTATGACACTTGAAATCTGCGCAGGATCCATCGACTCCGCCATCGCAGCCGCCCAAGGCGGCGCCCAACGTATAGAATTATGCTCAGCCCTGGCCGACGGAGGAATCACCCCATCGGCTGGCCTGATACGCCGTGCCATGGCCATAGGCGGCATCGACGTCAACGTGCTCATCCGCCCGCGCGAAGGCGATTTTCTCTATACCCCCGAAGAAGTAGAGGTGATGGAACACGACGTGCGGCTGTGCGCGTCGTACGGATGCAACGGAGTGGTGATAGGCGCCCTCACCCCACAGGGCGACGTGGACGTTGACGCCTGCCGCAGGCTCGTGGCCGCCGCAGGCTCGATGGAAGTAACTTTCCACCGCGCGTTTGACCTCTGCCGCGACCCATTCGATGCTCTGGAAACGATAATATCTCTCGGATGCACCCGCATCCTCACCTCAGGCCAGGCCCCTTCTGCCCTGGAAGGAGCCGAAATGCTCTCTCGGCTTGTAGAGAAAGCCGCAGGCAGAATCATCATCCTTGCCGGAGGAGGAGTGTCGCCCGACAACGCCGGCTCCATAGTCCGCCGCTGCAGAGTCACCGAACTCCATGCATCGGCCCGCACCACCGTGGCATCATCCATGGCTTTCCGCCGCGCCGACGTGGCAATGGGTGCTCCCGGATCCGACGAATATTCGCGCAAAACCACCTCTCCGGAAATCGTGGCCGCAATATTGAAAAGCATGGCCGGATAAGTAAAAATGGTAAATTAAGATGCTTGTGGGCGTGGCAGGCCGTGGATGGTATCAGGAAGAAGGCCGACCGGCACAACAGACACTTCCGGGCACAATCATACACATCCCGGCCAATGTGAAACACTGGCACGGAGCCGCGGCCGACAGCTGGTTCGCACACCTGGCATTTGAAATCCCGGGCGACAACACCTCCAACGAATGGCTCGACCCCGTAACCGATGCTGAATACAACACTCTCGACTCCACAAAACCATAATCCTGACCATCTTCCTACCAACAGACAGCCACTGCATGACAATCAATATCCGACAGGAACAAAGCGGCGACAGCCTCGCAATCAGCAACCTGGTCAAAACCGCTTTCGCAAACGTAGCCGAAAGCGACCACCGCGAACACTTTTTAGTCGACCGGCTCCATCGGTCGGAATCATTCGTTCCTCAGCTGTCAACAGCACCGTCCGCTATACCGACACATTTTTCGAATGACCTCCGCCTGCACCCATCCGTAAAATAATCCATCCTACAAATAAACAACCGGGCCGCATGTTTTCCACATTGCGGCCCGGACAGTATATTTCTGTGTATAAGACAACCTGATCAGTCCTCCACCACCGGAGCTATGAGTTTATAGCCCTTGCCGTGGATATTGATGATCTCAATCTCGGGATCCTCACGCAGATGCTTGCGCAGCTTGGTGATGTAGACGTCCATGGAGCGGGCGTTGAAATAGTTGTCGTCGATCCAAATGGTCTTCAGCGCATAATTGCGTTCAAGTATCTCGTTGACGTGCGCACACAGCAGACTCAGCAGCTCCGACTCCTTGGTGGTGAGCTTGGTCGACTTATCGCCGATCATCAGCGTCTGGTTCTGAGTGTTGAATGTGAATTTGCCGAGCTTGTACATGGTCACGTCACGGTCTTTCTTGCCTTTCACGCGGCGCAATATAGCCTCGATTCTCATCACCAGCTCCTCCATGGAGAAAGGTTTGGTGATATAGTCGTCGGCACCGATCTTGAATCCCGACAGAATATCCTCCTTCAGCGAACGCGCCGAAAGGAAAATAATCGGAATTTCGGAATTCACGGTACGGATCTCCTGAGCCACGGTAAAACCGTCTTTCTTAGGCATCATCACATCCAGCACCACAAGATCGTATTTACCTTTGGCAAAAGCCTTATAGCCGGCATCGCCGTCGGGATAGAGATCGGCGCTGTAGCCCTTGGCCTGCAGATACTCACGCAGAAGCATGCCAAGATTTTCGTCGTCTTCGCAAAGTAGGATTCTAAGTTTTTCTTCCATATCGGTTATGAGTTGGGAAAAAGGATTATAAATTTCGTTGATTATGATAAAACAGCCGCCGCCTATTCCTGATCAGGCGCCAACGGTAGTGTCAGTGTAAAGGTGGTGCCGCGGCCGAATTCCGATTCGGCCGTGATTTCTCCGCCGAATTCCTCCACCATCTTCTTCACATATGCCAGACCGAGACCGAAACCCTTCACATCATGACGGTCGCCGGTAGACACTCTGAAAAATTTGTCGAAAATCTTGCGCAGATCGTCTTTCCTGATTCCTATGCCCGTGTCGGTCACAGTGATCTGAAGTTTATTGTGGGGAAGATCCTCGGTGGCTATCTTCAGGATGAGAGGATGCTCCTCGCTGCGATACTTCACGGCATTGTCGAGCAGATTGGTGATCAGATTGGCAAAATGCATCTCATCCACCTTCACCAGTGAACGCCCGGCGGCAAGATCCAGTTCAATGCGTCCTCCCACCTTCTCCACGCGGAGCTTGACCGAGTGGGCCGACGCCGCTATCACCTTGTTGGCGTCAAGGGCCACAAGATTCAGCACCGACTTCTGATTGTAGTAAAGCGACATCTGCAGGACTTTTTCAACCATGAAACGCAGTCTCTTAGTGTCGTCATTGATCACTTCCGCGATATGGCGCATCATCGTGTCCGATTTGCGCACCGAAGCGTCTCCGAGCATCTGGCCGGCCAGCGACAGTGAGCTTATGGGAGTTTTCAGCTCATGGGTCATATTGTTGATGAAGTCGTTTTTCATCTCGTTCACCTTTTTCTGACGGAAAGCGACCATAATCGCATATATGAATATCAGCAGAAGAATAAATGTGAACGCAAAAGACGGTATCATGAACCTGATCGAGCTGAACAGATAGTCGGCTTTGGTCGGAAAATACACTTCAAGATAATTGATCTTGTTGATAGGATCGTTGGGAAACAGCGGCTGTGTGTACACCTCCTTGCGCTCCTCCTGCCGCGACACTCCCGAGGGAAATCCCGCCGTATGGTAGATCAGAGCGCCGTTACGGTTGGCCACAGCAAACTCAAACGGTATCTTCAGCCCGTTGTTTTCCAGTTCGAAACGCAGGAAATTACGCACCATCAACGAGTCGGCGCGCTGAGCTATGGGGCGATTGCTGCTGCGGGCAATGATATTTAGGATCACTTCGTCTATGAGTCCGCGCTGGTAAAGATAGCGCCCTCTCAGAGTTTCCTGAAGAGTTCTCGAACGCTGTTCGAGGTTGCCGCCGGCCTTCGGAGTAAGCGACGACGGCACCGGCGATGATCCCGGGAGCTTGTCGAGAGCATCCTCTATTGTAAGATTACCCCGGCGTCCGCTCGGAGTGGTGAAACTCATCGACACCCCCTCTGTAGAGGGTGTGACCTTATATCTCTGGCAATTGTCCACCTGAGCCAGATTCTCTTCAAGAAAATGGCGGGTCTCCTCCTGCTCGAGCATCGACGATACGGCATACAGCGAACGGCGCACACTTTCTTCAAACTGATCGTCGCGCATTCGCACCATATTATTCATGTACAGAAACTGCACATATATCAGACCGGCAAATGTAACGGCCATGATTATGGTGATAAACCAGATTGTGGATTTTTTCATTCGCTGTTTAGACTCGGAAAATTCCGTTTAGTTTAATAATTTAACACTTTTAGAGCAATTTTGTTTAATTTGCCAAGATGCAATAAAAACACAATGCCGCAAAAACGTTTTAACATTTCAGTGCAAAATTAACTAAACCGGGCTTACCAACCAAAGAATTAACGGCTTTTTTTGGATATGAAAGGCAAAAAACGTAACTTTGCAAGAGTTTTTTCTCACTACCGAATAAGTAACTAATTATTATATAACAATTTACAAAATATGAGCTTGAATATCATCGTGCTCGCCAAGCAGGTGCCCGACACCCGCAACGTGGGCAAAGATGCAATGAAAGAAGACGGCACCATCAACCGCGCAGCGTTGCCTGCCATCTTCAATCCCGAAGACCTCAACGCTCTCGAGCAGGCTCTTCGACTCAAAGACGCCAATCCCGGCTCCACAGTCACCATGCTCACCATGGGTCTTCCCCGCGCCTCTGAAATCATCCGCGAAGCAATCTATCGCGGCGCCGACCGCGGAGTCGTGCTCACCGACCGTGCACTCGGCGGTGCCGACACCCTGGCTACATCCTACTCTCTGGCACAGGCCGTGAAGAAAATGACCGGCTACGACATCATCCTCGGCGGCCGCCAGGCAATCGACGGCGACACCGCACAGGTAGGTCCTCAGATAGCCGAGAAACTCGGTGTGCCGCAGGTCACATACGCTGAAGAGATCCTCGGTGTGGCCGAAGGCCATGTCACCGTAAAACGTCGTCTGGAGCATGGCGTGGAAACCGTGAAAGCTCCCCTGCCCTGCGTTGTCACCGTGACCGGATCGGCCGACGAATGCCGCCCGCGCAACGCACAGCGTGTCATGAAATTCAAATATGCGGCATCGCCCACTGAGCGCACACAGCTCTCCGACGAGCTGGCTCAGAGAGCCGACTCCCGCTGTCCGGAAATCATTCAGGAATGGAGCGCCGCCTACGTAGAGGCCGACCCCGAGCAGATCGGCTTCCCCGGATCTCCCACAAAGGTAAAGAGCATCGAGAACGTGGTGTTCACTGCCAAGGAAAGCCGCTGTCTCGACAACGACGACGCCCAGATCGAGGAACTCATAAAGGAACTCATCACCAACCACACCATCGGTTAATCATCACCCACTCCTATTTATATTATAGATTATGACCAACGACAAAAACAACCTCATCGTCTACTGCGAGTGGGACGAAGACCATGTGGCCGACGTCAGTCTCGAACTGCTCACCAAAGGCCGCGTGCTCGCCGACAAACTCGGAGTGAAGCTGGAAGCCCTCGTAATAGGCCACAACCTCGGTGACGTGGAAAAGACGCTCATGCCATACGGCGCAGACGTGGTCTACAAAGTGGACGACGCCCGCATGTATCCTTACACCACCAATCCCCATGCGGCCGTACTCATCAACCTGTTCCGCGAAATCGAACCCCAGATATGCCTTATGGGCGCCACCTGCATAGGCCGCGACCTCGGTCCCCGCGTAAGCTCATGCCTGCACAGCGGACTCACGGCCGACTGCACCTCACTGGAGATCGGCGACCACAAAGACGCTAAATCAGGCAAGGAATACACCCACCTGCTGTATCAGATACGTCCGGCGTTCGGCGGCAACATCGTGGCCACGATCGTCAACCCCGACTGCCGTCCGCAGATGGCCACCGTGCGCGAAGGCGTGATGAAAAAAGAGATCTTCGACCCCGCCCACAAAGGTGAGGTGGTCACTCTTGACGTCGACAAATACGTAAAACCCGAGGATTTCGTGGTAGAGATTCTCGACCGCCATATCGAAAAATCAAAGATCAACATCAAAGCCGCTCCCATCATCGTGGCCGGCGGCTACGGCGTAGGATCCAAAGAGAATTTCGACATGCTTTTCGAACTTGCCGAAACCCTTGGCGGTGAAGTCGGCGCCACACGCGCCGCAGTCGACGCCGGATGGGTTGAACACGCCCGCCAGATCGGACAGACCGGCACCACCGTACGCCCGAAACTCTACATCGCCTGCGGCATCTCCGGACAGATCCAGCACATCGCCGGCATGCAGGAAAGCTCGATCATCATCTCGATCAACAATGATCCTGCGGCACCCATCAACGCCATTGCCGACTACGTGATCACCGGCAATGTCGAAGACATCGTGCCCAAGCTGATCAAATATTACAAGAAAAACTCCAAGTAAGCCCCGCTTTCAAGATTATGGCTAACTTTTATACTGACAATCCAGACCTTAAGCATCACCTGAGCCATCCGCTGATGCAAAAAATAGTCGCCTTGAAAGAACGCGACTATTCCGAAGCCGACAAGTACGACTACGCGCCCTACAATTTCGAGGATGCCATGGACAACTATGACAAAGTCCTTGAAATCGTCGGCGAACTCTGCGGCACCACCATCGCCGACAATGCCGAAGACGTGGACCATCAGGGTCCGCGCGTGGAAAACGGCCGGGTGATCTATGCCGACGGCACCAGCCAGAACCTCGAAGCCTGCCGCAAGGCCGGACTGATGGGCATGGCCATGCCGCGCCGCTTGGGCGGTCTGAACTTCCCCATCACACCCTACATCATGGCCGCCGACATCGTGAGCCGTGCCGACACCGGTTTCGAAAACCTCTGGGGACTGCAGGACTGCGCCGAGACAATCTACGAATTCGCCTCCGAAGAGCAGAAACAGAAATACATTCCCCGCGTATGCGCCGGCGAAACCATGTCGATGGACCTCACCGAGCCTGACGCCGGATCCGACCTCCAGTCGGTGATGCTGAAAGCCACCGAACAGCCCGACGGCACATGGCTTCTCAACGGCGTGAAACGCTTCATCACCAACGGCGACAGCGACATCCACTTGGTTCTCGCCCGCTCTGAAGACGGCACCAAGGACGGACGCGGTCTGTCCATGTTCATCTACGACAAACGCGACGGCGGTGTCACCGTGCGCCGCATCGAGAACAAAATGGGCATCAAGGGTTCTCCCACATGCGAACTCGTCTACAAAAACGCCAAAGCCGAACTCTGCGGAAGCCGCCGCATGGGCCTGATCAAATACGTAATGGCCCTGATGAACGGAGCACGTCTCGGCATCGCCGCCCAAAGCGTAGGTGTCAGCGAAATCGCCTACCGCGAGGCTCTGGCATATGCCAAGGACCGCAAACAGTTCGGCAAGGCCATCATCGAATTCCCCGCTGTATTCGAGATGCTCGCCACCATGAAGGCCAAACTTGACGCATCGCGCTCGCTGCTGTATGAAACCTCACGCTATGTGGACCTCTACAAGGCTTACGACGACATCGCCAAGGAACGCGCGCTCACTCCGGAAGAGAAAAAAGAATCCAAACTCTACTCCAAACTGGCCGACGCATGCACTCCTCTGGCCAAAGGTCTGAGCAGCGAATACTGCAACCAGAACGCCTACGACTGCATACAGATCCACGGCGGCTCGGGCTTCATGAAAGACTATGCCTGCGAACGCGTGTACCGCGACGCCCGCATCACGTCCATCTACGAAGGCACGACCCAGCTGCAGGTAGTGGCCGCCATACGCCACGTCACCACCGGCACCGTAAACCTGCTCATCGACTCCTATCGCGAGCAGCTCGCAGCCGGAATCAAGCCCGCACTTGAAACCGCCAAGGCCAACCTTGAGCAGATGACCGAGAAATACAACGCCGCCATAGCATCCGTACTGGAAGCCAAAGACACCGCATACGTTGACTTCATGGCACGCCGTCTGGTGGAAATGGCCGGCAACATAATCATGAGCTACCTGCTCCTGCTCGATGCACAGCGCAACGACAGCTTCATCCGCTCAGCACAGGTCTACAACAAGATGGCGCAGGCTGTGGTCAACACCCACTCCGACTTCATCGCCAACTTCACTCCCGACCAGATCGAATTCTACAAGGCCTGATCCACACACCATCCACTGCGGCATAAGCCTTACACAACAAAGCAGACGCCCGACCGATTCCGGCCGGGCGCTGTATTTTTATATACACAGAGGAAGATCCACTCAACGATAAAACGGGAGAACGCGCCGCATCACGCGCCCGGCAAAATAACCGCCCACACACGCTGCCACAACTTCGGCAACCACCGTCAGCGCCAGCCAATCCTCCGGCACAAACCTCACACAGACACGCCAGGCAAGACCGATGAATATCAACTGCAGGCCAAACACCGTCAGCGCCTGCGCGTTCAGTTTCTCAACCAACGGCACACGCCGACCAGACTGCTCCAGCCAACGGCACACAGCCAGAAGCCCTGCCGAGCCTGACACTCCGGCCGCAAACGTCAAAATCAGCGAATCGCCGAAATCGCGCACCGAATAATTGGTCATTCCCGTGATACAGAACAGCACGCCATACACAACAAACAGCCCCGATGCCGCCGGCAATCCCACACACGCCAGAGTGTCACGCGCTCTCATCCTGAAGCCGCACCACATCATCGGAGCGAAAAAAAACGCCGAATCCAGACTCCACGGCAACAACACCGGCAGAAAATCCGCCATGCCGGCCACCACAAGACTCCCCGATGCCATCAAGGCCTGCCGTGACACGGAATCAGGCAACAGAATCAGGCGCAACACAACGTACGATGAAAACAAAGCCGTCAGAAACCACAGCACACTGTTGTTAAGCGTCATGAGCACCACCTGCCCCGGAGCATCCGTCCCCGGATACAGGCAAAACCTCGAATATGCGATACCGGCCAAAGACTGCGGCGTCACCTCCCTCCCCACTGCCAGAGAATACAGCAGACACACGGCACTCAGCGTCACATAAGGCACCACAAGCCCTCTGAACTTGCGCCGCAACGACAGCGAACCGGCCGATGTGGTGAAACCCGCGCAAACAAAAAACACGGCCAACGAAAAATTATCGAAAGGCACAGCCCACATGGCCCCGTCGGTATGGCTCAGAATCACCATCACAAGGGCCAACCCCTTGGCCATATCCACATATCTTATACGCCGTACTGTCATAATCTACACGCAAAGTAACGAATTTTTAGCGTTTTTTCGTAACTTTGCAGACGGTTTCCAATAAATTTACAATCTAACGCGACACATATATGATAGCGATCAATAATCTCGGCATGCAATTCGGCAAACGGGTACTGTTTCAAGACGTAAACATGAAATTCACCCCGGGCAACTGCTATGGCATCATCGGAGCCAACGGCGCCGGCAAGTCCACACTCATGCGCATACTCAGCGGCGAGCTGTCGCCCACACACGGTGATGTGATTCAGGGCCCCGGCGAACGCATGAGCGTGCTCGAACAGGACCACTTCAAATTTGACGAATGCACGGTGATGGAGACTGTGCTCCGCGGCCACTCGGTCCTGTGGGACATAATGCAGGAAAAAGACGCCCTGTATGCCAAAGCCGACTTCAGCGACGCCGACGGCATACGCGCTTCCGAACTTGAAGAAAAATTCGCCGAACTCGAAGGCTGGAACGCCGAAAGCGACGCAGCGGCACTTCTGTCAGGTCTTGGCATCAGGGAAGACAAGCACTACACCCTCATGAAAGACATGAGCGGTAACGAGAAAGTGCGCGTGCTTCTGGCCAAGGCCCTCTTCGGCAACCCCGACAACCTGCTGCTCGACGAGCCCACCAACGACCTCGACCTCGAAACCGTGGCATGGCTTGAAGACTATCTGTCGAAATTCGAGAACACAGTGCTGGTGGTAAGCCACGACCGCCACTTCCTCGACTCTGTCTGCACCCATACTCTCGACATCGACTACAACAAGATGCAGATTTTCGCCGGCAACTACTCGTTCTGGTACCAGTCCTCACAGCTCGCGTTGCGCCAGCAGCAGCAGCAGAACAAAAAAGCCGAGGAAAAGCGCAAGGAGTTGCTGGAATTCATACAGCGGTTCTCGGCCAACGTAGCCAAATCCAAGCAGACCACATCGCGCAAAAAAATGCTCGAAAAACTCAATGTCGAGGAAATCCAGCCGTCAAGCCGCCGCTATCCCGGAATCATCTTCACCCCGCAGCGCGAACCGGGCAACAAGATTCTCGAAGTCAAGGGTCTGAGCGCATCGGTCGACGGAGAGATACTCTTCAACGACGTTAATTTCCAGATCGAAAAAGGCGACAAAGTGGCATTCCTCTCCCACGATCCCCGCGCCATGACCGCCCTATTCGAAATCATCTGCGGAAACAGGCAGCCCGACAGCGGCACCTACGAATGGGGACAGACCATCACCACGGCCTACCTGCCGCTGGACAACTCGCAATTCTTCAACACCGACATGAATCTGGTCGACTGGCTCTGTCAGTTCTCCGACGATTCCAGCGAGATCTACCTCAAAGGATTCCTCGGCAAAATGCTCTTTTCAGGCGAGGAAGTGCTCAAAAAAGCATCGGTGCTCTCCGGCGGCGAAAAAATGCGCTGCATGATCGCCCGGATGATGCTCCGCGACGCCAACACCATGGTGCTCGACTCTCCCACCAACCACCTCGACCTTGAATCCATACAGGCGTTCAACAACACTCTGCAGTCATTCAAGGGCAACATCCTCATGTCGAGCCACGACCACGAATTTATCCAGACAGTGTGCACGCGCATAATCGAGCTTACTCCCAACGGCATCATCGACAAGATGATGGACTACGACGACTATATCACCGACGAACGCGTGCAGGCCGCCAGAGAGAAACTCTATGCAAAGGCTTAAATCCCTCATACCCGACGCCAAGTCGTTTGAACCCATCACCGGCTCCGGATCCAACCGCCGCTACTGGCGGGTGGTCCGCGCCGACGGCACCTCGGTCATAGGAGCCATAGGCACCGTCACGACCGAAAACGACGCCTTCATATACCTGTCGGGATATTTCTCCTCACGCGATCTGCCGGTGCCGCGTATATTGGCCGTCAGCCCCGACAGGACCGCCTACGTTCAGGAAGATCTCGGCGACACATGCCTGCTCGACCGGATCACCGACACCGCCCTGGTGGCCAAAACAATCGACATGCTCCCCCGTTTCCAGATCAACGGAGCGCTGGGTCTTGACTTCTCCAGATGTCATCCGGTGCCGGAAATGGATATGACCTCCGTGATGTGGGACCTGAACTACTTCAAATACTGCTATCTGAAGCTCACAGGTCTGGAAATCGACGAGCCGCGTCTGGAAAAGGAATTCCAGTCACTCGCGTCATGCCTGCTCATGGCAAAGCCATGGGGCTTCATGGTCAGAGACTTCCAGTCGCGCAACGTGATGATCCGAGACAACATGCCGTATCTGATCGACTTTCAGGGCGGACGCCGTGGTCCCGTGCACTACGACGTGGCTTCATTCCTGTGGCAGGCCCGCGCTGGTCTGTCGGCGGAGTTCCGCAATTCGATGGTCGAGCGCTATATAGCCGCATCGGGGGTCGATGCCGAAGAATTCCGCACATCCCTGCCGTTTTTCGTGATCTTCCGCATGCTGCAGGTGCTCGGCGCCTACGGATTCCGCGGATACCACGAGCGCAAGCCCGCTTTCATGCAGCAGATCCCGGCCGCATTGACCAATCTGCGCGAAGCCATGAATCCAGCCGTGTTCCCCTATCTCAGCGAAATCACCGACACCCTGCTGTCACGCCATGCCACACACTCATCCGTGGGCAGCGACAATGATGCCAACGGCATACTGACGGTGGAAGTACTCAGTTTCAGCTATAAGAAAGGACTTCCGGCCGATATGTCGGGCAACGGCGGCGGCTTCGTGTTCGACTGCCGGGCCATCCACAATCCCGGGCGCTACGAGCCGTATAAACAACTCACCGGCAAAGACGCTCCCGTGGCCGAATTTCTGGAAAACGACGGCGAGGTGTTCACCTTTCTCGACCACTGCTGCGCGCTGGTGGACCACGCCGTGGAGCGTTACCTGAAACGTGGATTCACACACCTTCAGATAGCATTCGGATGCACCGGCGGACAGCACCGGTCGGTCTACTGCGCTGCCGCCATGGCCGCCAGACTGCGTGAAAAATTTGCCGGGCAGCCCATTGCCGTGACGGAAACACACCGCGAACAGCCATCTCTGCGTCCATGAAAGCGATGATCTATGCCGCCGGACTCGGCACCCGACTGCGTCCGCTCACCGACGACCGTCCGAAAGCACTCATTGAAGTGGGCGGCAAGCCAATGCTCCAGCATGTCATCGAAAACATAAAAAAGGCAGGAATCACCCGTGCGGTGGTCAACGTTCACCATTTCGCCGGTAAAGTGATCGACTTTCTCGACCGCAACGGCAATTTCGGCATCGACATTGCCATTAGCGACGAAAGCGACCGACTGCTCGACACCGGCGGAGGGCTGCTGAAAGCACGTCCGCTGCTTGACGGCGATGAACCGATATTGCTCCACAACGCCGACATCCTCACCGATCTCGACCTGCGGCTCATGAAGATGCGCGGAGACGCCACGCTGCTTGTAGGCTCGCGCGGATCATCACGCCGTCTTGTCTTTGACCACAACGACGGCAACAACGGATCTGCTGACGGCAGCGATATGATGCAGTTGTGCGGATGGATCGACACCGCAAGCGGCGCCACTCGTCCAGACGGGTTCATATATGACCCCTCCCGACACACAACCAGATCGTTCAATGGCATACATCTGTTTTCGACGGCACTCTTCCCCGCCCTCGAAGACTACAGCCGCTCGGCAGGCTCCGACGCATTCTCCATAACACCTTTTTATGTGGCCGCGTCCGGCACACACAGTATCTATGCCACCGAACCCGACGGCTACAGCTGGTTTGACATAGGCAGGCCGGAAACTCTTGCCGCGGCCGACAGACATCTGCGCGACAGGAACTGACCCGACTGTTTTTCAGCTCACAGGCAATTCCAGAATATCGGAAAGGATGGCCACGGCTGTCTCCACAGTATCCACATGTGCCACCGACATCGACCTGCGACCGTTACGGTCACGCAACTGACAACGGCGGAAATTCTGCTGCAGATACGTGAGCATACGCCCGAACATAGGACTCTGATAATAGGCCACATTCGTCTCGTCGACAAAAAACAGATACATCTGTCCCTGCTTGAGCGACACTTTCTCCACACCGAGTTTACGGGCTATGCGACGCAATCTGGGCACCCGCAACAACTCTGCCGCCACATCCGGAATGCGGCCGAAGCGGTCCTCAAGCCTTGACGCGAACGCCTGCAGATCCAGCTCCCGCTCAATCCCGTCCAGTTCCTGATACAGGGCTATGCGTTCACGATCCTGCGGCACATAATCCGACGGCAGCAGCAGTTCCATGTCGCTCTCGATCGAACAGTCGGCCACATAATCCTGCTCAGACTCATCCTGATCGGCAAACGTGTCGGCGAACTCTTCCGTTCGCAGTTCCGTCACTGCCTCCTTGAGAATACGCTGATAGGTCTCATAGCCGAGATCGGCGATAAATCCGCTCTGTTCGGCACCGAGCAGATTGCCTGCGCCGCGGATGTCAAGATCCTGCATGGCTATGTGTATGCCGCTGCCCAGATCGCTGAAACTCTCTATGGCCTGCAGACGGCGACGCGCCACCGGACTGACAGACGCTCCCGGCGGCACCGCCATATAGCAGAAAGCCTTGCGGGCACTGCGTCCCACCCTTCCGCGCAACTGATGCAGCTCGCTCAATCCGAAATTCTGCGCATTGTAGATGATAATGGTGTTGACATTGGGCATGTCTATACCGCTTTCCACTATGGTGGTGGCCAGAAGAACATCATAATCGTGGGCGGCGAAATCTATTATCGACTTCTCCAGTTTTTCCGGCGGCATCTGCCCGTGTCCCACCACAGTACGAGCATCAGGCACCAGACGCCGCACCATATTCTCGATGTCATACAAGCCCTCTATCCTATTGTTGATGATGAACACCTGACCACCCCTCGACAGTTCGAAATTAACGGCATCGGCCAGCAGAGCGTCGGTCATGGAGCACACTGTGGTGAGAATCGGATAACGGTTGGGCGGAGGAGTGGTGATGGCACTGAGATCACGGGCGCCCATAAGCGAGAACTGCAGAGTGCGCGGAATCGGGGTGGCACTCATGGTGAGCGTGTCGACATTCACTTTCATCTCTTTCAGTTTCTCCTTCACCGCCACACCGAACTTCTGTTCCTCATCGACCACCAACAGTCCGAGATCCTTGAATTTCACCGTCTTGCCGATCAGCTTGTGGGTGCCCACAATAATATCTATTTTTCCGGCCGCAAGATTTTCCAGAATCTCGCGCACCTGCTTCGGCGTACGTGCACGCGACAGATAGTCCACTTTCACCGGAAAATCCTTCAGACGCTCCCTGAACGTGCAGTAATGCTGATAGGCAAGCACCGTGGTCGGCACGAGCACCGCAGTCTGCTTGTTGTCGGTCGCAGCCTTGAACGCGGCGCGTATGGCTATCTCCGTCTTGCCGAAACCCACGTCACCGCATATCAGACGGTCCATAGGCCGCGGCGACTCCATATCGGCCTTCACGGCCTTGGTAGCCGTAAGCTGGTCCGGGGTGTCCTCATATATGAACGATGCCTCCAACTCATGCTGCATATAGCTGTCAGGCGAGAACTGGAATCCCTGCTCCTGCCGGCGGCGTGAATAAAGGCTGATAAGATCACGGGCTATATCCTTGAGCTTGGACTTCGTGCGCTCCTTCATCTTGTTCCACGCACCCGTGCCAAGTTTGTTGATACGCGGCTCCACCCCCTCCTTGCCGCGATACTTCGACAATTTATGCAGCGAATGCAGCGACACGAAAATAGTGTCGCCGTTGAGATACGTCAGCTTGATCATCTCCTGCATGCGTCCGTTTATGCCGGCCGAACGCACCAGCCCGGCAAAACGCCCCACCCCATGGTCTATATGGACTATATAATCACCCGGCTCAATCGCCGCCAGCTCCTTAAGCGACAGGGCCACCTTGCCCGAACGCGCACGTTCGCTCTTCAGGCTGTATTTATGGAAACGGTCGAATATCTGATGATCCGTAAATACGCACACACGCGACAGATGGTCCACAAATCCCTCATGAAGCGTGGAATCCACCGGTGTAAACTCGATTTTATCCCCACGTTCGGCAAAAATCTCTTTCAGACGTTCATGCTGCTTCGGGCTGTCGGAAAGAATGAACAGCCTGTAGCCCTCTGATGCAAGCCGCAAGAACTCACCCGAGATAAGCTCAAAATTCTTATGATAAATGCCCTGCGGAGAGCAATTGAAATCAATAGCGGCATCCGACTCCGGATCCGTAGCGGCACCTGCGGTAAATGTCAGGCGCCTGAATCCGGCCAGCCGTGCCGAGAAGTCATCCGGATCCACCACATGGGTCATGGCCGACCTGTCGCCCTCATCGGCTATCGCCGCCGAATCGCTGAAACTCTCCGACGCTATCGAAGTCACACGTGAGGTCAGAATGGACACATCGTCGCGCACAGCCACCACGGTGGCCGGATCAATGAATTCCAACAGCGATGACCCGCGCGACTGAGAAGCCACATTGGAAGATATATCCACCTGGTCGAGCTTACGCTCCGACAACTGAGTCTCAACGTTGAACTCACGTATCGAATCCACCTCATCGCCGAAAAAGTCTATGCGGTAAGGCAGTTCATTACTGTAGCCGTAGATATCGAGAATCGAGCCGCGCACGGCAAAATGTCCGGGTTCATAGACATAATCCTGCTCTTTGAATCCCTTTTCCCGCAACCATTTCTGCGTTTCAAAGAGATCCGTATCCTTGCCCACGGCAATGTGTATCGTATGGTCGCTCACAGTCACCGGCGAAGCCACCCGCTCGGCCAAAGCGTCGGGATAGCTCACCACAAAGCGCAGCCTTCCGCCATGACCGTAGAGCCTGTTCATCGCCTCCTGTCGCAATATCTGCTGCGGAGCGTCGGGCTGACCGTACTTTATATGTCTCTTATATCCGGATGGCAGCATGACCACAGCATCGTCACCGCAAAGCCTGCACAGATCGTGATACAGATACCCGGCATCGTCGGCCGAATCACCCACCACGAGCAACGGCGCCCGGGTTTTCAACAACGAAAGCATCAGCGCAGCCGACGATCCCGCCGCATTGGTCACACAGACACGCCGGCCGCCCTTGACGGCGGCCGACAGCGCATCTCCACGGACCGCGGCCGACAGCCGCGGCATAAGTTCTTCAAACGTCATTACCTTAAATTGAGTATGCGGCAGTACTCCTCCCTGTTCTCAAGCAACTTCAGCGCCTGATGCAACGCCTTATTATAACGCATGGAGTTGGCCACGGCGCCTTTCTGATAATAATATCGGCGCACTATGGCATCGCTGATCAGTTCATTGAGAATCTCACGGTTCACGTCGAGATCATGCTCCAGATCATGATGCAGCATGGTCTCAAGAGCATCAATCTGTCCGTCGACCTCCGGAGTCTTGTAACCCTCCACCTCCACGGCTTCGCGCAACTGCTTCAGAATCGAGTCGCACGCCCTGTCGTAGGCAAACTTGTCAGGATCAATGAAGCGCTTGAACCCGGCGAATATCGAATCGGTCACCACAAACTCCGTAGCCGCAGGAATCGAATCGTGCGACGCGGCATACATAGTGGCGAAATCATTATCCCAATTGTCACGCCTGATGTTGTAAAGCAGACGATTGATTTTCGGCGACTCCACCACCACGTCGGGGGTTATGCCGCCGCCGTCTCTCACCGGGCGGCCATGCACAGTATTATAGACTGTGGTCAGACTGTCGGGCATACGCGCCACAGAGCCGTCCTCATTGCGCCGCGAATAGTCGATGGCCTGGATCAGACGACCCGAAGGTATATAATATTTGGCTGTGGTCAGTTTAAGCACTCCATCGAAAGGAAGCGTGCGTGAAGACTGCACAAGCCCCTTTCCGAACGACCGTGCACCGACAATCACCGCCCTGTCCAGATCCTGCAGCGATCCGGCCACAATCTCCGAACTCGACGCCGATCCGCCGTCGATCAGCACTGCCAACGGCATATCCGGCGCCACCGGCTTGCGGATAGTCTTATAGACCCTTTCCGACAAAGCCCCGCGGCCGCGCGTACGCACTATCTCCGTGCCCTTGGGCACAAACAGACCGGCAATCTGCACAGCGCTTTCAAGCAGTCCGCCGGGATTCCCCCGAAGGTCGAGCACAAGCGACGTCACACCATGATTCTCCATCAGATCCACCAAAGCATCGCGCACCTCGCCGGCCGCCTTGTCTGTAAACGCAGACAGAGCTATATATCCCGTCTTGCCGTCAGTTCCGGCCGTACCGTAGTATGTCACCGCCGGATTTACTATCTTGGCGCGCTCGATCTCAAAAGTCACTATCGAATCCGCCACATACGGCCGCATGGCCCTCACCTTGACCACCGTACCGGCCGGACCGCGCAGTTTTTCCGACGTGCGCGCCACATCCCACTTCGTGGACAAAGTGTCGGAGTCTATCTGCAGGATCACATCACCGCCGCGCACTCCGGCACGCTGCGACGGAGTGCCCTCGTAAGGCTCCGCAAAATATATACGCCCGTCGCGGCCCTTGGTGATCACGCACCCGATGCCGCCATACTCGCCGGTAGACAGCATGTTGAACTGTTCCTGATCGTCGGAAGAATAATACTCCGTATATGGATCTATCTCGTCAAGCATATAGAAAATAGCCGTATTTATCGACTTCTTGGCATCGATCGTATCAACATAATTCAGTTGAAGCTCCTTGACCAGCGCATTAAAGATGTCGAGATTGCGCGCCACTTCCGTCTTGTTGCTGCGTGTCGCCGCCGACATTCCGGTCACACCGGCCAATGCCAACAGACACACTGTAACGATTTTCTTCATACCCATATCATTTATAATACATTCGTATTTCTCACCTTTTAACCACAGAATTGAGGGAATGCCCCTCGGCATCTGTCCAGTCCGCCCAACCATTGCTCGGCCGACCGAGAACAAGCCCGGATGCTCCGCTGGGAGAATCAACGGCCACATCATGCCAGAGAACAATCTCTCCGTTCACAATGCGGCAATGCTCACTGATAAACTTCGGCCGGCCGGCATTCTTATAACTTGCCACAACGTCCAGAGCAAGCCGGCTGCCTTTCATAAGAACAAACTTTCTGTTAGTCTCGTCATAATACCCCACACCATCCGCATGACGTTCCGCAGCCTTCACATAAAAAAGATGTCGTTCGCTCGCCGACACCTGCCGTCTTTCGAATATCCGGCACCCGTAAAACCGTGTGAGCAGCTCAATGTCGCGGAAAAACACCTCCATATCATTCACACGAAACGGCGCTATGTTAGGTTTTCGCGGATTGGAGCCATTCAACAACTCAAACGAATCGGTCTCCTGGGCGGCTTTCACCCCTATATATTCCAGAAACCTCACGTCGTCACCATATATCTTGTGGTTATCGGAAATGAAAACAAGAGCCGTGTCCCACCAATCTTTTTTCTGCATGTGGTCATTCTTGCGGTTTGCAAAATCGGTGGTCTGGCCGATATATGCCTTTGCCCGGTCATCCGGCCCTTCGCCTTCCCCAAGCAAAATATAAAACGCCGGCTGGCCAGAGATGTCAGACAAAGTGTTGGCCAGAGAAATTTCGCCACGAGGAATCACATAAAGGTGACATGTGGAATTCGCACCCATATATATATTGCGTGCACCTTCCAGAGTGCCGTCAAGCAGTTCGGTGTGGATGGTAAAAGACTTAGCGTTCATACATGATCCTTTTTCTTTAGGAGGGGGAAGCACACTTTTCAGTATGCCATAATTTAACAAACCCCTTGAAAATCAGTTGATTATCAAGGGGTCGCGGTGCCCAGAACAGGACTCGAACCTGCACGCCTCGCAGCACTCGCACCTGAAACGAGCGCGTCTACCATTCCGCCACCTGGGCTTTTGCGCTGCAAAGTTATGCGTTTTTTCGCGACTGTGCAAATAATTTCGCAATTTTTTATCGATAAATTTATTTATCTCCGCATAATCAGCGCTTTACAGATATTCAAAAAATCATTTTTTCAATCACATAGACCCCGATACCGGCCATATAGCCAATAAACGCGAGCCATGTGAAATTTTTCATATACCATCCGAAACTGATTTTTTCCAGTCCCATGGCTATCACACCCGCAGCCGAACCGATAATCAGCAGGCTTCCGCCCACTCCCGCGCAGTAGGAAAGCAGCTCCCAGAACGTTCCGTCCACAACAAACTCAGCGGCATAGCCCACCGATCCGGGATCTGCCACAGGATACATGCCCATGACTCCGGCCACCAGCGGCACATTGTCGACGATCGACGACAGCACTCCGAGCATAGTGTTTATGGCATATACATTGTGCACCTCGTTGTCAAGCACCTGCGCCATCCATGTCAGTACTCCGGTGGACTGAAGCACGGCCACGGCCATCAGAATGCCGAGGAAAAACAATATCGAGGGCATGTCGACCCGCTGGATCACCTTGGGAATGCGATGCTGCTTGGCTTTCTCGAGCATCGTTTTCGAGTTATAGAACACTTCTGTAAAAACCCACAGCGCCCCGAGCACAAACAGTATGCCCACAAAAGGCGGCAGATGTGTGACAGATTTGAACACCGGCACGAATATAAGTCCGCCCACTCCCAAAAAGAACATGGCATTCTGTTCTCCTCGGGTGATGGACATGTCGGTGGCTGCAAAGGGCAGCACCGGATCCAGCTCGCCGTGAAGCCTGCGTGACACAAAAAATATCGGCACTACCATCGACACCACGCTCGGCAACAGCACATAGCTCAGCAGAGCCGGAGCCGTTACATTTCCTTTGACCCAGAGCATTATGGTGGTCACGTCACCGATGGGCGACCATGCGCCGCCACTGTTTGCCGCAATGACTATAGCCGCCGCATAGAGCCACCGCTCCTGCTGCTGGGCTATCAGTTTCCTCAGCAGCATGATCATCACAATCGTGGTGGTCAGGTTGTCGAGTATGGCCGACATGAAAAATGTAGTGAAACTCAATATCCACAGCAACCTGCGCTTGCGGCGTGTGGTGATCCGCTCGGTGATGATGCGGAATCCTCCGTGCACGTCGATAAGCTCCACTATGGTCATGGCTCCTATCAAAAAAAACAGCGTCTGGGTGATGTCACCCAGATGCTCCACTATGTCAACGTTAAGTACGTATGCCAGAGCCTGCTCGGCCACAGACTTCGATCCCAGGGCAGGATTGTCGGCCACGAAACGCTGAAAATGCTCACCCTGCACCGCAGGCACTATCGACTCTGCACCCAGAGCATAAAGAATCCACATGAGCATGCCCAGCAACAGGGCGGATGCGGTTTTATCGACCTTGAGCGGATGCTCCAGCGCAATAGCCAGATAGCCGATTACAAAAATGACAAGCAACGTTGACAACATAAATTAAGACCAAGAAAAAGTATGTGATAAATATTCTCCTGCACAAATTTACAGAATTTATTCCATGCAACGCCTATAAAAAGGTCGATTTTCTAAAATTAACCATATTTATCAACATTGTTCTGAAATCGGCCACAAATCAGCCGACCGACCGGCCCGCTGTCTCCGTCCGATCAGGCTTCCTGTCCCGTAGAGCTGCCTTCGGTCTGGGAAGGCCGTGGCCCTTTGTTGCCGCGGCGTCTGCCACCTTCACGGCGCCTGCCGCGCCCGCTCTCCTTATCCTTGCCGGCATTGACATTCCTGTTTCGGCCGCCGCGTCCACGCCTTTTGCCCTCGGGCTTTCCTCCGACCGAAGGCAACGTGGCAGACGGAGCATCGCCCAACCCGGCCGGCAGCTCCTCCCTACGGACCTGATATCCGAGAAACTGCTCTATCTGGGCAAACTTGCGCCTGTCGCGGTCGCTTACAAGCGTCACGGCCACACCGTCGGCATTAGCCCTGGCCGTACGGCCTATACGGTGCACATAGTCCTCATTGTCGTGCGGCACGTCATAGTTAACCACCATACTTATATCGTCTATGTCGATTCCACGGGCCACTATGTCCGTGGCAACCAGAATGTCTATATGTCCGTTGCGGAAATCATTCATCACCACCTCACGGTAGTTCTGGTCAAGATCAGAGTGCATCTCGCCGGCTTTCAGTTTCAGTTTGCGCAACTCGCGTGCCAGCTCCTTGACTTTGAGTTTGGATGATGCGAACACAATCACGCGCCTGCCGTTCACCGAATTGAACAGATGGGTCAGAATCCCGGTTTTCTGAGGTTCATGACAGATGTAGACACTCTGTTCAACCTTATCGGTAGGCTTCGACACTGCAATCTTCACCTCGACCGGATCATTCAGCAGAGCCTTGGCCATTTTCTGTATCTTTGGCGGCATCGTAGCCGAAAACATCAGCGTCTGACGCTCCTTGGGCAGTCGCGCCGCTATCTGCATGATGTCGTCATAGAAACCCATGTCGAGCATACGGTCTGCCTCGTCAAGAATAAAAAATTCCACCTGACTGAGATCCACATATCCCATGCTCAGATGGGCGAGCAGACGTCCGGGAGTGGCTATGATCACCTCGGCTCCCATTTTCAGCGCACGCTGCTGCTGGGCATATCCGGCACCGTCCGTGCCGCCATACACCGCCGTGGAACTTATAGGCAGAAAATACGAAAATCCCTCAAGCTGACGGTCAATCTGAAGAGCAAGTTCACGTGTAGGGGTCATCACCACGCATTTCACCGAATCGGAAGGCTCACGCATGCCGAGCTGGTCGATCACAGGCAGCAGGAAAGCGGCGGTCTTGCCCGTGCCGGTCTGGGCCACGGCTATAAGGTCACGGCCACGCAGAGCCACCGGAATGGCCTGTTCCTGAATAGGCGTACATTCATCGAAATTCATCGCGTCCAACGCGTCAAGCACATCATAGCTCAGATCCAGCTCGTCAAATTTCATCTATATCTCAGATTTTTAGAAAATTATTACAAAAATTTTTCCACATCACAGATCCAGCAGACCCTCGGGCAGGTCCATGACCACTTTTCTCTGCTGCTCGTCAATCCCGCAGATAAGATCATCGGCCACCGGCACCAGACGCTCCTGCGCCTGTCCGCCCACTACAAAATACCAGCATCCGGGCCCCACTTCCATTATGTCGTCTATGCGTCCCACACACACGTCGTTGTCCCACAGGTCATAGCCCACCAGGTCTCCGGCCGTCATATCGCCGTCATCTCCCTCCGAATCCTCATCAGTGTACACGAAAACGGTATGCCCCACAAACTGAAGGGCATCAGTCTCCGACTCCACTCCGTCAAACATTAGCAGAATGCTGTCCGCACCGCGGCCGCGCACCGACGACACAAAAAACGGCACATCCAGTCCGTCAATCTCCATGATCACAGCATCTCCCGGTTCCAGAGCCGGATCGGCATCCAGAGCCACCGCCATCTCGCCTTTAACACCGTGGGTCTTGATCACAGTCCCCACAGCCACTTTCACTACATCAGGCAATAGCATATCAGCGGCGTTTCTTTTTCTTTGCGGCCGACATCACGGCGGGCACCTCGAATTCCAGCAGCGGAGTCTCCTCAGGATTGAGTATCAGCTCCCCGTCCGACAGCATGGCCAGATCCTTGCACACACGCGCATCCTCCACTCCGTCGGGATTCACGGCGAGCATCAGTTTCTTCATGTGATTGGCTATCATCATCACAAATTCCCGGCGTTCAGGATCATCGGCGGCCATAGCACGGGCCGCGGCTATCATCTGCACCACATTATTGCCGTACTGACGCAGACGTATGTCATGGCCGGGCAACGGCAGCCGCTCCGGACACGACTCCAGATCCTCCCGGGCCGTCACCTCACGCGGATAATCTATATCCAGTTTAAAATCCGACATTATGGCCAGATGGTCCCAGAGCTTGTCGCGCCACTCCGGACTGGTTTTCTGCTGAGGAAAGAGATTGCATATCGTCGCCACGATCCCGGCGGCAAAAGCATTGCGCTCGTCGCGGTCCTCGATAGTGACGCACTTGTCCACCAACTGCTGCACATACCTTCCGTATTCGGGCATAGGCAACCTGGTGTTGTGTGTATTGTACTGAAGCATCCTTAAAAGATGGTATAAATATAAAACGGTTTTTGAAAAGTGTGCGGCGCACAATTGTCCACATGACACGCACGCCGCACACCTGTGTATTTGTTCAGGATTGTCGGTCAGCGCGCAGAATCACATGTTCATGCCGCCGTCCACCTGAATCACCTGACCGGTCACATACGAGCTCATGTCGGAAGCCAGGAATGTGGCCACGTCGGCAATATCCTCGGGCTTGCCGCCACGACGCAGGGGAATCTTCTTGCACCAGTCCTCGCGCACTGCATCGGGCAGAGCGGCGGTCATGGCCGTCTCGATAAATCCGGGAGCGATGGCGTTGGCACGTATGCCGCGAGAGCCAACTTCCTGCGCTATGCTCTTGGCCAGAGCTATAAGGCCTGCTTTCGACGATGCATAGTTTGCCTGTCCGGCGTTGCCGTGCACACCCACCACTGAAGCCATGTTGATGATCGAGCCGCTGCGCTGCTTCATCATCACGGGCAGAACAGCCTTGATGAAATTAAACGCGCTCTTGAGGTTGACGTTGATCACGGCATCCCACTGAGCCTCGGTCATGCGCATCATCAGTCCGTCCTTGGTGATGCCTGCGTTGTTGACCAGAATGTCTATGCGGCCAAAATCCTCAGCCACCTGCTTCACCACTTCCTGTGTCTGCTCGAAATCAGCTGCGTTCGACGCATAGGCCTTGACCTTCACTCCGTATGCCGCGATCTCGCTCTCGGTGGCCTTGCCACCTTCGTCGATCACGAGGTCGGTAAAAGCGATGTTGGCGCCCTCCTGCGCGAAGCGCAGAGCCAGAGCCTTGCCGATGCCACGTGCTGCACCGGTGATCAAAGCGGTTTTTCCTTCAAGTAATTTCATTTTGATCTTGAAATTTTAATTGATGAATTAGTTATAAAATTTGGTTTATATCACATTTTTCTAACGGCAAGACCGTCCATTATAAAATCCAGCGACGTGGCAAAACGCACCCGGCGCGACGGCGGCTCTGACTGAGCCTGTTCGGGCTCACGCATAAGTTCCCAGTCGCAACCCTGCACCAGCACCGTAAGCAGATACTTTACCCGTCCGGCCTGTTCGGTGTCAAACACTCCGTCGGCCACTCCGTCGGATATAATCCCGCCGATCATTTCATATATACATCCACGCACCATATTCCGCATCCGGTCCGCACGGTCCACATCGCGGCTGAAAAGCGACCGGAACCACACTTCCGGACGGCGGCCGGAACTTACGGCCAGATCCATGCGCAGCTCCATCAGCCGGCGCAACTTCTGCTCCGGAGTGTCCATCAGGCCCACCTCCCTGCGGAGCAGGTCACGCACCTGACGGCTCTCGTCCTCGATCACCGCCTCATATATCTCACGCTTGGTGCGGAAATAGGAATATACGGTCCGGCGTCCTTTCTCGGAAGCATTCGCAATATCGTTCATGGTCGTGTTCTTCAGCCCGTTGCGGGTGAAGAGCTGACGTGCCACGTCAATAAGCCGTTCTCGAGTGTTTGTAGCCGTAACCGTAAGTTTTTTACTGTTGTCCGTCTCCTTTAGCCGCGCGCAGAATCAGTCGCGGCAGATCCGTATTGTCCACCATCCCGCTTATCAGTTCCGACCCGACACCCACGGCAAACACCGACACCGGATTACCCGAATGGTTGCCCGTGGTGAATCCGAAACCACACCGGCGGTTGACCACGTCATAGACCTCCTGTGCGAATTCCGGAAAATCATTGTAGAGACTGTGGCTGACTGAACCGTCGCGGGTCACAAACGTCTTTGTAAACTTGCTCTCGAGCACTCGTTCCATCTCCTCGCTCACCGGAATCATCTCCCAGAATCCGAGATTCTCACGCAGATACGACTTCATCTGCACCCATGAATACGGCACATTGCCGCGTATCATATCCCTGCACCAGTTGGTGAAAAACTCCTTCGACACCTTCTGGCAGTCCACATATTCCGTATAGCAGTTATATCCGGTCGACGCCTGCCCCACCGACATGCCGCCCGTCTCATGGTCGGCGGTCACCACGATAAGGGTCTCGTCAGGATGCTGCTCATAGAACTTGTATGCACGCTCCAGAGCCTGATCGAAACAAATCACTTCCTTGACAGCCGTTGCGCCGTCGTTGGCATGGCCGGCCCAATCTATATTGCCGTTTTCCACCATCAGGAAAAAACGGTCAGGCGTATGCTTCATCAGATGCCCGATGGCCACATCCGTCACCGCCGGCAGAGCATTTTCCTTTTTCAGTGAATCTATGGCATGACCGGTCTGGGTGCTCAGAGTGTCCGAATCCAGCAGCAGCACTTTGCGCGACAGGCTTCCGCGTGCGCCGTCAAGACTGCGGACCACATCCACCCCGTTGGCAGCAAACCGCTCATACAGACCGTTATAAATGCCGTTACCGTCACGCGTGCCCCTGAGGTTCGAACCGGCAAGAAAATCCACACCGGACTCCGCCGCCTGACACCCTATCTCATAATACATGCCGCGATACGGCACATGGGCATAAAACGCCCCTGGAGTGGCATCGTCGGGAGCCACATTCGTGATCAGACCTATTCCATAGCCCATCTCTTTCAGATCCACGGCAATCGAGTTCACCGCTACGGAATCGGGTCCCATGCCCAGCATGCTGTTCTTGGTTTTCACCCCTGCGGCCAGAGCGGTGCCGGCAGCAGCCGAATCAGTCACCGGCGACGATGCCGACCACGTGGTGCACATGGCGTTCACCGGCAAACGCATCATCAGCAACTCCGTGTCACTTCCGCGAGTCATCCGGTTATACGTCTCAGCGGCCATCACCTGTCCGGGCCCCATGCCGTCGCCTATGAAATAGAATATATATTTAGGTGCCGCGGCCACAGCCGTAACGGCCGTCAGCCCCATCACGGCAGAAAACACCGCCTTACTGAAAAAACTGGTCATATCTTCGCTATCAGACTTACTTAAAATACTTTTCCACTGCCGCGACCACGCCGTCAGGGCTGTCCACACGCTCCTTTATCTCGCCGTCGGCTATGATGAAAACAGTGGGCAACTCCGCCACCGCATACTGATTCAGATGCACCTGAGATGCACCTTCCGACTGATACACGCTCACCCACGGCAGATTACCCGCCACGGCGCTCCATGAATGCTGGTTGGTGTCAAACCCCACCTGATAGATCTCAAGCCCCTGACGGTGACGCTTCTCATACAGATCGCCCAGAGCCATGTTGAACAGCCCAGTGCCCTCATTTGCAAAATTCACGAAACTCAGCACCACCACGCGGTTCGAGTCCACCGACTCCGAAAGACGTCGTTCCCTCCCGTTGCAGTCTCCGAGCGCGATCTCGAAATAACTGATTTCAGGAGCATAAATCACACCTGTGCGCGGCTCCACACCTGCAGCCGACCTTCTTGTGGCCTCTATCCTGCCGAACTCCTCCACAAGCTGACGTGTACGTGGATCCTCCGGGCGAAAACCGCTGAAAGAATTCACCACAGCACGGAAAAGTTTGTAGTCCATACTGCCCGTCAGCGGCGACAGCAACGGACGGCCGCCCACATTTTTCCTCACCACATAATATGCCGCCTGACTGTCGTAATGACCAGAAAGCATGCCAAGAAGCCTGCGTTTAAGCAACGAATCGGCTTCAGCCGTCATCCAGGGAGTGAAATCCGCCCTTATCAGTGAGTCCACCGACGAAAACAGCGCGGCCTTGCCACTGCCGCCCACCGTGCCGCTGACCGGATCATACGTCAGAGACTCCGTACTGTCCACCGGAAAATACAGCACATGGGCCGATGTCCTAAGCCTGTACACCGTCTCATGCGGCATGGCCGGCAACTCCATACGAAACCTGCTGCCTGCATCGGCCGACACCGAATCTACCGCCCGCCACGCACCGCCGGCGGCCGGAGCATCCACATAGACTGTGCCGCCGGTCTCAGGCACGGACCCATTCAGAGTCCAGACGTCATGCCCCGGGCCGCCACTGCAGCCGCATGCCAGCGCCAAGACTCCGGCGGCACACCACACGCCATTGATAAACTTCACCATAGACAACGGACCTTTACGTTTATTCCATCAACTTGCGGTAACGACGGCGCCGCGGCTCCTTGCCGTCGGGCGTATGGGCCTTCTTATACTCCTCGTAATCGGAATACGATCCCTCGTAATACACCACTTCGCCGTTGCCCTCAAACGAAAGGATATGGGTGCAGATCCTGTCCAGAAACCACCGGTCGTGGCTCACCACCACCGCACATCCGGCAAACTGCTCCAGACCTTCCTCCAGCGCACGCAGAGTGTTCACGTCAATATCATTGGTCGGTTCGTCAAGCAGCAGCACATTGCCCTCCTGCTTCAACGCCATGGAAAGATGCAGACGGTTGCGCTCTCCGCCGGAAAGCACACCCACTTTTTTCTCCTGATCGGCTCCGCTGAAATTGAATTTCGACAGATATGCGCGGGCATTGACATCACGTCCGCCCATCCTGAACGAATCCACACCCTGCGATATTACCTCATAGACCGACTTCTCCGGCAGCAGATCGTGATGGTTCTGGTCCACGTATGCGATCTTCACGGTCTCGCCCACGTCAAACGTGCCCGCATCAGGACTCTCCAGCCCCATTATCAACTTGAACAGAGTGGTTTTGCCGGCTCCGTTCGGACCGATCACGCCCACGATACCATTAGGCGGCAACGAGAAATTCAGATCCTTGAACAGCTGCTTGCTGCCGAAAGCCTTGGCCAGACCTGAAGCCTCGATCACCTTATTGCCAAGACGCGGACCGTTGGGAATGAATATCTCCAGCTTCTCCTCGCGTTCCTTCTGGTCCTCGTTGAGCAGACGGTCATACGAGTTCAGACGGGCCTTGCCCTTGGCCTGACGGGCCTTGGGTGCCATGCGCACCCACTCCAGCTCGCGCTCGAGGGTCTTGCGGCGCTTGCTCGCCTGCTTCTCCTCCTGCGCCATGCGTTTGGTCTTCTGCTCAAGCCACGAAGAATAATTGCCCTTCCACGGAATTCCCTCGCCGCGGTCCAGCTCCAATATCCATCCGGCCACATGATCCAGGAAATACCTGTCGTGGGTAATCGCTATCACCGTGCCGGGATACTGCTGCAGATGCTGCTCCAGCCAGTCTATGGACTCGGCGTCGAGATGGTTGGTAGGCTCATCGAGCAGAAGCACGTCGGGTTGCTGAAGCAACAGACGGCACAAGGCCACACGGCGACGCTCGCCGCCAGAGAGTGTGGTCACCGGCTGATCGTCCGGCGGACACTGCAGGGCGTCCATGGCCCGCTCGAGCTTGGAGTCTATGTTCCAGGCGTCGGCTGCGTCCAGACGGTCCTGAAGTTCGGCCTGACGCGCTATCAGCGCATCCATCTTGTCGGGATCCTCAAGCACGTCGGGATCGCCGAAAGTCTCATTCACGCGGTCAAACTCAGCGAGCATGTCCATGACAGGCTGCACGCCCTCGCGCACCACCTCAATCACGGTCTTCTGCGGATCGAGCTGCGGGTCCTGCTCCAGATATCCCACCGAATAGCCGGGCGAGAACACCACCTCGCCCTGATAGCTCTTGTCTATGCCGGCTATGATCTTCAGCAACGAGGACTTACCCGAGCCGTTCAGACCTATTATACCGATCTTGGCGCCATAGAAAAACGAGAGATATATGTTTTTAAGCACCTGCTTCTGCGGGGGATAGATCTTGCTCACCCCCACCATTGAAAAAATTATCTTCTTATCGTCTGCCATAAATCAAACGGTTGTTCCTTCTACTTTATCTGTTCATTTCCTCTTTTTCGGAGCGGTGCGCACCGGATAATCACACCGCACCTTGCCCTCTATGATATTGCGCAGTTTGGCGCGCAACAGCATACGGCGCGTGCCCGACACATGATCCATATAGAGCTTTCCGTCCAGATGATCACACTCGTGCTGCACTATGCGCGCCAGAAATCCGCCGATCTCCTCCGTGTGACTCTGCATATTCTCGTCGGTCCACGTCAGGCGTATGTGCTCCACTCGGTTCACATTCTCGCTCAGACCGGGCAGGCTCAGACACCCTTCAGGGCGACAGACCTCCTCGCCGTCGAGCACCTCCACCACAGGATTCACAAGTGCCATCCTGCGGCCGGCACACTCCGGATGGTCATCCTTGAAAACATCGGCGTCAATCACCACTATGCGCTCGTTCCGGCCTATCTGCGGCGCGGCAAGGCCACACCCGTCAGAAGCATACATCGTCTCAAACATATCGGCTATCAGCTGCTTCAGCTCAGGATAATTCACGGCATCCACCGCCGCCGACTCCGCACGGAGCACCGGGTGCCCGTAGAGATATATAGGTAATTTCATAAATCTTTATACTGACTTTGCAAATAATCGTTCAATATTATAGTGGCGGCCATGCGGTCCACCAGAGCCTTGTCGCGCCTGGCTTTCTGACGCAGCCCCCCGTCTATCATAGCCCTGTGGGCCAGAGCCGATGTGAAACGCTCGTCATAGAAACGAACGGGCATGTCCGGCAGAGCACGCTCGAGCGACCGCACGAACGGCACGATATAGGCCATCGACTCCGACGGCTCTCCGCCCATAGTCGTCGGCTTGCCCACGATTATGGCGTCCACACGGTTCGCGCTCACATAATTCTTGATAAACGCGAGCAACTCTCCGGCAGGCACCGTGGCCAGCCCTGTGGCCACAATGCGCAGTTCGTCGGTCACGGCCACGCCGCACCGTTTGCGCCCATAGTCAATGCACATCAATCTGCCCATAGTTCGCTGCAAAGTTACGAAAAAAAGTTGAACCTCCACCCCTGGCGCACCCGAATAATGACTGCCCGGGAACGGCACACCGCAGGCAAAAATGTGCAGATGGTTAACTTTGTGTTAAAAAAGTTGCTTTTAAGAATTTTTGTTTAAATTTGCGTTCAAATAATAAACTTCACTCAAGTCAACACCTGAACGAATAAAAAATTATGGCTAA
Organism: Muribaculaceae bacterium; assembly: GCA_011959405.1. Taxonomy (GTDB): domain Bacteria; phylum Bacteroidota; class Bacteroidia; order Bacteroidales; family Muribaculaceae; genus UBA3263. The sequence continues at coordinate 46,803 of BLLX01000004.1, forward strand.
AATTTTCGGTGCTGTCGAAATAGACACAAACCGCTGCAAAGGATGCAACCTGTGTGTGGTGGCATGTCCCGCCGACGTGCTCTCCCTGCAGCCCAAGGAAGTCAACGACCGTGGCTATCACTTCGCCTACGCTGTGAGCGAGGAAAAATGCGTCGGATGCGGATCATGCGCCGCCGTGTGTCCCGATGCGTGCATCGAAGTCTACAGAGTCGTGAAAAAAGACGCATGATCCGGCAGCCGCCACTAAACAACAAAATCATCATCCCCCACTGATATGGAAGACGAAATAAAACTGATGAAAGGCAACGAAGCCCTCGCCCACGCAGCCATACGCTACGGCACCGACGGATACTTCGGATACCCTATCACCCCTCAGTCAGAAGTGCTCGAGACCCTTGAAGCCCTCATGCCATGGGAAACCACCGGCATGGTCGTGCTTCAGGCCGAAAGCGAAGTATCCGCCATCAACATGATCTACGGCGGAGCCTCATGCGGCAGAGCGGTAATGACATCATCATCCTCGCCGGGCGTCAGTCTCAAACAGGAAGGCATAAGCTACATAGCCGCGGCCCAGCTCCCCGCCCTCATCGTCAACGTGATGCGCGGAGGTCCCGGTCTCGGCACCATCCAGCCCTCGCAGGCCGACTATTTTCAGGCCACCAAGGGCGGCGGCCACGGCGACTACCACCTGATAGTCCTCGCGCCCAACTCCGTTCAGGAGATGGCCGACTTTGTCGGTCTCGGATTCGACCTGTCGTTCAAATACCGCACCCCGGCCATGATTCTGGCCGACGGCGTCATAGGCCAGATGATGGAAAAAGTGGTTCTGCCCCCGTCACGCCCGCGCCGCACCCAGCAGCAGATCATCGACCAATGCCCATGGGCCGTCACAGGCAAACGCGGCCGCGACCACCGCAACGTGTCCACATCGCTCGAGCTGCAGCCGTCCGAAATGGAGAAAAACAACAAACGTCTCCAGAACACCTACGCCGCCATAACCGCCAACGAGGTCCGCTATGAAGAATTCATGACAGACGACGCCGAATACCTCATAGTCGCCTTCGGATGCACATCGCGCATCTGCCGCAAGGCCATCGAGAACGCACGCGAACAAGGCATCAGAGTAGGCATGCTGCGTCCCGTCACCCTCTGGCCCTTCCCCACTCAGGCCATAGCCGGACTGGCCGAACGCATGAAAGGCATACTCGTGGCCGAGCTAAACGCCGGACAAATGGTTGAAGACGTCAGACTCGCCGCCGGAACCCACTGCGGCAAAGTACGCCACTTCGGACGCACCGGCGGCATAGTCCCCAACCCGCAGGAAATCATTGATTCGCTCACCTCTCACTTCCCCGAAGCTAAAAACTGAACCACGCCATGACCCGCGAAGACATCATAAAAACCGAAAACAAGGTCTACAGCCGCCCGAAGCTGCTGCTGGACAACACCATGCACTACTGCCCCGGATGCTCCCACGGCGTGGTGCACAAAATCGTGGCGGAAGTCATCGACGAACTCGGTCTTGAACACAACGCCATCGGAGTAGCCCCCGTAGGATGTGCGGTATTCGCCTACAACTACATAGACATCGATTGGATCGAAGCGGCCCACGGACGCGCCCCCGCGGTGGCATCGGCCGTTGCCCGCCTGCAGCCCGACAACGTGGTGTTCACATACCAGGGCGACGGCGACCTCGCAGCAATCGGCACCGCAGAATCCATCCATGCCTGCAACCGCGGCGAAAACATCGTCATCATCTTCATCAACAACGGCATCTACGGCATGACCGGAGGACAGATGGCCCCGACCACCCTCGAAGGCATGAAAACCTCCACCACCCCCTACGGACGCCGTGCTGATCTCAACGGCTATCCGCTCAAAATCACCGACATGATCACGCTGCTCGACGGCACATGTCTGGTAAGCCGGCAGGCTGTCCACACGCCGGCCGCCGTGCGCAACGCCAAAAAAGCCATAAAGCAGGCGTTCATCAACGCACGCGAAAAACGCGGCACATCCTTCATCGAGATAGTCTCCACCTGCAACAGCGGATGGAAAATGTCGCCCGAAAAGGCCAACAAATGGATGGAAGAAAACATGTTTGCCAAATACCCCCTCGGCGAACTGAAAAACACCGTAAAGGAATAAAAATGAAACACGAAATCATCATAGCCGGTTTCGGCGGACAAGGCGTCCTGTCAATGGGCAAGATTCTCGCATACTCCGGACTCCTCGACGGTCTGGAAGTCACATGGATGCCCAGCTACGGACCCGAACAGCGCGGCGGCACCGCCAACGTCACCGTGATCCTCAGCGACTCCATGATCAGCTCGCCGGTGCTCGACACCTACGACATAGCCGTGATCCTCAACCAACAGAGTCTCGACAAATTCGAAAGCCACATTAAACCCGGGGGCACACTCATCTACGACCCTTACGGCATACACCGGCAGCCCGCACGCACCGACATACGCTGTCTGGCCATCAACGCCACCGACGCTGCCGTGGAGATGGGCAACTCGAAGGCCTACAACATGATCCTGCTCGGAGCACTGCTCGAAACCGTACCCATGGTCACACCTGACACCGTGATCAAAGGCCTGCAGAAAACACTGCCCGAACGCCACCACCACCTGATTCCGCTAAACCGCGCCGCAATCGACCGCGGCGCCCTACTCGCCAAAGAAGCCATTAAATAAACCCAATGACCAACGACGAAAAGAAAACCCTTCAGGCAGACCCCGACGGACTGCTCACATACGAATACATAGCCAACCACATCGGACAGCCCGAAATGGACCTGCCATGGCTCGTGGACAACATGATCAGAACCGACGGCAAAGGCCAGTTCACGGCCAGCGCCGCACGCTACCTCTCGGCAATCGACCCCAAAGGCTATGCCGCCGAAATATCCGAACTGATCTCGGCCACCATCCACAAAGACCGCGAACACTCCTACCTGCCCTCCCTCCTGCGCGGCATTTACGGTCCCGACTACGGCGAACATGTCGAAGAACTCTCCGCTTCCGACAACAACTTCCGCCGTATCTACAAACGGCTGTATCCCTCCGCCATAATCTAAAAACATAACCCACGCGACACCCATGCGCAAACTAATCCTTTCACTCCTGCCCATGCTCGGACTCATAGCCGGATCATGCGGCGGCAAAACCGATGCCAAAACCATTGACATGAAATCCGAATCCGCATCCACAGGAGCCACTGCTCTCAACGAAAATCCCGCCGACACATCATCCGTCAAAGTCGCAGTCAAAACCACCGAAGGCGACTTCGAGATCCTTCTCTACGGAGACACCCCCAAACACCGCGACAACTTCGTCAAACTCGTCAAAGAAAACTACTACGACGGCACCCTATTCCACCGCGTCATCAACGAATTCATGGTACAGGCCGGCGACCCCGAGTCGCGCAACGCTCCCGCAGGCAAACACCTCGGAGCCGGAGGACCCGGCTACCAGATCGACGCCGAATTCGTCTATCCCGCCCGCTTCCACAAACGCGGAGCACTTGCTGCCGCCCGCACAGGCGACCAGATGAACCCCGAACGCAAATCCTCCGGATCGCAATTCTACGTGGTCACAGGCAAGACCTACACCCCCGCCGAACTCGACCAGATGGAACAGCAGATGATACAGCAGCAATTCTACTCACTCGCACAGAAACGCCGCAACGACATCATGCGCATGCAGAAAGCCAACGACGAAGCCGGACTCAACGCACTGCAGGAAGAACTCATTGCACAGGCCACCGAACTGTCCAAATTCACCCCGCAGCAGCGCGAAGCCTACACTACTGTCGGCGGCACACCCTTCCTCGACGCCCAGTACACAGTGTTCGGCGAAGTCCTCTCCGGCATGGACACCATTGAAAAGATCGAGAAAACCCGGACAGACCGCAGCGACCGTCCTGCATCCGACATCAAGATCCTGTCGATGAAAATCATCGAATGACCAAAGTCGCCATAATCATACCGATATACAATGTCGAGACATACCTCAGGGCATGTCTCGACTCTGTATTATCCCAGACCGAACCCGACTGGCTCTGCCTTATGGTCGACGACGGCTCCACCGACTCATCCGCATCCATAGCCGGCGAATACGCCCGACGCGACCCACGCTTCCGGCTCATGTCCATGCCATGCAACTCCGGACAATCGGCCGCCCGCAACCTCGCGCTCGACCACATCTGCGGCGATCAATGCCGCTGGATCTCCTTCATCGACAGCGACGACACCGTCCACCCCCGCTACCTCGAGACAATGCTCGCACAGGCCGCCATGACCGGCGCCGACATAGCCATGACCGGTGTCACATCCAAGAAATTCACACTACGCATCGGCTCCACCCCCGTAGTGGCCACCGCGACCGACACCATAGCCCGCGGACTCTACCAGACAGGTGGCATCACCCCTTCCGTCTACGGCAAACTCTACAAAGCCCATCTCTTCCGCGACATCCGCTTCCTCGAAGGCATCATCTACGAAGACCTCGAACTCATGCCGCGGCTCTGGGAAAAAGCATCAACCATATCAAGCCGCGACGACCGGCTCTACCGCTACACCCGCCGACCCGACAGCAGCATCAACACATTCTCCGACAAGCGTCTCGACGTGCTCCGCGTCACCGACTTGATCACGCAGCGCTACAGCGCCCACCCCTCCCTGCGGCGCGCCGCACTCGACCGGAGCCTGTCGGCCTCATTCAACATCTTTCTGCTACTGCACCGCCACGGACTCGGCCACACGGCCCGGGCCGACGAATGCTGGTCGCGCATCCGCCGCCTGCGCCGCCCCTCACTGATGAATCCTGAAGTGCGCATCAAAAACAAAATCGGCATCATCGCATCCTTCCTCCTCGGCCGAAGTCTTTTTGCTCGGCTCGGATTTTTAATGTAACTTTGCGGCTCCAATTATTACATTTCTAAAGACAGAAAAGATGAAACTTTCAGGAGCAATCTCGTTCCGGCCGAAACTATGGTCTGTTTTCGGCCACTATTCCATGTCAGGATTCAAGGACGACCTCGTGGCCGGCATAGTTGTGGGCATCGTGGCGCTTCCTCTCGCCATAGCATTCGCCATAGCATCCGGAGTAAGCCCGACCATAGGCCTGATCACAGCCATCATAGGCGGATTCATCGTGTCGGCCTTCGGCGGCAACTCCGTGCAGATCGGCGGTCCCACAGGCGCCTTCATCGTCATAGTCTACGGCATCATAGGCCAGTTCGGACTCGAAGGCCTTGCCATAGCCACACTGATGGCCGGACTCATCCTGATCATGATGGGACTGTTCCACCTCGGCACCGTCATCAAATTCATCCCCTATCCCATTGTCGTAGGATTCACCGCAGGCATAGCGCTCACCATATTCTCCACCCAGATGAACGACTTCTTCGGACTCGGTCTCAAGGACCTTCCCGGAGAATTCATCCCCAAATGGGGCGTCTACTTCCGCAACTTCACCCGGATCGACCCCGTCACTCTGGCCGTGGGACTTGTGTCGCTGCTTATCATCGTCATCGCTCCCAAAATATCAAAAAAACTCCCCGGAGCCCTGCTCGCCATCCTGATAGTCACCCCTGTGGTCTACTTCTGCGGTCTCGACGTCGAGACCATCGGCGCCCGCTTCGGCAAGCTACCCACCGACATACCCCTGCCCCACGGCTTCGAGCTCAACATGGCCACCATCAATATGCTCCTGCCCTCGGCATTCACCATCGCCATACTCGGAGCCATCGAGTCCCTGCTGTCGGCCACCGTGGCCGACGGTGTCACGGGATCACGCACCGACTCCAACACCGAACTCATCGGCCAGGGCCTTGCCAACGTTGTTGTGCCCCTGTTCGGCGGCATTCCGGTCACAGGAGCCATAGCCCGCACCATGACCAACATCACCAATGGCGGACGCACCCCCGTAGCCGGCATAGTCCACGCCCTCGTGCTCCTCGCCATATTCCTGCTGCTCATGCCGCTGATCAACCTCGTGCCCATGGCATGCCTGGCGGCTGTGCTCATCGTCGTGTCCTACAACATGAGCGGATGGCGCACCGTACGCGGCATATTCAAAAACCCCAAGAGCGACATCTCCGTCCTCATCGTCACCTTCCTCCTCACCGTCATCTTCGACCTCACCATCGCCATCGAGATCGGACTGCTGCTGGCCATGGTGCTCTTCCTGCGCCGTGTCATGGAAAACACCGAAATCAAAGTCTACAGCAACCAGCTCGACGTGGCCGACGGCACCGACATGTCGGGCCACGAAGTCCTCAATGTGGCATCCGGCGTCGAAGTCTACGAAATCGACGGCCCGTTCTTCTTCGGTGTGGCCACAAAATTCGATGAACTCATGCGCAACTCCATGTCGGCCAAGCCAGCGGTGCGCATCCTGCGCATGCGCAAAGTCCCCTTCATCGACTCCACCGGCATCCACAACCTCGAGATACTCATCAACTCATCGCAGGCCGACGGAATCCACGTGGTGCTCTCCGGCGTCCGCCCCGAAGTCTCAACCGTGCTCCACAACGCCGGCATCGACCGTCTCATAGGCGCGGACCACATCTGCGACCACATCGACAAAGCCATACTCATGGCCAATGCCATCGCCGAAAAAAAATGAAAACAGGACTCCTCTCTCTTCTGATCCTCATCACGTCATTCCTGCCTGCACACGGCCAGCTCAACACTGACCGTGTGCTCACGGTAGGACGCAACGCGCTCTACTTCGAGGACTATGTCCTCTCGATCCAGTACTTCAACCAGGTCATCCGCACAAAGCCCTACATGGCCCAGCCATACCTGCTCAGGGCGCTTGCCAAATACAACCTCGACGACTTCGAAGGCGCCATTGCCGACGCCACACTCGCCATCGAGCGCAACCCCTTCCTGCCCGACGCATGGGAAGTACGCGGCGTGTCCCGCCAGTGCATCGGCGACAACCGCTCCGCCATAACCGACTATGCGGGAGCGCTGCAGCTGCTTCCTCACAACCGTCACTTGCTCTTCAACATGGCCATAGCGCAGTCGGAATCCTCCGACTACGAAGCTGCCGACTCCACATTCGCCGAACTCATAAGACTCTACCCCCGGTTCGACAACGCCTACGTCGGACGCGCCCAGCTCCACCTCACCCGCGGAGACACCCTGGCCGCCAACGCCGACCTCACCCGCGCGCTGGAAATCAACGCCAACTCATCGCAGGCACTCGTCATGCGCTCGGTCATCACCGCCCAGACAGGCGGCGACCTCCACGACGCACTTGCCGACATGGATCAGGCCATCAGACTACAGCCCGCACGCACTCCTCTGCGGATCAACCGTGCCGTCATACGCTACCGTCTCGACGACATCAACGGTGCCCTCGAGGACTTCAGCCACGTCATCGAATCCGACCCCATGAACACCACCGCGCTCTACAACCGCGCGCTCCTGCGGGCCGAACTCAACGACAACGACCGGGCTCTCGACGACCTCAACCGCGTCCTCGCCATAACACCCGACGACCACCGCGCCCTCTACAACCGCGCTGTCATCCTCGCCGAAAAACGCGACACCGACGCCGCACTGGCCGATGCCGACGCCGTCATAGCCGCCTATCCCGACCTCGACGCCGCCTACTCCCTGCGCGCCCACATCCATCAGCTCGCGGGCCACACCGCACAGGCCCGCAACGACAGCCGCAAGGCCCAGGCACTCATGGCCGCCTACAAGCCCGCCGAGAAAACCGATTCCGGCGACTCCTACACTCCTGCCGACAACGTCACGGCGCGGTTCACCGCTCTGCTCACCCAGTCCACCGACTCCGACACCGAACCCGATCAGCAGTTCAACAACAGTTCCATTCGCGGCCGCGTCCAGGACCACCGCGGCGACGGAATCGACCTCCAGCCCATCTACACCTTGTCATACTACGTTGAAGGAACCACCGCCGAAAACAACGGCATGCTCGACCGCACCGTCTACGTACGCGACGTTGCCGACATCAACGACGCCCGCACTCTCCGCTATGCCGTCTACATGACCAATGCGCTTCCCGCATTCACACGCGACGAAGAAATCAACCGCCACTTCGAGTCCATCCAGCGCTACGGATCCATCCTCTCCGCACCTTCTCCCCGCGCCATCGACTACTTCGGACGGGCCATGGACTACGTGACCATACGCAACTACGCGGCCGCCATCGAAGACCTCGACAAGGCTCTCGCCGTCACACCCGACTTCGCCATGGCCTATTTCCTGCGATCCGTAGCCCGCTACAGGCAGCTCGAAGCCCGCAAAGGCACCACCGACGAAGTCAACGAATCCGTCAACGAACAGACCATCAACGCACGCAACCGCATCGCCGTTGAAATGATCCTGTCAGACCTCGACCGCGCCACGGAATACTCTCCCCGTCTCGCGCCCGCCTACTTCAACCGCGGCACACTGCTGCTGCAGATGCACGACTACGCCGGAGCCATCGACGCATTCAACAAAGCCATAGAAATCGATCCCACTCTCGCGCCCGCCTACTTCAACCGCGGATATGCCCACTTCAGCACCGGCAACCGCGACGCCGCCACCGCCGACATATCGCGTGCCGGGCAACTCGGCATCCACACCGGCTACAGCCTGCTCAAACGCATGCAGCGACAATAAAAAGCCACACGGAAGCCACGAGCATCACCATCGACGTTATCCCGAGCAACGGCGTGCATTCAGCACCCGTAAGCCGCCTGCGTCTCACTATCATCACTCCCCCTGCCACAGCCCCGAGCACAGCGGGAAGCACCGCCACAGCCCCGAAACCGGCCAACAGCAAAGCGGCTCCTGCCCCCATCGCCGCATACAGCGCTCCGGCCACTCCTCGGCCAAACACGGTGACAAGCGTATGCTTCCCCGTGGCACGGTCAGAAACCATGTCACGGTAATTGTTACACAGCAGCACCATAGCCCCCATCAGCCCAAACGCCACCGACACCTGCGCCACCTCACGCGTAAACCCGAGAGCCTGCACATAATACGTAAGATTCACCGGCACTATACCGAAAAAAAACACCACGGCCACCTCGCCCAGACAATGGCGCGACAACGGATACGGCCCGGCAGAATACGCCATAGCGCCAAGAGCGATCACGGCCCCCGCACCGAGCAGCCACCAGCCGCCATATAAAATCAGCAGGCACCCCAGCGCACACGCCACCGCCAGAGTGATGAGCGTAGCCGCACGCATGGCCCGCGGCGATATATCACCCTCGCTCACCCCGCGACGCGGACCGTCACGGCCCGGGCCGTCAAAACCAGCCTTATAATCAAAATACTCATTTGCAAAATTCGACGCGATCTGGGCCAGCACAGCAAACGCCAGACAGATCGCCGCCACCGCCACATTCAGCCGACCCGCACCGGCCGCCATGGCACACCCGGCCACCACTCCCGCAACCGACACCGGCAGCGTGCGCAGCCGCATGGCCTCAATCCACACACCCGCTTTCCATCTATTTCCCATAGCCTTCTGTTTTACTTACCACCTGAACCTGCTGCCGCACCGACTCCTCGTGTATGGCCCTAAGAAATGTGGTCATAAACTCGGACGAAATGCCCATGCGTGCCGCCGCCGCCAACTGCGACTCCATTATCTGATTATGGCGCGTCATCTGCAACACCGCCATATTATGCTTCCTCTTATACTCGCCGATCCTTCGGCACACACTCATCCTGCGCTCCACAAGTTCGAGCAGATCGCCGTCAATCCCGTCGATCTCACGCCGCAGACGCTCCAGCTCCACATCGGCCCGAGTGCCGCCCGACAGACATTTAAGCCCGCCGATCAGTTCCGCAAGAGACTCCGGAGTAAGCTGCTGCGCACTGTCGCTCAGCGCCTGCTCCGGACAGCAGTGGCTCTCCACCATCAGCCCGTCAAAACCCATATCCATGGCCTGACAGGCCACCTGCCCCACCAGATCGCTCCGCCCGGCTATATGACTCGGATCGCATATCACCGGAAGTCCCGGCTCGCGCCGCCGCAATTCGATGGCTATGTGCCACTGCGGCGGATTCCTGTACAGATGGGTCCCATAGCTGCTGAACCCGCGGTGCACGGCTGCCAGCCGTCTCACCCCGGCATTATACAGACGCTCCAGAGCGCCGATCCAAAGCTCCACATCCGGATTCACCGGATTCTTCACCATCACCGGCACTTCCCCGGCAACACCCTCATCGGCAAGCGTATCGGCTATCTCCTGCACGGCAAACGGATTCGCACTGGTCCGGGCGCCGACCCATAGCATGTCCACCCCGCTCTCCAGCGCCTTCACCACATGAGCGCGCGTGGCCACCTCGGTAGCCGTCGGCATCCCAGTCTCGCGCTTCACTCGCCCGAGCCAAGGCAACGCCCGCTCGCCCACGCCCTCAAATCCTCCCGGCTTGGTGCGCGGCTTCCACACTCCGGCACGAAACACCGCCACCCGGCCGACGTCAGCAAGCCGGAGCGCCGTATCCATCACCTGCTCCTCGCTTTCCGCCGCACACGGACCGGCAGCCACAAACAGCCGCCCGCCCCCGACGTCAGTCAGCGGCTTCAGACCCGTCAGTGGCATCGTCGTCGGCAGAATATGTCTGATACAGAAAATCGTTATACGGGAAACGCGACAGATGCACCTCCCGCGCCGCATCATACACACGGCGCTTCAACTCCTCTATGTTTATCTGCTCTTTGGCCGATATAAACACACAGTCGCCGCCCATCTTCGCCATATATGACTCCCGCAGTTCATCCAGCGTCACATTCTCGCGTGTGCGCGGTGTCAGGTCGTCCTCATCCTTCGGAGTGAAACTAAAGGCATCTATCTTGTTGAACACCATTATCATCGGCTTACGGGCGGCGCCACACACATCGGCCAGCGTCTTGTTCACCACCTCGATCTGCTCTTCCCACTGCGGGTGGCTTATATCCACCACATGCAGCAGCACATCGGCGTCGCGCACCTCGTCGAGCGTCGACTTGAACGACTCCACCAGATGCGTTGGCAGCTTCCTTATGAAGCCCACCGTATCGGTCAGCAGAAACGGCAGATTCTCTATGATCACCTTGCGCACCGTGGTGTCCAGCGTGGCAAACAGCTTGTTCTCCGCAAACACATCGCTCTTGCTTATCAGATTCATCAGCGTCGACTTGCCCACGTTCGTATATCCCACCAGAGCCACACGCGTCAGCTTTCCGCGGTTCTTGCGCTGCATGGACTTCTGCCGGTCAATATCGGCCAGCTCGCGCTTCAGACGCGAAATGCGGTCCAGAATTATGCGGCGGTCAGTCTCGATCTGGGTCTCGCCCGGGCCGCGCATGCCTATGCCGCCACGCTGACGCTCCAGATGCGTCCACATGCGCGTCAGTCTCGGCAATAGATACTGATACTGTGCCAGTTCCACCTGAGTCTTGGCATTGGCCGTCTGCGCTCGCTTGGCAAAAATATCGAGAATCAGACTCGTGCGATCCAGAATCTTCACCTGCAGCTCGCGCTCTATATTGCTCACCTGCTTGGTCGACAGATCATCGTCAAAAATCACCATGCCGATCTCATTGTCCTGCACATACTGCCTGATCTCCTCCAGCTTGCCCTTGCCCACGTATGTACGCGGATTCGGCCACTCCACCTTCTGTGTGAACCGGCACACGGTCTCCGCTCCCGCCGTATCGGCCAGAAAAGCCAACTCGTCAAGATACTCTTTTGTCTTCACCTCAGGCTGCGACGGGGTGATCAGACCCACCAACACAGCCTTTTCCGTTATTTCCTTATTTATAATCAGATCTTTCATACAACAAAATTAATGAATTTCTACGTAACTACACAAATAAACCGCCTGATATGACAACTTCCCAGCCCTGCCGTAATGCCTGACGCACACCTCACCCCTTGCCGTACGGCCTAAATTTACTAACTTTGCCGTACCAACCAGCAAACCAAGGCAACAGCCCATACCCACCCGATATATGACACCTCCGCGTATCATCAACATAATCGTGGCCGCCGGAAGCGGATCCCGGTTCGGCGCCGAAATCCCCAAACAATTCTGCCGTCTCACCGACAGCACCGTCCTCCTTCACGCCGTCCGGCGGATCGAAAACGCACTGCCCGGATCACACACAGTCGTTGTCCTCTCCCCGCAATGGGCCGGACAGGCCGGAGACCGCTGCATTGCTCCAGGCGGCCCCACGCGCTGGCACTCGGTCAAAAACGCGCTCGACGCCTGTGCCGACATCCCTGCCGACATCATCACCGTCCACGACGGCGCCCGTCCCCTGCCCTCCTCGGCAATGATCCGCCGGGTCATCACAGCCTGTAGCAGCCATCATGGAGCCATACCGGTGATACCAGTCACCGACTCCCTCCGCCACATCGACGGCCACGCCGTCAACAGAGCCGAATTCCGCGCCGTGCAGACCCCTCAGGCATTCCGCGCCGACCTGCTCCACCGGGCATACAGTCTGCCCTATTCCGACACGTTCACCGACGACGCATCCGTCATGTCGGCTGCCGGATTCTCCGACATAGCCCTGACCGAAGGCGACCCGATGAACCTCAAAATCACACTTCCCCTCGACCTTGAGATAGCAAAGCTCTACATCACCCATGGCGCCGGACACTGACATAAAATTCGTCAAAGGCATAGGGCCGGCACGCGCCCTGCTGCTCCGTGACGAACTCGGCATAAAAACCGTCGGCGACCTGCTGCGGCACTACCCCTCGCACTATGTCGACCGTTCGGCCATCTACCGCATATCCGACCTGCGCGGCTCCGACCTCCCCGCCGCCGTGCAACTGCGCGGACGCTTCATCTCCATGTCCGTCCAGGGCGAAGGACGCAAATCACGGCTCGTAGCCATATTCTCCGACGGCACCGGCACCATCGAGACCGTCTGGTTCCAGCGCCCGCGCCAGGTAGCGCGCGCTCTCAACCCCGACGTCACCTACGTCATCTTCGGCAAACCCGTCGAATTCAACCGCCACTGGTCCATCGCCCACCCTGAAGTCGACACCGAAAGCGCCGCCACAGACCGTAAAGGGCTGCGCGGAGTCTATCCCCTCACCGAAAAACTCCGCTCCCGCGGCATCAGCTCCCGGCTGATAGCCGCATGGATAGACGAAATCCTCCCGATAACCGCATCCATTCCCGAAGTACTTCCGCATGAAATCACCGCCGGACTCAGTCTCATGCCCCTTGACCAGACCCTCAGGGCCATCCACCGGCCGGCCAACATGCTCGAGCTTGACAAAGCACGCTACAGACTCAAATTCGAAGAACTCTTCTTCCTCGAACTCAACATACTCCGCTACTCACGCAGCCGCAACAAAGCTCTGCGCGGCCACATATTCGGCAAAATCGGACAATATTTCCACGACTTCTACTCCCAGTGCCTTCCATTTGAACTCACCGGAGCACAAAAGCGGGTCATAAAAGAAATCCGTGCCGACATGGCCACCGGACGCCAGATGAACCGTCTGCTTCAGGGCGACGTCGGCAGCGGCAAAACTCTCGTGGCGCTCCTGTGCATGCTCATAGCCATCGACAACGGCACCCAGGCATGCCTGATGGCTCCAACCGAAATCCTTGCCACACAACACTTCCAGACCATATCCGGACTCGCCGCTGCAATCGGAGTCAACATCCGGCTGCTCACAGGATCCACCCCCGCCAGAGAACGCGGCGAAATCCATGCCGGACTCCTCGACGGCACCATCCACATCCTCATAGGCACCCACGCCGTCATCGAAGACACCGTGCGGTTCGCCAACCTCGGCTTCGTCGTCATCGACGAACAGCACCGCTTCGGCGTGGCCCAGCGCGCCAAGCTCTGGAACAAAGCCGCCATCGCCCCCCACGTGCTCGTCATGACGGCCACCCCTATCCCGCGCACTCTGGCCATGACCGTCTATGGCGATCTCGACGTCAGCATCATTGACGAACTGCCCCCCGGACGCAAACCTGTGCTCACCCTGCTGCGCTACGACAGCCAGCGCCAGTCCGTCTACGACGGCATCCACCGCCAGCTGCTGCAAGGCCGGCAGGTCTACATAGTCTATCCCCTTATCGACGAAAACGAAAAAAGCGACCTCCACTCCCTCGAACAAGGCTACGAATTCATCTCACACCTGTTCAAGGACTTCAAGGTAGCCTACGTCCACGGGCGCATGAAACCCGCCGAAAAAGACCGGCAGATGACCCGGTTCGCTTCCGGCGACGCCCACATCCTTGTAGCCACCACAGTCATAGAAGTAGGAGTCAACGTGCCCAACGCATCGGTCATGGTTATCGAAAACGCCGAACGTTTCGGCCTATCGCAGCTCCACCAGCTGCGCGGACGCGTGGGCCGCGGCGCCGACCAGAGCTACTGCATCCTCATGAGCAAAGAATCCATAGGCAAAGACACCCGTCGGCGCCTGGAAGTGATGACCTCCACCACCGACGGCTTCATCGTCTCCGAAGCAGACTTGAAACTCCGCGGCCCGGGCGACATTGAGGGCACCATGCAGAGCGGACTGCCAATAGAACTGAAAATGGCGTCACTCGTCACCGACGGACCCGTCATCGAAAGCGCCCGGGCCGCCGCCATCGGTCTGCTCGACTCCGACCCGTCGCTCGGATCACACCCTGCCGTACGCGCCCGCTGGGCCGAACTCTTCGCCGGCACTCAGGACTGGGCCCGCATCAGCTGATGGCCTGATCCTTCTCCCACACCGCAAGCAGATCGGCCACCACAAAATTACTGCCGCCCACAAAAATATACTCCCCGTCCACAGCCTCGCTACAGACGCGGGCCACTGCATCAGCCACAGTCTCCGCCGTCTCCCCCCTCAGTCCGTGTCGGCCGGCCATCCGGGCCAGCTCCGCGGCATCAAGCCCTCGGTTACCCGACGGCTTCGTAAACAGATAACGGGCGTCACGCGGCATCATAGACAAAATAGTATCCACATCCTTGTCGGCGGCAAACCCGACCACCACCGTTTTGCGCGGTGCCTTCACACCAGCCAGATGAGCCCCTAAATATTGCCATGCCCCCGGATTATGCCCCGTATCACACACCAGAGTATATGGAGCGCAGCAAAGAGTCGTGAGCCGTCCGCGCAGACCCGTCAGCCCGCACACTCCGGCAAACCCCGCCCTCACAGCTTCGGCCGTCACCTGCGGCAGCCCCAGCGTCCTCACTGCCGCCAGCACCGTCGCCGCATTCCTTGGCTGAAACTCGCCGCCAAGCTCTCCATACACATCACCGCCATCCATGCCGCACCCCTCATACAGCCACCCGCCATCCATCTCCCGGGCCACCACCGGCACTGCCATCACCAACGGCGATCCGGCTCTCGCCGCGGCATCCTCGAACACCCTCAGCACATCGCCCTCGGCCTCGCCCACCACCACCGGCACCCCGGGCTTGATTATCCCGGCCTTCTCCACCGCTATCTCCCGAAGCGTATCACCCAAAAAAGCCGTATGATCCTTCGATATATTAGTGATCACACTCAACTCCGGCATGATTATGTTTGTGCTGTCAAGCCGGCCGCCAAGCCCCACCTCCACCACAGCTATATCCACCTCCCTCAAGGCAAACCACTCGAACGCCATGGTCATCGTCAGCTCAAAAAACGAAGGATGCCGGTCCTTCACATCCGGCATCGCCAGATAACGCTCCACAAAATCCACCACGGCATCCCGTGAAATCATCTCCCCGTCCACCCGTATCCGCTCACGGAAATCGAGCAGATGCGGCGACGTGTACAGCCCCGTACGCAATCCCGCCGAACGGAAAATTGCCGCAAGCGTATGCGCCGTCGATCCCTTGCCGTTGGTGCCGCCCACATGCACCGCACGATAGCGGCGGTGCGGATCGCCGAACGCCGCCGACAAAGCCCGTGCCGTGTCAAGCCCCGGCTTATAGGCCGACGCTCCGTCACGCTGAAACACCGGAGTCTGCGTATAAAGATAATCAAGAGTCTCCTGATAAGTCATAACCCTGTACAAAAATCAAAAAATAAAATAACCCGCTACACCCGACGCGACAATCACCACGATCGGATGCACCTTCATGAAAAAAGTGGCGGCAAAAGCAGCCGCACATATCACCACACTCTTCACCAGATGCTCCGGAGTCTCCCCGAAATTATCGGCATTCATCAGCAACAGAGCCGCCGACGCTATCAGCCCGATGGTCACCGGACGCAACCCCTTGAACACACCCTGCACCGCTGCGCTCTCCTTATGTCGCGCTATGAAATGGCTCGTATAAAGCACAAGCAGATACGACGGCGCCACCACCACAAACGTACACAACACCGAACCCAACAGCCCCCACCACGGCGATGCAAACGCCGGATCCACCGTTCCCGGAGTCACATACCCGATATACGTCGCCGAATTTATCCCGATCGGACCGGGAGTCATCTGCGAAATGGCCACTATATCGGTAAACATCTTCGACGTGATCCATCCCGGACCCACCACCTCGCGCTCTATCAGCGACAACATCGCATAGCCGCCACCGAACCCGAAAAGGCCTATCTTCAAATACGACCATATCAGTCTCAGATAAATCATTCCCTCTCCTTCTCCTTTCTGCCGCCGCTGCGGCCATACCACAGATAACCGCCCACAGCGCCAAGCACCACATACAGAATCGGGTTTGACACCACAGGCCACCCCGACCATATCAGCAGAGCAGCCCCCGCAGGTATCCACGCCGTGCGCCACGAAATCTTCGCCGACCGCGCGCTGGTAATCACCGGAGCTATGATCAGAGCTACCACCGCCGGACGCATCCCCATGAACACCTTGCTCAACACCGGACTGTTCCGTATCAGATCCGGCGTCAGAAACACAGCTATGGTCAATATGATCAGAAACGAAGGCATGATCGTGCCAAGCGCCGCACACAGACTCCCGGCACCGCCGCGTATCTTGTCGCCCACTGCCACCGAAATATTCACCGCCAGAATCCCGGGCATCGACTGCGCCACGGCAAGCTGATCCAAAAACTCCTCCTCGTCAAGCCAGCCGTGACGATCCACTATCTCGCGCTGCATTATGGAAATCATGGCCCATCCGCCACCGAAAGTAAAAGCGCCGATCTTCGCAAACGTCAGAAACAGCGACCCCAACAGATGGCGCCCCTTATTGTCACTCGTTCGTTTCATGGCCGCAAAATTACAAAAAATATCACTTCGCCCGACAAATAATTTTTCGTACCTTTACCCCCTTATGAAAACAGGACTCGTACTTGAAGGAGGAGCCATGCGCGGACTCTTCACCGCCGGTGTCATAGACGTGATGATGGAACACGGCATCGGATTCGACGGCATGATCGGAGTGTCGGCCGGATCAAGTTTCGGATGCAACTTCAAATCCCGTCAGCCGGGCCGCGTGTTGCGCTACAACCTGCGCTTCCGCAACGACAGCCGCTACATGGGGCTTCGCTCGCTGCTCACCACCGGCAACCTCGTCGGAGCCGAATTCGCCTACCACACCCTCCCCCTCGAACTCGACATCTTCGACTCCGCCACATTCGAATCCAATCCCATGGAATTCTACCTCGTGTGCACCGACGTCCACACCGGACAACCCGTCTACCACCGCATGGACCGCGTCGACCGCGACTCCCTAGAATGGCTCCGCGCCTCCGCTTCGATGCCTGTGGTCACTCGCCCCGTCAAAGTCAGCGACGGCAGGCTCATGCTCGACGGAGGCATATCCGACTCCATACCCTTGGCCTACTTCCAGAGCATCGGCTACGACCGCAACGTCGTTGTCCTCACCCAGCCCAGAGACTATGTCAAACGCCCCGTCAACCGCCTCCTCTTCTCCATGCTGCTTCAACGGTGGCCGGCCATAGCCGACGCCATGATCCGACGGCACGACATGTACAACGCCCAGCTCGCCTACCTCGACCGACAGGCCCCACTCGGCAACACCCTCATCATAGCCCCCGACAGCCCGCTCCCCATCGGACGCCTTGAAATGAACCCCGACAAAATGAAATCAGTCTACCTCAGCGGACGCAACGCCTGCACCGCCGCCCTCCCCGAATTGACCCGGTTCCTCTCTCCAAACCTCCCCAAACCATAAACAACAAAAAAATCCTCAAAAATATTTGCATAATCAAAAAAAACGCCTTAATTTTGCATCGCTTTTAAAGAAGTCGCGGGGTGTAGCTCAGCCCGGTTTAGAG
>BLLX01000005.1 GCA_011959405.1 Muribaculaceae bacterium
CTTTATTTTATCTTAAATGAAAAAGCCGTGGTTTTTACCCGTTTTTACGGAATTTTACCTGACTATCACCTTAAAAACTTCGTTTCCAACCTTTACAAGCAGGATTCCAGATGGCACCGACAGGGTCTTGATGCCTTCAGCCACGATAGTGCCCTGACAATTGTAGACAGTGGCCGGGCTGGTGGTGCCGGAGATGTCAATAGTGCCGCTTCCGACGGTGATTCTGATGTCGTTTTTATCTGTGAGCGGGGTTGTGCAGCCGATGTCCGTTTTGTTGTCGGTGTAGTCGATGGCAGCTACTTCCGCCGCACTGAGTGACTGGTCCCAGAAACGTGCGGAGTGGATAGTGCCTGTGAAGGGATATTTGTTTTCACTGTCGGCAGTGACCAGACCGCCGAGGTAGAGGGCATCGGCATTGTCTACGTTGCCGAAATGGATGTGTCCGTATTCGCCGAGGGCTGACACGTCGATGGTGCGGATGGCTGATCCGTCGAGGTAGATAGAGTAGCCTACGGCCGGATCGTTGACAAGGACAATCTGATGGCGGCCGGTGACGGTGGCGTTTTGTGTGTACCAGCCTTCAAGTTCGTTTTGTCCGATATAGCGTGGACCGATACGGTTGCCGTCGAGCATCGAGAATGTGAAATAGCGCGATGTGTGTCCGGTCTGTGTGGCTGCCGCGTAGCATGCCACGGCAGGGGTGGCCGACGGGGTGCAGTCGATGGCAAAAGTGTTTTTCTCGGATGATAGTATGCCTGCGGCCTGTTCGTCGGCTATGCGGTAAGGGGCGGAGCCGTCAAGTTCTATGTCGGTGATGACGAGACGGGGTTTCGGGCATGTCTGCGGATCGCTGTCGGATGTCAGGTCTGTTGCTGTGAAGCTGTATTTGCAGCCGTCGTCGGAGGTGTTGGTGCCGTCGCCCCAGTTGTAGATTTTCCAGCCGAGTCCGCTGTTGGTCTGATTGAGCTGTACGTTGCCGGATGTGACGATGACGGAACCTGTGGTGTTGGCGGCTTGTATTGTCCATCCTTTTGATGGTGCTGTAGCTGCGGTGCTGATCTGTGTATTGTTGGATGCCGTCGGAGCCAGATATGATCCGTCGGCGCAGTTGACCATGTTGAAGGTGTTGTCTGTGCGTTTGACGAATTTCCATGCCGAGGACTTGGTCGGAGTCTCGATGCCGGTGGCTCCTTGTCCGGCACCGTTGGAGCTGAGGTAGCGGGATCCGCGGCTTGGAGTATGAAGATAATAGTAGATGTCCTGTTTGGGCTGTACGATTCCGGCGTTTCTGTAAGTTGCCTTCAGTTCGGTGAATTCAGCGGTGAGCGATGAAAGTTGTGCGGCTCTTTCCTCTTCAGTCATGCTCTGGTCTAAAGTCTCCTGAACCTGATTGACAGCTGTGAGCATAGACTCCGATGCTTCCGACGGCGCATAATATCCGACCTCGTCTCTGATTTCAGATCTGATGAATGATTTGATTTGCATGAGAAGACTTGACACGTTTTCCGCTGCCGCGTCAAGGCATTTTGTAGGGGAGTAGATGAGTCCGTCCACTGCATTGCGGCCTTCTGTGTCGGTGAGGACGAATGTGAACATCCATTTGTTTAGCCGTACTCCTGATGCGTTGACGTATGGCAGTTTGATAAACACTTTGTTCCATCCTTTGTTTAACTGTACCTGAAGCGGTTGGCGTGCCGAGAAATTTTCGTTGCCGAGATCGACTTCATTGTTGATGGATTTGCCTGTGTTGGTCCACGTCGGGGGGAGGATTTCGGTGTCGTTGATCCAGAGTCTGGATCCTTTGCGGTCCCATTTGCCGGCGTCGGGAGCCGTGTCTCTTTCTGACCGTCCGTAGTTCTGGAATTCGATCTGTGCGCCTACGGTCTGTGTCTCCGGTGAATATACGTATGTATAGGCATAGGCGGTGTGTCCGGTATCGTATGTCTTGCCGTAGAACGAGGGGATTGTTCCGCCCCATGTGTGGCGCAGATAGATTCCGGCGCCGGTAGCCATGGCTACACCGTATTTTTGTCCGTTGAATTCGTATTCGTCGGCCGAGATCGAGGTTTCAGGCGGGAAAACGGCCGATGAGTTGCCGCCGTTGGGGAACGGATCGGTGATGTGCCAGCGCACGTTGGTCTGCTTGACGTATGGTATGGGTTCGTTTTTCAGAGAATTTGCCTTGTGAAACAGGAAGCGGCGTTCCCAGTCGGCAAATTCTTCAAACTCCTCTCCGGAGTTTGGAAGGGTGGTGCCGCCCTGTTCTATATATTGCTTTCCTCCGCCGATCCATGCGCGTTCTGCCGATGCGATCACGTTGGCATAGAAATTGTTTTGGGCTATGATGTCTTCCTGTGACGGGGTCTTGCGGTCGTTCCACGGAGCTGAAATAGTACCTGCGATTTCGTCGGTGCCGCGATCGGAATAGTATATTGAACTTTTATATATGCCCACAAGGTCGGCAAATACGTCAAAGTGGTTGGTGTAGTTGTAGCGGCAGTCGATGTTGGGCATGCCGGAGATGACGCGTCCGGATGTACTCCACATCTGGGTCATGTCAAAACCTGAATTGGCGGATATGCTCACACCGCTTATCGGGTTCCAGCATACCACTTTCTTGCCGAGCGCATGGACTTTGGCGGTCATGGTCGGCAGGAAGGTGTTGTCTGTGATCGTTTTTTCGTCGGCTCCGATATGGATATATGGCGCGTCGGCAAATACTTCCGCCACTTCTTCAAGAACTTTGAGAAGTATTTCTTTGCCTTGAGTGGACTGCATGTCGCATCCCATGGCGCGCACAAACGCGTCGCTATGGCCGGGCATGTCGATTTCGGGTATGACGGTAACGCCGTGTTTTTTTCCCACAGCCATGACTTCGCGGCAGTCGGCCTGCGTGTAGAATTTGCCGGGGAAGCGGGTCATGGACGATGATGAGGTGAGCTCCGGATATGCCTTGACTTCAAAACGCCAGGCCTGGTTTTCCGTAAGGTGCCAGTGGAAAGTGTTGACTTTGAAATGTGACAGGAGTTCAATGTGCTTTTTAATTTCATCCACGGTGATGAAAGAACGGCCCACATCGTGCATGAAGCCGCGGAGTTTAAAGGCCGGCCAGTCGGTGATATTGACGGCTTCGAGACATTCCGTCCCCGGTTCATGTCCTTCGGCGAGCTGGGCGAGAGTCTGTGCGGCGCGGATCACACCAACAGGAGTGACGGCCGTGATATTGACGGCGTCGGATGTTATGTCTAATTTATATGCTTCGTTGTCGTAATTGGCCAGATTGTGGTTGAATGCTCCGGCGATGCTGTTGACAATTGTCACGGTAACGGGAACTCCGGTGGCACTGATGGCGCATCCGTGTGACTTGAAAAGGTCTTTGAGAAGAGTGCAGTCCGTAGGGTCGGATATGTTGACAGGGCGATTGAGCCTGAAAGATGTGCCTTGTGTGGCGGTGATCTGCTGTGGAGACGGTAAGAGATGCTCTACTTTTGCGTGTGCTGTTGCGGCTGTCAACATTAATGCCGCCAACAATGAAAATGCGAGTAAATTTTTAGTCATCTGGCTTTGATGGTTTTGATTGGTATTAGTACGGGCAAAGATAGTGTATTTTTGTGAATTATCCATGTTGATACACAGATAATTTGTGCGCAGGTCAGTACCATTGTACTCCGTTTGAGTACGATGAGCGCTTGTCGTATTTCAGGTCCTGCAGCAAGGATGATTTCACCGCTATGTGGAAATTATAGCTTTTGTACGGTCCAACAGGCACGAAACTGGCTGTCATGGTGAAGCAGTGGAGGTCACGGCTTATGTTGCAGTTCATATAGGCGATTTTTTTCAGATCGAAATTATATGACGCCGAGAACGATATGTTCCAATTGGCTGTAGGGCTGAAATTGCCTGAAAATGACAGGTTCTGGGTGATTTTGCCGTCATATTCCATTTTTTGCTTGTTGAATGCTCCGTAGCCGTAGGAGATGGAGTAGTTCACAGAGAATGACCAAGGAAATTTCCACACCATGTATCCGTCGGCATCGAATTCCTCTTCTCCTTCAAGAGAGCCGGTCTGTGAGGAGGATTTGCGTTTCCGGTCAGATTTGGTGTCATCGGAGTCTGTCTCTCCTTTTTTCTTCCGTTTGAACAGTTTGGCGAATGTGCCGTTGTTGAATGTGTAGGAAAACGAAGTGCCTGTGCTTGACAGCCGACCGTAGCCTTTGCCTGCCTGAAGACGCGTCACGTTGCAACGGTAGGGGTTGCCGTATTGGTTGAGCTTATAGGTGTAGACGTCCCATGTGGCCGACAGGTTGAGGTTGAAATTGCGGGCAAGTCTGAGCAGAATGGATGTGTTGAGGTTGCTCCACCGCAGCGAGTCGGCGGCGAAGTTGTAGCTTTGGCTCAGCGACAGGTTTTCGATCAGTGATATTTTTTTCTCTCCGATCGAGTCGTTGTCGGACCTTACTTTCATTTCGAGATTGTTGGCCAATGAAATCGACAGGGCGCCGGTCTTGCCGCGGTTGGGCACTCTGTAGAGTGCGTTAGGAAACATCGAGTAGACCTGAGTGGAGGTGGATCCGTCGGGATTGGGGCGCTCATAACGTCCGTAGTAGCCAAAAAACGGTGATGAGAAATCCGGTGAAGCGGACAGCGATATGGATGGCGTGAGCACATGGCGGATCATTTTCACTTTATCGCCGAGAAAAGCCAACGGCTGGAAAAATCCGTAGATTTTTGTTGACATGGCCACAGACGCCAAGAAATCCCATACGTTGTAGAAACTATAGGTCGTGTCGCAGACTTCGGCCGATGCGTTGGGATCCCATTGTCGCCTGACTTTGGATGTATACATGCGGTCGGTCAGCTTGAGCGACGGGGTCACGTTGAAGTATCGGAATACCTGAAACGTGGCTGACACAGGCATGGAGTGACGCATGCCGTTGCGCCAGTCTTTTACAAGCGATTTGTGAAAAAACTCCTCTTGCTTGGCAGTAAGTGAGTTCTGGAGTTGTCCGGAATATGACAGCTTGATCTTTTCGTACCAGCGCTCGGCTCCTACGGCTTTCTTGCGCTTGAACGGGGCGATCTGCGACATTGTGATGTTGATGTTGGGGAACGAGACTGCCATGGTGCCGTCTGACGACCGCTGGTTGATGGTAGCGGTGGTGGACAGAGACCATTTTGACCCCGGGAAACGGTATGACAGCGATATTGAGGAGCTTTTGGTGTTTTCGGTGAATGAGGAGTTGTAGTAGGAGTTCACGTCGTTGCGTGAATATCCGCTTGTGGCGAAGTTGACAGATGCGGAAAATGTCAGGTTGGGGTTTGCTTTGGAGTCCTGCTGATGGCTCCACATGACCTGAAAGTTTGTGGCTGTGGAGTAGTCGGGACTTCCTTTTTCGCCGTTGACGGATTTCAGGAATGAAGCGGCGAAATTGCCGGAGAATTTGTATCGCTTCATATAGGTCGAACGGGCGGAAAGCCCCCAGGATCCTTTTGTGTATATCTGTCCGGTCAGGGCAAGGTCGATATTGTCGGATATTGCGAAATAGTACCCGCCGTTGTCGAGATAGAAGCCGCGGTTGTAGTCATCGCCGAATGTCGGAAAAATCACGCCGCTGGAATATTTTTCAGTAAACGGGAAGTAGCCGAACGGCACGGCTATCGGTAGCGGCAGGCCGGCGAGCACCATGTAGGCCGGACCGGTCACAATGTTGGATTTGGGCTTTACTTTTGCTTTGGTGAGCTGAAAGTGGAAGTGTGGGGAGTCATGGTTGTCGCACGTGGTGTAACGGCCGTCTTTTATATAGAACTCTCCGTTGTCCATTTTCTTTGACTGGCCGCCGGTGAGATACCCTTCTCCTTGCTGGGTGATGACGTTGGTGATATAGCCGCGTTCGGATTTGAAGTTGTAGCTCATCGTCTCCGACTGATATGATTCGTTGCCGCTTTTGAAAACTGGAGTGTCGGAAAGATCGCCGATCGAGTCTGTGGCTCCGTAGGCATAGACCTGCGATGTGCCCAAGTCGAGTTCGATATTGGCGGATTTCAGGGAGATGTCACCATAGTCCACCTGACTGTCTCCGAACATCATTGCCGTGTTTCTTCCGATCATTATCATTGAGTCCGAACACGAGAAAACGACCTGATGATCCAGATCCACTTTCTCCCGGCGTATCCGCGATGTGGAGACCTTGGTCGAATCAGCGACGGCTGTTGTCAGAAGGGAGTCTGTGCGTAACGTTATGGAATCCTGTGCGCTTATCGGAAGAGCGATTGCGCATAGAAGCAGGACTGTGATCAATAATATGGAGTATGGCCGGGCGTTCAAAATAGGGAAGTCGCGGAATTTAACCCGCAAAGATACTAAGAATTTGGGTAATGAGCGCCGGCATTGATGAAAAAACTCATTTTGTCAGGTTTGGATAAATCCTGTGCGATAGCATATCTTATATGATGATATGGGCATAGTGGACTTTAAGCTGGACCTGCTTCCGGTCGCAAAGAAGCGCATATTGGAGAAAAAAAGACGCGCTGAATTCAGATTCAGCGCGTCCGGTAAGGATATGCTATTATCTTGTCAGGCTTTTTTAGCGCGAGGCTTGTATGTGCGCTTTGCCTTGGGTTTTACTTCCGTAGCCTTGACATCTTCCACGAGTTCGGGATTTACCGTTTCGGATTTGACTTTGGCGCTTTTTTTGCTGTCGTTGCGCAGGGTATGCTCCACGTTGAATTGCTCGATGTTGAGACGTAAGGATGTCACCTCCTTGTTCAGGCTTTCTATTTCGGTGGCCTGGTTGCGGATGGTGGTGAGCAGAGAGTTGAGTTCCTCGTTCTCGATGGACATGGGATATTGCTCCTCTACGCGCACTATGAAGTCGGCAAGGACATTCATGTAGTTTGTGAAGGCAGCATAGGGAGTCTCGTATGGCGAGAAGTTGGCGTGTGCCGCTCCGTCGGCCATATTTTTTGTGCTCATGTAGTAGAAATGGTCGGAGCCTTGCAGATACAGGTAGTCCATTTTCAGTCTGCGGTCATCGCACAGCCGCACGCGCTCCGCTACGGAATACAGTTTGGCAAAGGCTTCGTTCTGCAGCCGGTTGCCCAGCCATGCGCTCATGTCATGGCTCTCGTCCACGGCGCTGATGGGGTGCATCACGCTGAGAGAGTCGACTGCTTTGAGCTTGCTGAGGGCTTCTGATGCAGTCCAGAATTCAATGCCGCGTTCGGCCGCGAAACGCGGCAGGGCTTCCAGGAACTGGAATATGCCGGTCTCGCGCGGCTGGAGCTCGCCGAATGTGTCCAGATTCATGCAGAGTGTGATGATCTGCTCTTCCTGCGGAGTGGCTGCGATCCAGTCGATATATTTGTCAGCGGTGAGAGGATATGACTCCCAGTTACTGTCGGAGAAACGGCGGGTTATGTCCTCTGTCAGTTTGATATTATCAAGCAACAGTTTGAGTTTGGGTGCCGATGCCGCGGAGTATATATAGTTTGGCGACTTCCATCCGAGGATGTGTTTCGCGCCTTCGGTCACCGCACCTTTGAAACCGAGTTCGAGGAATTGCGGAGCCATCTCGTCGCAATAGATAAGTTCAGTGTTGCGCAGGACCTTGGGCCGCTGTCCGAACAGTTCGTGGATTTTATCCGAATGTATCTTCACCTGATATGCGAATTCTTCAGGATCGGCTACCGATGCCAGTGAGTTCGGATACGGCATGCCGAGGAATTCCACATTGCCGGTGTCGGCGAGTTTTTTTAGTATGTCGATGAATTCAGGTGCGTATTGTTCGCATTGTTCGAGAGCATCGCCTGATATGGCTATCGAGAAACGGAATTTTCCGTTCGTCTCCTTGATCATGCGCAGCAGGGTTTCTGCGGCAGGCATATATGAGCGTGCGGCAATGCGTGTGAGAATGTCGTCATTGGCAAAATCGTCATAGTAGTAATGGTCGTTGCCAATGTCGAAAAAACGGTATCTCTTTAGTCTGAAAGGCTGGTGGATCTGAAAACAGAAGTTGATTGCTTTCATGGGTGGGGGCTTATATTAGAATGGTTATTGACGGTTGAGAACTTGATTGTATATGTCGATGACTTTTTGTCCGGCCTTGTCCCAGGTGATCTGGTTTACTTCTGCAAGCCCGGCTTCCTTGAGCTGAGTGTGCATTGCGGGATATGTGATGATCGAATATATGGCGTTTGCCATGGCGTCGATATCCCAGTAGTCGGTTTTGATGACATTGGTGAGAATTTCAGCGCATCCGCTCTGTTTGGATATGATTGACGGCACCCCCATCTGCATTGCTTCGAGCGGAGATATGCCGAAAGGTTCAGATACGGATGGCATGATGTAGACGTCGCTGGCTTTAAGCATCTCATAGACTTGCTTGCCTTTCTGGAATCCGGGGAAGTGGAATCTGTCGGCAATGCCGCGTTCCGCAGCCAGATTTATCATCTTGTCCATCATATCGCCTGATCCGGCCATGACAAAGCGCGCGTTGTGGCAGAGACGCAGTACCTTGGCCGCGGCTTCCACGAAATATTCAGGACCTTTCTGCATGGTGATGCGTCCGAGGAAAGTGACCACTTTCTCTTTGGGACGCGTAACCTCCACATTGAGCAGTTCGGGCGATAACGGAGTGACTGCGTTGTGCACTGTGGTGACTTTGGCAGGATCGATGCCGTATTTGTCGATCACGGTGGCGCGTGTGAGGTTGCTCACTGTGATGATATGGTCGGCGTTGAGCATTCCGTCACGCTCGATATTGAATACTGTGGGGTTGACATTGCCGCGGGAACGGTCGAAATCTGTGGCGTGGACATGGATCACAAGCGGTTTTCCTGTGACCTGCTTGGCGTGGATTCCGGCAGGATACGTCAGCCAGTCGTGGGAGTGGATGATGTCGAAATCAAGCGTGCGGGCTATCACTCCCGCTGTGATGGAGTAATTGTTGATCTCTTCCAGCAGATTGTCAGGATAGCGTCCGGAGAATTCAATACAGCCGAGATCATTTGTACGCATATAGTTGAAGTCGGCATATATATGGTCGCGCAGTCTGAAATAGAGGTCGGGATTCATGACATTGCCTATTCGCTGCTCCACATAGTCGCGGCTCACGTCGCGCCATGCGACAGGAATCTGTGACGTTCCGATGATATTGGCGAAGTGATGGTCCTCATCGCCGAAGGGTTTGGGGATGACAAATGTGATGTCCATGTCGCCGCACTGCCACATGCCTTGTGTAAGGCCGTAGCTGGCGGTGCCTAATCCGCCTAAGATATGAGGTGGAAATTCCCACCCGAACATTAGTGCTTTCATTTTGCTTATGTCTGAGGGGTTAGAACGGATTAAGTTTCTTGAGCATTCGCAGTGTGCGCAGCACTCCTGCTATATTTGTGGCATGGCTGATCGTGCCGCGGCCGTTGAACGGCGGATTGGCGTCGTAGAGCTGTGACAGGGAGCCTATACATCCCTGGCTCATTTCGTCTTCAAAGCCGATGAGCATACGGTCTATGTAGCTCACTCCGCTGAGTCCGAACACACGTATGTATGCGTCGGCATAGAAACTGATGAGCCATGGACGCGACGGTCCGTTGTGCATGGCCAGTTCCCGTTCTTCGGGCGATCCTACGTAGAAGGGGCGGTAGCCGTAGCTTTTAGGCGACAGTGTGCGCAGTCCTTTCGGTGTGAGCAGTTCGCGGGTGACCACGTCCAGCACTCCTTTGCGCTGGCGTCTGTCGAGCGGCGAGTAGTCGAGCCCTATGGCTATGGCCATGTTGGGACGTACGGAAGGGTCCGAATACGAACCGTTGACAAAGTCGTAAAGATAGCCGTAGCCGTTGAGGAATGTGTCGATAAACGGCTGCTTCATCTTTTCGGCTTGTGCGGTCCACCGTGCGCGTGCGTCTTCCAGACCGGGGTTGCCCTCGGCCAGCGATGCGCCGAAAAGCAGCGCGTTATACATCAGCGCGTTGTTTTCCACAAGAAGGCCGGTGCGCGGGTTCACGGGTTTTCCTCCAACCTGTGAATACATCCATGACGCGGCTTGGGTCTCGCCGTTGGAACTGATAAGGCCGGTTGTGCCGTCTACGTATATGTTGGGGTGCCTTCCGTCAAGAATGTAGTCCAGCACACGTGCGGTGAATTCGGTGTAGTGTGTTCTGGCGCTGTCGAGTCCTATGGCTTTGGCATATTGCTGTATGCTCCACAAGGCCCACAGCGGTATGTCAGGCTGCTCGATGCCAAGTATGGTCCGGTCTGTCTCGCCGGTGTCCATGAATCGCTCGAGAGCACGGTTGGCTGTGGATGTGATCGCTTCGAAATCCTTAGGATGATCTATTGCGAGGGTATTGCCTGGGAGCGACATATATGTGTTGCGGGCCAGAACTTTTCCCCACGGATAGCCTGACAGCATGTATTCGTTTTTGCCGTTCTTTATGTAGAACTGCTTGGCCGAATTTTTCAGGCAGTTGTAGAAACTGCTGCGTGGGGTACGGGCCTTTACCTCTTCCTCATACATTCGGGTGAGAGATCTGGGGCTTACCTCGCTGAGTCCGGCTGAAAACACAATGCTTTCGCCTTTTTTGATAGGGATGGAGAAATATCCGGGCACCCAGAGGTCTTCAGTGTAGGGAACGCCGCGTTCAAGATCTTTCACGTATTCTATGCCGTTATACCAGTGTGGGTCATATACCCATTCGGGCTTACGGTTGAACTGCATGTACATGCGTGGATAATCCGGATACAGGCAGCAACTGACACCGTTTTTGCATTCGGGACACTGGCTGTTGATGGCTCCGTTCTGCTGTACCAGAGAATTCACCTCTCTGAACGCAAGGAAAGGACGGAATTGCAGTGTGGTGGCCGAATGCGCTTCGACGAGCGTATAGCGGATCAGAATGCGGTTTTCGTCGGATATGAAGATTTTTTCCTTGGTGAGGATCACACCTCCCACACGGTATGTGGTGCGTGGCACGCTTTCGCAGTCAAATTCGCGGATATATTTGTGCCCTTTTGGATTGTAGACTCCGCCGCTGTAGCGGTGCAGGCCAAGATTGAACGGTGCTCCGTGCTGTATTACGGTCTCGTCCAATGATGACAGTAACACGTAGCTGCCGGTCGGGTCCAATTCAGGAACAGGTACCACCAGCAGGCCGTGTTGTTTGCGAGTGTTGCAGTCTACTACCGTCGTACAGTGATAAGCTCCGGTTTGATTGGTGCGGAGCATTTCTTTTGCAAGGGATTGCTCCAGGTTGATCATCAGGCTCTTATCAAATTTTAAGTAGCTCATTGTATATTTTGGAATGTTGTTTGATTATATTTCTCGAAAATCGTCTTGTTTTGGGGGTTGATTAGCCACGAAAGTAGTTTTTTTCAATGTAATAAACAACAAACATGCTGCATAACATATGAAGAATACGGATGTTTACAGGGGTCAGCGCACTATGATCTCATCAATGAATATCACACCTTTGGCGGCAGTGGCGCGATAGCGCACATAGCGTGCGGTTGCCGAGCCTTTCCATCCGAAATCGCGGAAACTTACTTCGGTGTCAGCGATTTGTGTGTGATTTATACTCGTGAGTTCTGTGAGATCGTCAGGATCATTTCCGGCGTATATCGTCACATGTTCCGGAAACCACACGTCAGGTCCGCATATCTGCATGAATGTGGCAGAGATTTCTTGTATTGGTGTTTCCGCGCCAAGGTCGATGAGCACGTCGACACGCTCGTCTGAATCGGCAGAGAGGAAGCCCTGCCAGAGTCGGTCGCTGTAGTTCCATCCGCCGCGCAGACCGTCGACGAGTGTCGAGTCTCCTCCTGCGGGATAGTTTTTCCAATAAGGGGAAAGATATGTGACTTTTTTCCCTTTTGCCAGATGATCCACCGGCGTTTGGGCTTCAGGGCGGTTGCCCACTTCGGTGTTAAGGTCGAATACGGTGAATCCCTCCGTTCTCATACGCTCGGATTCCGATATGGCCCTGCGCCTGAAATCGTCAGCGTTTTTCCGTTCTGCCGGAGTCCATGCGGTTTCTGCGACTGCCAGCATACGGGGGTAGAGCATGTATTCGGCATGTGAGTCTGTGGGTATGTATTCACACCACAGATTGCCTTGAAAGCCTACTGCTGCAGGATCGGGGTCATAGTCGTAGAGAGTAGACAGAGACGTGTAGCCGCCTATGGCTTCGGGCTGGGTGGACGGTGCGTCCTGATATGAGTCCAGATAGCAGTATCGTCCGGGTGAGAGGATCACGGGAAGTGATACGGATGAGGGTTCGGTGCCACGCCATGACATGATCACGGCAGATTCCGACGGTCCGTCCCCTTCGAGCGCGTCGTCCCACACTATAGCTTTCCGCCCTTTGCTGGAAAGGTAGTCCTGTATGCGTCTGATGAAATATGACTGCAGGTGTTCGGGTGATGCAAGGCCTTCGTCGGCCATGCGTTTACGGCAAGCGTCGCATTCGGTCCATTGCCCTTTGGGGGCTTCGTCGCCGCCTATGTGGATGTATTCGCTCGGGAATATTTCAAGTACTTCGTCGAGAAGTTCCTGAATGAATTCAAACGTAGCTTCGCTGCCGGCACAGAAATTCGAACAACCTTTGTCGGTGTGTGTGCATGACAGCATGGGATATGCGGCAAACACCTCTTCAGAGTGCGACGGCATTTCCACTTCCGGAATCACCGTAATGTACCTGTCGGCGGCGTAGTCCACTATCTCCTTGAGTTCCTCTTTGGTCAGAAATCCGCCGTGGGTGCCACCGTAGAGGTTTCCTCCCGCGTTCCATTCTTTCCATGTTTCCTCCGGACGCCATGAAGCCACGGTGTTCAGTCTGGGGTATTTCTCGCTCTCTATGCGCCAGCCTGCGGCATCGGTCAGGTGCAGGTGAAGCCGGTTGAGGTTTAGCCGCTCCATTGCCCTGATCTGTTTTAATATGAATTCTTTGTCGCGTGGATGGCGGCTTATGTCGAGCATCATTCCGCGGTAGGCGAATCTGGGAGAGTCGCTGATGCTGAGTGCCGGTATGCTTTTGCTGTAATCGTCGCGCAGATCCATCAGCGTCTGGATTCCGTAGAATAGGCCGGCACCTGAAGACGCGGAAATGCTCACGCCTTTGTTGTTTACGTGGAGATTGTATGCTTCGTGGCCAAGTTGCTGATCTATGGACAGCGATACTTGTGCTTTCTTTTTGGTCGGAACTACGGTGAAGTCATGAGCAGACATGTATTCGGCAAGCCGGATGCTGTCCGATGATTCTGCGCCGATGATTCTGACGGTGGTCTCTTTGCCGAGTTTCAGCGGTTTGGCGTTTTCAATAAAAGAGATTGACGATGGCTGAGGGGTGATCGCTGACGCGCTCAGCGCCGCCATTGCGAAAACAGTTGCTATAAGATTATTTTTTTTCATTGACAATGCGGTCTATTATTTTGAGATATTGTTGTCCTATATGGTCGGCGCTGAATTTTTGTGCGGCGGATTCATGCAATAATTCCGGTTGAATATCCGATTTCAGTGCCCAGCGCAGACCTCGGGCCAGATCGGATGTGTCAGGGTATTTGGCCAGATAGCCTGTATGCAGGTGCTCGATGATGTCTGTCTGCCCGCCTTGGTTGAAGGATACCGGGACAGCTCCGGCAGCCATGCCCTCGATCAGCGTATTGCCTGACGTCTCGTAATGCGAGGAATTGAGCACAACCGACGCACGGGCGTAGAGACGCCGCAGGTCGTTGCCAGCTATCTGACCCCGCCATTTATACGGTATGCGTAGACGCCGCAGTAGATTGGGATTGCGTATAGCGCCGAAAAACTCTGCCGAACATCTCACCCCTTCGTCATAGACGGAATTGAGAGCATCGATGGCCATGTCGAGACCTTTTATGGGGTCATCGAGCCGGGCAGCTCCCATCACCACTATGTTTTCCTCGCCCGCTTTTGCCCGGTAGTCGTCGACCGGATGCGGATTTGAAATTACATGAACAGGCATTTTGCCCAGCAGGGAACTGGCTGCAGCCTGATCGGCAAGCCATCGGCTTACGGCAACGAAGTGAATGGGGACGGATTTGTATAATCCGTTTTTTTTCTGCCAGATTTTGTGAGAAAGATCGTTCTTTCGGTGAGCCGGACCGTGGATGAACCGGCAGTTGCCGCACTGTTCATGGAAATTACGGCATCCGAGTGCGTGATGGCATATACCGGTCATGCACCACATATCGTGCATGGTCCATATCACAGGCTTGCCCAGTCGGGCTATCTCGCCGAGGGATAAAAATCCCTGGTTGATCCATCCGAGAAGGATCACATCCGCTTCGCGTACATCGGGATGCTCCGCGACGGACTTCCCGAACCTTGCGGTCGATACTTTGAAAAGGTCTTTTCTGCTGAATCCGTTGCGCATGAATATCTCCACGCGTTCAGGCAGGAACGTGGTCAGTTTTGTCCCTGAGAATGTCAGCATTTTCACATCCTGTCCGAGCGAGCGCAAGGAGATGGCAAGGCGCGACGACGCTATTGCCGCGCCGCCGGATTCGGACGATGTGGAGAGTATCACGATTTTCATTTGTGTGGAAGCGGAATATGTTCGAATCGGACCACTGCGGCAATGTAGATAAGAAGCAGAGGTGTGCGGGCTGCCATGTCGAGCCAAGCCGAACCTGTGTCGATGGCAGAGCCTGCCACATACAGGATCATGGCAAACAGAAAGTATGCGAGAATTCTTTTCACAGGGTAGCGCAACGGATGTTTGGCGCGGCCTACGAAATAGCTCGTCACCATCATGACGCCGTAGCAGGCAAATGCCGCCCATGCGCATCCCATGTATCCTATGCGAGGTACCAGAATGATGTTCAGAGCTATCGTTATGGCTAAGCCGATAAGGGAGAACCATGTGCCCCAGATTGTTCTGTCGGTCAGTTTATACCACAGCGAGAGGTTGAAAAAGACCCCGAAAAACAGATCGGCTATCATGACCACCGGCACGCATTGCAGTCCGTTCCAATAGGCCGGAGCGATGAAATGGCGCAGAATATCCATATAGAACATCACGGTCAGGAATATCACCAGCCCGAACACCACGAAATATTTCATCGCCGAGGAGTAGGCGTCGAGTTTGTCTCCTCCTTTGCGGCGGTTTTGCGCGAATATGAACGGCTCGTATGCAAACCGGAATGCCTGGGTGAACATCATCACCACCAATGCCACCTTGCAGCATGCTCCGTATATGCCGAGTTGAGACATGGCTACGGCCTTGTCTGCGACAAGATACGGATAGAGTATTTTGTCGAGATTCTGGTTCATGATTCCTGCAATGCCGAGCACAAGAAGGGGCAGGGAGTAGACAAGCATCTCCTTGAGCAGCTTAGGGTCAAGACGGTATTTGAATCCGGTTAGTTGCGGCAACAGCAACGGCAGCATCAGCAGAGAGCTGATGAGATTGGCAAAGAAAATGTATCCCACTCCCAGCGACGGGTCATACAAGACGAAGAAAAACAGCAGGTTCAATCCGATGTTCAGCCCTATGTTGACACACCGTAGCATGGCGAAACGCATAGGTCGCTTCTGATAGCGAAGATAGCTGAACGGAATGGCCATAAATGCGTCTGCGGCAACAGCCACACCCATCATGGCTATGTATGACGGATGGTCTGCACAGTCAAGCGCGCGGCTTATGGGGGTCAGAAATATGAACAGTAAGATGATGAATGCAGTGGAAGTGGCGGCCAAAGATATGAGTGAGGTGGAATAGACCGTCATCGGATCTTTACACTTCTCATGGTTTATGAAACGGAAAAAGCCCGTTTCCATGCCGTAAGTGAGAATTATGAGCAACAGCGCGACGTAGGCATAGACGTTGGTTACTATGCCGTATTGTCCTGTGGCGAGTTTTGCCGTGTACAACGGCACCAGCAGCCAGTTGAGAAACCGGCCGACGATGGAACTCAAGCCGTATATTACCGTGTCTTTGGCCAGTGATTTTACTTCTCCTGCCATGGCATGGGTGAATTGTTGTTTTTTAGCTGAAAAGAGTCGGTTCTGATGACAGAGGTGTGCGTCCGAGGTGAGTGTAGGCAAGCATTGTCACCTCACGTCCTCTCGGAGTACGTTTTATAAAACCTTCCTTGATAAGGAAAGGTTCATAGACTTCCTCGACAGTGCCAGGATCCTCACCGATGGCAGTGGCTATCGTAGTCAGGCCAACTGGACCTCCGCCAAATTTATCAATGATAGTGCGCAGCAGTTTGTTGTCAATCTCGTCAAGGCCGTATCGGTCTATATTGAGGGCTTCGAGTGCATACCGGGCTATTTCCGGATCTATTTTCCCTGATCCTTTGACCTGGGCAAAATCGCGCACACGCCGCAGCAGGGCGTTGGAGATGCGTGGTGTGCCGCGGCTGCGCAGCGCTATTTCATGGGCTGCTTCCGCCGAACAGCCGATGCCAAGCAGCTCGGCCGACCGGAGTATGATCCGTTCAAGCACTTCATGATCATAATATTCCAGATGGAAATTGATGCCGAAACGTGCGCGTAACGGAGCCGTGAGCAGTCCGCTGCGGGTAGTGGCCCCCACCAGTGTGAATGGCGACAGCGTGAGCTGCACGGTGCGAGCGCCCGGCCCTTTGTCGATCATTATGTCGATCTTATAGTCCTCCATGGCGGAATACAGATATTCCTCCACCACGGGACTTAGACGATGTATCTCGTCAATGAAAAGCACATCGTTTTCCTCAAGCGATGTCAGTATGCCTGCCAGATCGCCGGGTTTGTCGAGCACAGGTCCGGATGTCACTTTCATGCCTACACCCAGCTCATTGGCGATGATGCCGCTGAGTGTGGTTTTGCCGAGACCGGGAGGACCGTGCAACAATGTATGGTCCAGAGCCTCTCCTCGCATACGGGCGGCCTGGACGAATATTTTCAGATTTTCTACAATTTTTTCCTGACCACTGAATGCACCGAACAGCGAGGGGCGGAGCGCCTTCTCGAAGTCGCGTTCCGTGTCGGAGTGCGGCCGGCGGGCTTCTGAACGTATGTCTATGTCATCGTCACTGTTTGCCGCCATAAAGCACTGGGTTGGTGTCCGGATCGTTGTACATCTTCATTTGCCGGTACACCTTCATATACTTTTTGCCGGCGGCGATGTCGTCCAGAAGACGGTCTATTGCCGATATGAGGTCTGCACGCTGCTCGGTGAGCACATCCAGTTTGGCCGCGCATCTGGAACGATGGGCGCTGTCGGCGTCGTCGCGCGACGTCTCTGCCTGCATGTGGTAAATTTTGAGCGCGAGAATAGACAGGCGGTCAAGTGCCCATGCCGGGCTTTCGGTGTTGATGGTGGCGTCGGGCAGCGGGCTCACGTCGGCAAATTTAGAGCGGAAGAATGTGTCGAGTTCCTCCACCATGTCTGTGCGGTCCTGATTGGATTTGTCTATGCGGCGTTTTATAGCCAATGCTTCCACCGGGTCGATGTCGGGGTCGCGGATTATGTCTTCAAGATGCCACTGGACGGCGTCAATGTAGTTTTTTGCCCATAGCACGGCTTCTATCGAACCCTCGGGATGAGGGTTCGATGAAGGTGCGTCAACGTGGTCGGCCACATGATATGAACTTGTGGCGTCACTGAATATATCGTAAGTTTTTTCTGCGAAAGTCATCTAATTGAAATCAGGCGGGTGTGGAGGGTTTTGCTTCCCAGCCGAGGGCGCTTGCGCCGAGCACGGCAGCATCAGCTTCTTTCAGTTCGGACAGCAGTATCCGTATCTTGCCTTTCTGGTAGCTGAGAAGGTTGGCTTCGAATGATTCCTTAAGCGGTTTCATGAGCATTTCTCCGCTCTTGGCCAGGCCTCCGAAGATTATGAAGGCCTCAGGCGATGTGAATGCCGCGAAGTCGGCCAGCATCTCGCCGAGAATACGCCCGGTGAATTCAAACACGCTGAGGGCAATGGCATCGCCTGCTTTGGCGGCGTCATATACGTCTTTTGATGTCAGTTCGTCAGAGGGAATGTTTCTCAGAAGCGACGGAACGGAAGCCTGCGCATCCAGAAATTCAAGCGCCGAACGCACCACTCCGGTTGCCGAGCAGTATGTTTCCAGGCAGCCTTTGCGGCTGCAGCCGCACGGACGTCCGCCGCGGCGTGCTATAGTATGTCCGAGTTCGCCGGCCATGCCGTCGGCTCCATAGATCATCTGTCCTCCGCATACGATTCCGGAGCCTACTCCGGTGCCGAGGGTGATCATAATGAAGTCTTTCATGCCACGGGCTGCGCCGTATGTCATTTCGCCGATGGCTGCGGCGTTGGCGTCATTGGTCACGGCTACCGGAATGCCGAACTTCTCTTCCAGTGTGCGTCCCAGCGGCAACACGCCTTTCCATTGCAGATTTGCCGCGTCCTCGATGTTGCCTGTGTAGAAATTGGCGTTGGGGGCGCCGACTCCGATGCCGAAGATTTTGCCTACGGCGTCGTTGGCCACAAGCAGTTTTGTCACTTCTTCGTGAAGTTCGTTGATATAATCGTTGAAGATTTCGTGCTTTTTGGTCTTGATGGCTCCTGATGCTATCACAGTGCCGCGGGCATCAACTATTCCATAGACGGTGTTGGTGCCTCCTATGTCAATGCCGAGAACATAAGGTTTGTTCATGGGGATCAGAAAAAGTTAAGAGTTATTGTTGCTATGATAGAGTTCTGGTAATACATAAACTCCGTTTACAGTTTGTCCACTTCGAGGTCTCCGCCGATGATTTCTTCCCAGGGAAGTCCGTCGGTGGCGAGTTGTTGAAGGAACGGATCCGGATTGAATTCCTCGACATTGTGTACGCCGGGTTTCACCCATTCTCCGGTGAGGAACATCATGGCGCCCACCATGGCGGGGACTCCGGTGGTGTAGCTCACTGCCTGCATGCCTGTCTCGCGGTAGGCCGCTTCGTGGCTGCAGTTGTTGTATATGTAGTATGTGAGCGGATTGCCGTTCTTGTCTTTGCCGGATATGCGGCAGCCGATGGATGTCTCTCCGTGGTAGTTTTCGCCAAGGTCCTGCGGATTGGGCAATACGGCTTTGAGGAACTGGAGAGGAACGATCTTGGTGCCGTTATAGTCCACTTCGTCGATGCGGGCCATGCCTATGTTCTGGATCACGCGCAGATGGGTGAGATATTCCTGTCCGAATGTCATCCAGAAACGGGCACGCTTGATCGTGGGATAGTTCTGGACGAGGGATTCCAGTTCTTCGTGATAGAGCAGATAGCTTTCACGCGCGCCGATGCGCGGGTAGGTCAGAGATCCGTGTATCTCCAGCGGTCCGGTGGTCACCCATTTGCCGTCCTGCCAGTAGCGTCCGTTTTGAGTGATTTCCCGGATGTTGATTTCGGGGTTGAAGTTGGTGGCAAAAGCTTTTCCGTGGTCTCCGGCATTGCAGTCGACGATGTCGAGATATTCCATCTCTGAGAAATGGTGCTTGGCTGCGTATGCGGTGAACACGCCGCTTACTCCCGGGTCGAAGCCGCATCCGAGAATGGCGGTCAGGCCGGCTTTCTCGAAGCGTTCGCGATAGGCCCACTGCCAGCTGTATTCGAAATGAGCTTCGTCTTTCGGCTCATAGTTGGCCGTGTCGAGATAATTGACCCCGCATTCCAGACATGCGTCCATGATCGTGAGGTCCTGATAGGGGAGGGCTACGTTGATGACAAGCACGGGCTTGTGGCGGTTGAGCAGTTCCACAAGCTCAGGAACGCTGTCAGCATCCACACGGTCGGTGTAGATCTCGGGAGCCTGTGGCACGGCTTTGCGTATGGAATCGGCTACGGCGTCGCATTTGCTTTTTGTACGTGACGCGATCACAATAGGACCGAACACTTCAGGGTGTTGGGCGCATTTGTGGGCTACGACGGTGCCTACGCCGCCAGCTCCGATTATAACGACTTTTGCCATTATCTGATGGGTGTATTCTTTGGTTATTGGTTTTGTTAATGTCAGTTCAGAGCGCTAATTTACACAAAATAATTCGGACACGCCAAATAAAAAGTGTCAATATGACTTAATAGTGCTCGCTGTCGTTGGGGAAATCGCCGGACTTGACGTCGTTGATGTAATTGCCCACGGCATTTTTTATCTCAGTGGCCAGGTCGGCATAGCGGCGGAGGAATTTCGGCGAGAAGCCCTGATTGATTCCGAGCATGTCCTGCATCACAAGCACCTGTCCGTCCGTTCCGGCGCCGGCGCCTATGCCGATTGTCGGTATGTAGAGCGACGACGAGACTTCGGTGGCGAGCGCAGCTGGGATTTTCTCCATAACCAGAGCGAAGCAGCCGGCTTCCTGAAGCATCAGGGCGTCGTGTTTCAGTTTCTGGGCCTCGGCGTCGGATTTGGCCCGCACGTTGTAGGTGCCGAATTTGTTGATGCTTTGTGGCGTGAGACCTAAATGAGCCATTACCGGAATACCGGCGGAAAGGATGCGCCTGACTCCGTCGAGAATCTCTTCACCGCCTTCCATTTTCACAGCTTCGGCCCCGGTCTCCTTTATGATGCGTATGGCTGATGCCAGCGCGACGTCGGGATTGCCCTGATATGATCCGAAGGGAAGATCCACCACAACCATGGCACGTTTCACGCCGCGCACCACGCATTGTCCGTGGTAGATCATCTGGTCGAGAGTGATTGGCAGCGTGGTGGAGTGGCCGGCCATGACATTGGCGGCTGAATCGCCTACCAGAATCACATCTATGCCGGCCTGATCCATGAGAGTCGCCATGGAATAGTCGTAGGCTGTGATCATTGAGATTTTCTCGCCTTGCTCTTTCATCTGGGCGAGACGGATGGTCGTGATCTTGCGCTGGTTGTCAGTGGTGTTGGTTGACATTCTGAGAGGATGTTTGATAGTTGACAAAGACGGGGCACAATACCCCGTCTTCTATATATTGTTATGTGAGAAAATCTATTTCTGTTATTCTTTGGTGAGAATGGCCGGTGCAACGAATGTTCTTGCTGCGAGTTCACGGTCGAGTGTGTAGAGACCCATTCCGTTGTCGCCCACAAGGGTGAACTTGTCGATCAGCGCCTGGGCGTTTTCTTCTTCTTCAACCTGCTCGTTGACAAACCATGTAAGGCAGTCGCGGGTAGCATAGTCGTGCTCGGCTTCCGCCATCGCATAGAGATTGTTGATAAGAGCTGTCACGGTCTGCTCATGGGACAAGGTAGCCTTAAACACATCGGCCGGAGTATCCCATCCGTCAACCGGAACTTCCGCTATGGGTTTGAGGACAACGCGCGCACCGCGGCGGTTCAGGTAGTTCATGAAGATTTCGGCGTGGGCCTGTTCTTCTTTGAACTGGATTTTAAACCAGTTTGCAACGCCGGGCAGACCTTTGTGCTCATAGTACATGCCCATTGACAGATAAAGATATGCCGACCAGAGTTCGGCATTGATTTGCTCGTTGAGAGCAGCTTGAATTTTGTCGCTTAACATAATATATTGTGAAGTTTTGATTGTCGCAAAAGTAATAATTCCTGTTTACACGGCCAAAAAAACTTTATTTTACAGTGTAGTTCAGTTTCTTGGATATGTGGCGTCCGCGGTCGCGGAGTTTGCGTGAGAATGCTGCGCGGAAAAGTCTGTGGGCTGTGCGGTGACGTCTGTGATAGATTTCAAATGTGTCTGTGGCCGGATTGAAGTCCGGCTTGTAGCATTCGCGTGGCGACACATAGCAATAAGTAATATCTTCAATCATGGCGCTGACTCCATCCTGCGGTGTGGCCACCTCGTCTATCTGGTGCTTTGACGGGGCTATGCATGTGATGCCTTTGTGCCGGCATTCGGCTGCTACAGAGCTGATTGATGCGTCATAATGTTCTTTCAGAGGGCGTGGATCGAAGTCCGTCCATGCGCTTTCTCCAAGTTTCTGCACGGGCCGCAGTTGCACGATGTCCGGCTGCAGGCCTTCAGGCCAGATGTCCCAGAATCCGGATCCCTCCAGATCATGCACGTTCAGAGAGTTTACGGTGAAGTTTACTCTTACTCGGAACTTTGGGTGTTCTTTTTTGATACCCTGTATTATATTTAATAATGTCAGGAGATTGCTGAATTTTGCTCCGGTCATCAGATGCTCGTATGTTTCCTGGCGTGTGCCGTGCATGGAGAGAGTGATCTCGTTCAGGCCGGCTTTGACAAGATCCGGCAGGCTTACTTTGCCGGATGCTATCAGCTGTCCGTTGGTGATAAGAGAGATATATGGAACACCGGCATTTTTGCCGCGGGCTATTATTTCAGCCAGACGTGGATATAGGGTAGGTTCGGCTCCGCATCCTATCTGCAATTTCAAGGCCCGGTGAAAAAAAGCGTGCTCTATCAGGGCCAGCCGTTCCTCGGAGATGGTGCCTGTCATGCCTGCCCGCATGGTGTCGTCGCTGAAAAAGCACATGCGGCATCGCAGATTGCATGCGAGCACCGGGTCTAAAAATACCCCTATATAGCGTCGCCTGCATGAGTGCATGGTCCATAGCCCTAATAATTTGACAAATCCTGGCGTTTTTTCTCCGGCCGCCATTTTCAGCAGTTTATAGATGTTCATGCTGGCAAAGTTAAGACAAATCCACCAATCGGACAATTAATATTGATGGGATGCCGTTGTGCGTGATTCTGTATCACGGTTTTGTAAAATTTGGAGGAATGAAAAAGAATGCTTACCTTTGCACCTCGGAAATAAAGAAATTTACGTAAACACAATTATTTATCGCGATGAAAAGAACATTCCAACCTTCAAACCGCAAGAGAGTCAACAAGCACGGTTTCCGTGAAAGAATGGCGACCGCCGATGGCCGCAAGGTTCTCGCCCGCCGTCGTGCAAAAGGCCGTAAGAGCCTGACCGTGTCGGATCATCTCGGCTGCAAGTAATCCGGGATTCCGCTGAATGCGGATGTGAAATTTACCGGGTCGCGTTTCCTGACGAGGATACGCGGCCCGGTTTCGTGTGTCTGTTTATGTTGTGAAACATGCCGGGGGATGATGGGATGCTAAGAAATTATGTGTAATTTGCGGCTCGATTCTTGATTTACAAACTAACTCTAATCCATGATAAAGTTATGAAAGTTTACGAAACAAAGGAAATCAAAAACATAGCCCTGCTCGGCAGCAAGGGTTCCGGCAAAACCACACTCGCGGAAGCTATGCTCTTCGAGTGTGGGGTGATAAAACGTCGTGGCACTATCGGCGCACAGAATACGGTATGTGATTATTTTCCGGTGGAAAAAGAATATGGATACTCGGTGTTTCCCACTATATTTTATGCGGAGTTTCTTGGCCGCAAGTTGAATTTTATCGACTGTCCCGGGGCGGATGACTTTGTGGGCGGAGCTATAACTGCGCTGAATGTCACGGACACCGGTGTGATTGTGATTGATGCACAGTATGGCGTGGAAGTGGGCACGCAGAATATATTCCGCACCACGGCTTCGTTGCGCAAGCCTGTTATCTTTGCGATGAATCAGCTTGACGGGGAGAAGGCCGATTATGAAAATGTGCTTGAGCAGATGCGTGAAGTGTTTGGCAAAAAGGTTATCCCCATTCAGTATCCGCTGGCATGTGGTCCCGGCTTTAACGCGATGATTGATGTGCTGCTGATGAAGAAATATGAATGGGGACCCGACGGTGGTGTACCTGTTATTTCTGATATTCCGGAGGATCAGATGGAGCATGCGCGTGAGCTGCACCAGCAGCTGGTTGAGGCTGCGGCCGAGAACGATGAGACCTTGATGGAGAAGTTCTTTGATCAAGGCCATCTTTCCGAGGATGAAATGCGCGAAGGTATCCGTAAGGGATTGGTGGATAGGTCGATCTATCCTGTTTTCTGCGTGAGCGCCATGAAAGACATGGGTGTGCGGCGCATGATGGAATTCCTTGGAAACGTGGTGCCTTTTGTCGAGGATATGCCTGCACCGGTCGATGCCGCCGGCGAAGAAGTGAAGCCCGACAGCAACGGACCGCTTAGTCTTTATGTGTTCAAGACATCGGTGGAGCCGCATATCGGCGAAGTGAGCTACTTCAAGGTGATGAGCGGCACTCTGTCGGCCGGCGTGGATCTGAACAACGTGAGCCGCGAGAGCAAGGAGCGCATAGCTCAGATTTACTGTGTGTGCGGCCAGATTCGTACGCAGATCGACAAGCTCTGTGCAGGCGATATTGGTGCTACCGTGAAACTCAAAGATGTGCGCACGGGCAATACGCTCAATGAAAAGGGCTGTGAATATGCGTATGATTTCATTAAATACCCCGAACCGAAATATCTCAGAGCCATCAGGCCCGTTACCGAGAGTGATGCCGAAAAACTCATGGAAATTCTGACTCGTATGCACGAGGAGGATCCCACATGGGTTGTGGAACAGAGCAAGGAACTCAAGCAGACGATTGTGGGCGGTCAGGGCGAATTTCATCTTCGTACGCTCAAATGGCGTGTAGAAAACAATGATAAGCTGCCGATCGTGTTTGAGGAGCCTAAAATTCCATATCGCGAAACTATCACCAAGGCTGCCCGTGCCGACTATCGCCATAAAAAACAGAGCGGCGGCGCCGGTCAGTTCGGCGAGGTGCACCTGATAATTGAGCCTTACACAGAAGGCATGCCTGCCCCGGATACCTATAAATTCGGAAATCAGGAATATAAGATGAGTGTCCGTGATACCCAGGAGATTCCTCTCGGCTGGGGCGGAAAACTGGTGGTCCACAACTGTATTGTCGGCGGCGCCATTGACGCCCGCTTTATTCCGGCTATAGTCAAGGGCCTGATGGACCGTATGGAGCAGGGGCCGCTTACCGGTTCGTATGCCCGTGATGTGAGAGTGT
Source organism: Muribaculaceae bacterium (assembly GCA_011959405.1). GTDB lineage: Bacteria > Bacteroidota > Bacteroidia > Bacteroidales > Muribaculaceae > UBA3263. The sequence continues at coordinate 24,819 of BLLX01000005.1, forward strand.
GCATATACGATGGCAAGATGCACCCGGTGGATTCAAACGAAATCTCTTTCCGCCTGGCCGGACGCAATGCCTTCAGTGAGGCTTTCCGCAGCGCCAATCCAAAGGTTCTGGAGCCTATATACGATGTGGATGTGATGGTTCCGGCCGATGTGATGGGCGACGTGATGAGCGATCTGCAGGGACGCAGGGCCATAATCATGGGCATGAGCAGTGAGAACGGTTTTGAGAAAATATCGGCGCGTGTGCCGCTTAAGGAAATGGCGTCCTACAGCACGGCTCTCAGCTCAATCACCGGAGGCCGGTCTTCGTTCTCGATGAAGTTCAATGGATATGAACTCGTGCCTGCGGATGTTCAGGAAAAACTTCTGAAAGCATACTCCGAGACTTCGTCTGAAGACTGAATATAACTGACGGACATATCGGGCGCGGCCGATGCTGACAGCCGCGCCCGATCTACTGTTTCCATTGCTGCCGGTCGCTACATGTCGGGTAATGGCCGGTTTGCCAGTATCGTGAAAAATTCTTATCTTTGTGCCGATAACAACGGTACGCTATGATAAGAGAAGTTCTTGAACAAGTAATCAGCGAAGATCTTGCCGATCTTTGGTCAGTGTTCACTCCAGAAGAAAAGCGTCTGGTGATGGAGAACTTTACGCTTCATCATTTTAAGAAGAATCAGGTGATATATGCTGAGAAAGATCAGCCGGAAATGTTATGGTGCCTGATCAGGGGTAAAGTGAAAAAATGGAAAGAGGGCATTGGCGGACGGTCTCAGATCATCCGTTTGATCCGTCCGGTACAATACTTCGGCTATCGTGCTCACTTTGCGGGCGAACTTTACGTTAGCTCGGCATCAGCTTTTGAACAGAGCACCGTGGGTACATTGCCGCTGTCGATCGTGGATCAGCTGATAGAGAAGAACAGCCGTGTGGCTCTTTTCTTCATTCATGAACTCGCACGCAATCTTGGAAGTTCTGACACCAAGATTGTGAATCTTACACAAAAGCATATACGCGGACGTCTGGCTGAAGCGTTGATCGTGCTGATAGAGAATTACGGTTATGAGGAGGATTCATCCACATTGCGCATCTATATGAGCCGCGAGGATCTGGCTAATCTTTCCAATATGACCACATCCAATGCCATAAGGACATTGTCGGCGTTTGTCACAGAGCATCTTATCACCGTGGACGGACGGCGTATACGCATCCTCAATGAAGCCCAACTTCATAAAATAAGCAAATACGGATAAAATGAATTGCAAGCTATGTCGTGGCCGCAAGGCCCTGCTGCTCGGCAGCGGAGAGTTAGGAAAAGAGGTGGCCATAGAACTTCAGCGTTACGGCGTGGAAGTAGTGGCTTGTGATAAATATGCCGGAGCTCCGGCAATGCAGGTGGCTGACAGGTGCCATGTGTTTAACATGCTTGACGGGCAGGAACTGCGCCGCGTGATCGAGCTGGAACGTCCGGACCACATTATTCCGGAGGTTGAGGCTATAGCGACTCCGGTGCTTGTTGAACTGGAGAAAGAGGGCTACAATGTCACCCCTACGGCAAGCGCTGCATGGCTCACCATGAACAGAGAGGGCATAAGGCGTCTGGCGGCAGAAGAATTGCAGTTGCCCACATCGCCGTATCGTTTTGCGTCTACTCGCGAGGAATTCATTGCCGCGGTAGAGCATATCGGAATGCCTTGTGTGGTCAAGCCTGTCATGAGTTCCAGCGGTCACGGCCAGAGCACAGTGCGCCATGCCGACCAGATAGAAGGCGCATGGAAAGAAGCTCAGGAAGGCGGACGTGCCGGAGCGGGCCGTGTGATTGTGGAAGGCTTTGTCGATTTTGATTATGAAATAACGTTGCTGACAGTAAGAAGCTGTTCGGGTACGGCATTCTGCGAACCCGTAGGCCATATTCAGGAAAACGGAGACTACCGCTACTCATGGCAGCCGCAGCCAATGACCCCGTTGGCGCTCCAGCGGGCGCGCGCTATTGCCGCTAAAGTGACAGACGCGCTTGGCGGATACGGCCTTTTCGGCGTAGAACTGTTTGTCAAAGGCGATGAAGTCATATTTTCAGAGGTGTCGCCGCGTCCCCATGATACGGGAATGGTGACTATGATTTCGCAGGATCTGAGTGAATTCGCCCTTCATGCCCGGGCTGTGCTCGGCCTGCCTGTTCCGGCCATACGTTTCTACGGCCCGTCGGCTTCGTGTGCCGTGGTCGTTGAAGGCAACGGCACTGATGTGGAGTTCGGTAATCTTGTTGACGTTCTTGCAGAACCGGGCACTCAGTTGCGCGTTTTCGGAAAGCCTGAAGTGTGCGGTCACCGTCGCATGGGAGTGATTCTGTCTACGGCCGATTCTGTGGACGAAGCCCGAGCAAAAGCCGAGCGTGCTTATGCCAAGCTCACTGTTGAAGTGCGCTGACATAATATATACCATTCATTAATTATATACAACCCCATACGATTTTATGGAATTAAACACCATTTTCACCGACGGAGTGTGGTCTCGTGAGATTAACGTGGCAGACTTCGTAAGTAAAAACATTGTACCTTACACAGGCGACGCTTCTTTTCTGAAGGGTCCGACAGAGCGCACCAGGCGTGTCTGGGATATCTGTTTGCAAGCCCTCGAGGAAGAACGCCGCAACAATGGTGTTCGTTCCATTGATGCTGAGGTTATATCCACAATCACGTCTCATAAAGCCGGGTATATCGACCGTGATAACGAGCTTATCGTCGGATTGCAGACTGACGAGCTGCTCCGGCGTGCCATCAAGCCTTTCGGCGGTATAAAAGTGGTGGAAAAGGCTTGCTTGGAAAACGGTGTAGAACTGCCGGCTAAGGTAAAAGATATTTTTGCGCATTACCGCAAGACGCATAATGACGGTGTGTTTGATGTATACACCGAAGAGATACGCCGTTTCCGGTCGCTCGGATTTCTGACAGGTCTGCCTGACAACTATGCGCGCGGCCGTATCATCGGCGACTATCGCCGTCTGGCTCTATATGGAGTGGATCGCCTGATTGAAGCCAAGCATCAGGACCTGCTCCGGCTGTGTGGCCCGATGACCGACGCCACCATACGTCTGCGGGAAGAAGTGTCCGAGCAGATCAAGGCTTTGTCTGAAATCAAGACCATGGGTGAATATTACGGGCTTGATCTCGGCCGCCCGGCCACATCGGCCCAGGAGGCTGTCCAGTGGGTGTATATGGCCTATCTGGCTGCTGTCAAAGAGCAGGACGGCGCGGCGATGTCGCTGGGCAATGTCAGCTCATTTCTTGATATTTTTATCGAATATGATCTGGCTCACGGTAAAATTGACGAGACTTTCGCCCAGGAACTGATAGACCAGTTTGTGATCAAACTCCGTATGGTGCGTCATCTGCGCATGTCGTCTTACAATGATATATTTGCCGGAGATCCCACATGGGTGACGGAAGCGCTTGGAGGACGTTTCAATGATGGCCGTGTGAAAGTGACCAAGACATCGTTCAGGTTCCTGCAGACCCTCTACAATCTCGGCCCGAGCCCCGAGCCTAACATGACAGTGCTCTGGAGTCCCGATCTGCCAGAAGGGTTCAAGGATTTTTGTGCGAAGGTAAGTGTGGACACCAGCTCCATACAGTATGAAAACGATGACCTGATGCGCGAGGTGCGCAATTGTGATGACTACGGTATAGCATGCTGTGTGAGCTATCAGGCCATAGGCCGTCAGATCCAGTTCTTCGGAGCGCGTGCGAATCTGGCCAAGGCTCTGCTGCTTGCAATAAACGGCGGCAGATGTGAAAATACCGGCACAGTGATGATTGAGGGCATTCCGGTGCTGACGTCCGACGAACTGCACTTTGAAGAAGTGATGGCCAACTACAAAAAGGTGCTGACCGAAGTGGCCCGTGTGTATAATGAAGCGATGAACATCATACATTATATGCATGACAAATACTACTACGAGAAAGCCCAGATGGCTTTCGTCGATACCAACCCCCGTATCAATCTCGCTTACGGTGTGGCAGGATTGTCCATCGCTATAGATTCGCTGTCGGCAATCAAGAATGCTAAAGTCAAGGCGCGCCGCAATGAGATCGGCCTGACTGAAAGTTTTGATATCGAGGGCGAATTTCCTTGTTTCGGCAACAATGACGACCGTGTTGATCATCTTGGCGTGGACCTGGTGTATTATTTCAGCGAGGAACTGAAAAAATTGCCGGTATATAAAGATGCCCGTCCGACATTGTCGCTTCTTACCATCACATCCAATGTGATGTATGGCAAAAAAACCGGCGCTACGCCCGACGGCCGCGCCAAGGGAGTGCCGTTCGCTCCCGGAGCCAATCCCATGCACGGTAGAGACAAGAAAGGCGCTATTGCTTCTCTTAGCTCGGTAGCCAAACTCCGCTACCGCGATTCACAGGACGGCATATCCAATACGTTCAGCATAATTCCGAAATCTCTCGGTCCCACGGACGCCGAGAGGGTGGAAAATCTGGTGACCATGATGGACGGATACTTCACCAAGGGCGCGCATCATCTGAATGTCAATGTCCTTAACCGCGAAATGCTGCTTGACGCCATGGAACATCCAGAAAAATATCCTCAGCTCACCATAAGGGTGAGCGGCTATGCCGTGAATTTCGTGAAACTGAGCCGTGAGCATCAGCTGGAGGTTATCAGCCGTTCGTTCCACGAGAGCATGTAAGCCGACAGATGATCAACGTACACTCCTATGAAAGTATGGGAACATTCGACGGGCCGGGTCTCCGGCTCGTCGTTTTCCTGCAGGGATGTCCTTTTCGTTGCCTTTATTGCGCAAACCCTGATACGATAAACCTACAGGGTGGGGTGCCCACCGTGACAGACGAAATCCTGTCTATGGCAATAGATCAGAAACCGTTTTTCGGTCGGCGCGGCGGAATCACGTTCTCAGGCGGCGAGCCTACCCTACAGGCCGCCGAACTGTTGCCGCTGTTCAGGCGGCTTAAAGAAGCGGGCATACATATATGCCTGGATTCGAACGGTGCCATACGTACGCCTGCTGTCGACGAACTGCTCGGGCTTACGGATCTTGTGCTACTTGATGTAAAGCAGTTCAATCCTGCTGCTCATAAAGCTCTGACGGGGGTGTCCAATGCCAACACCCTTGCCACGGCCCGGTGGCTGCGTGACCATGGACGGCCTATGTGGCTTCGTTATGTTCTTGTGCCGGGAATCAGCGACAATCCGGCAGACATTGAAGCCCTTTGCCGGGAATTCGGAACGTATGAAAACATAGAGCGCGTTGAAATCCTTCCGTATCATACACTGGGGGTGCACAAATACGCCGCCATGGGCCTGGATTATAAACTGAAAGACATTCCTAAAAACACCCCGGAGCAACTTGATATGGCCCGTGCGTTATTTTCCCGATATTTCTCCGATGTGATTGTCAACTGAGATAATATTAATAAAATAGGTTAATGATGTCGCGGACATTGTGAAATGTTAGTATCTTTGGAGCATCTCTGACGGTAATGTGTATATTTGGCAGTGCACTGCTGCCGGCGGAGGTTAGCAAGGTTTGATTAACCCACATTAGAGTATGAAAGGAATTGTGTTGGCCGGTGGATCCGGAACCCGCTTGTATCCGATAACAAAAGGCGTGTCAAAGCAGTTGCTGCCTATATATGACAAGCCTATGATATATTATCCTATTTCGGTGCTGATGCTCGCCGGCATAAGGGATATACTTGTTATCACCACACCTCATGATCTGCCATCTTTCCGGCGTCTGCTCGGCGATGGCTCTGATTTTGGAGTAAGGCTTGAATATGCGGTCCAGCCATCGCCTGACGGTCTGGCTCAGGCATTTATTATAGGCGATGAATTTATCGGTGACGATGCGGTGTGTCTGGTGCTGGGTGACAATATTTTTCACGGCAGCTATTTCGTGCCGAAACTGACCCAAGCCGTACGTGATGCCGAGGACAACGACAATGCTACCATCTTCGGATACTGGGTCAATGATCCGGAAAGGTACGGTGTGGCTGAGTTTGATGCGGAAGGAAACTGTGTGTCTCTTGAGGAAAAGCCGAGCAAGCCTAAATCCCATTATGCTGTGGTAGGGTTGTATTTCTATCCTAATTCTGTGGTGAAGAAAGCAAAGGAAATAAAGCCTTCGGCAAGGGGCGAACTGGAGATAACGACATTGAACCAGGCATATCTCGATGAGCAGAAGCTGAAAATACAGCTGCTGGGCCGTGGATTCGCGTGGCTCGATACAGGGACTCACGACTCTCTGGCAGAGGCGTCCATTTATGTGGAGGTCCTTGAGAAAAGGCAGGGCCTGAAGATTGGCTGTCTGGAAGGAATAGCCTACCGCAAAGGCTGGATTTCCAGAGACCGTATCATCGGGCTGGCGCAGCCAATGATCAGAAATGATTATGGTAAATACCTGATAAAGGTAGTGGAGGAAATCGATAGCGCCGGTTTTCAGAATCTGTATGAATAGCTGATTTATATTATAAACGATGATGGGTAAAAGAAATATATTGATTACAGGAGGTGCCGGATTCATCGGCAATCACGTGGTCCGCCTTTTTGTGAATAAATATCCGGAGTACAGAATTGTGAATCTTGACAAACTTACGTATGCCGGCAATCTGGAGAATCTCAAAGATGTGGAGGATGCGCCGAACTATGACTTTGTCAGGGCTGATATTGTCGATTTGGACGATATGCGGCGTATATTCCGAGTGTATGACATTGACGGTGTAATACATCTGGCTGCCGAGAGCCACGTAGACCGTTCGATTGCCGATCCGTTTGTGTTTGCGCGTACGAACGTATTGGGCACTTTGTCGCTGCTGCAGGCTGCCAAGGAGCACTGGGAGTCACGTCCAGAGGGCTACGGCGGTAAGCTGTTTTATCATATTTCCACGGATGAGGTCTATGGCGCCTTGTCGTTTGCTTCCGGCCGCACCGAGTCGCCTTATGGTGACGAGCTGTTTGTGGAAACGACAAAATATGATCCGCACAGCCCATATTCCGCATCGAAAGCGTCCAGCGATCATTTTGTTAGGTCGTATCATGACACATACGGGATGCCGACTCTGATTACCAACTGTTCCAACAATTATGGGCCATATCAGTTTCCCGAGAAGCTCATACCGCTGTTTATCAATAATATCCGTCATGGTAAGCCACTTCCGGTTTATGGCCGTGGGGAGAATGTACGTGACTGGCTGTTTGTCGAAGACCATGCCCGTGCCATTGATTTGATTTTTCATAAAGGCAACCCCTCAGAGACATACAACATAGGAGGATTCAACGAGTGGAAAAACATAGATCTGGTAAAGGTGGTGATCCGCACGGTGGACCGTCTGCTCGGAAATCCCGAAGGACATAGCGACAGTCTGATCACTTATGTGACAGATCGTAAGGGGCATGATCTGCGATATGCCATAGACTCGTCTAAACTCAAGCGTGAGCTTGGATGGGAGCCCTCGCTACAGTTTGAGGAGGGGATAGAAAAAACGGTCCGTTGGTATCTTGACAATCAGGAATGGATGGACAAGATCACTTCCGGAGAATATGAAAAGTATTATGAAACTATGTATGGCAACCGCTGAAGCGTGTGTTGCCGGACTTTTTGGAGGGTGCGCGTTGTGATTACTGAAATTTTTCCGTAAATTTGCGCCGTTAAAAAGACTATAATTTAAGTAATCACGCAATTAATTGATTATGAAAGCATTCGTATTTCCTGGCCAGGGTGCTCAGTTTGTGGGCATGGGTAAGGATCTGTATGACAACAACGAAGAGGCCCGTGCGCTCTTTGAAAAAGCAAATGAAATTCTCGGTTTCCGTATCACTGACCTGATGTTTGAGGGTACTCCTGAAGACCTTAAGCAGACCAAGGTGACACAGCCGGCCATTTTCCTGCATTCGGTTATTCTGGCCAAGGCTCTGGGTGAGGAGTTTAAGCCCGACATGGTTGCCGGACATTCGCTTGGCGAATTTTCCGCATTGGTAGCTGCCGGAGCGCTGAATTTTGAAGATGGTCTGAAGCTTGTTTCGGCCCGTGCGCAGGCAATGCAGAAAGCATGTGAGAGCAATCCCTCCACCATGGCGGCTATTCTCGCTCTTCCCGATGAGGTGGTTGAAGAAGCATGTGCAGGAATTGAAGGTGTGGTTGTGTGCGCCAACTATAACTGCCCCGGACAGCTTGTGATCTCTGGCGAGGTCGCTGCAATTGATGCCGCATGTGAGAAACTGCTTGCTGCAGGAGCCAAGAGGGCGCTCAAATTACCTGTGGGCGGCGGTTTCCATTCTCCCTGTATGGAGCCTGCCCGTGCCGAGTTGGCAGCTGCTATCGAAGTGACTGAATTCCACACACCCGTCTGCCCCGTATATCAGAATGTAGACGCTCGTCCACACACTGATCCGGCAGAAATCAAGGCTAACCTGGTGGCACAGCTTACGGCTCCGGTACGTTGGACTCAGACAGTCAAAAACATGATTTCCGACGGCGCTACTGAATTCGTTGAGGTAGGACCCGGCAAGGTGCTTCAGGGGCTTGTTCTCAAAATAGACCGTTCGGTGGCCGTCAGCGGCCATCAGTAAATGACGGAGCGACCATATCCCACTTTTGCATCATCTCCAGATCATACTGAGTGAAGCCGGCGCGGATCAGATTGACGGATCTGTTGCGGTCGTTCAGAAATTGCCTGTGTGTCACAGGTTCGAATTTGCCTGAGGTAATGGCCGACTGAGGTTTGAGTCTCGGAGTAGCGATATCGGCCATGTCGAGTAAAGTGTGGGAGAACGATTCGCTTGACGATATTTCATCATGGCGTGCGGCGTGTGCCGCGCGCCATTTTTGTGGTTTTATGTTACGGTATTCTTCGTTGGCCCAAAGGATTAACGGCACATGCAACTGTGTGAATGTCGGCGACGGAGAGGCATGGAGGAAGCGTAGTCGTCCGTCATCGAATATATCTTCGCCATGATCGCTTGTGTATAGCATGGCTCCGGGGCATCCGATAGTGTCGAGCCGTTGGATCAGTTGATACAGCAGACGGTCTGTGTGGCGTATCGTATTGTCGTAGGCATTGATCAGCTGGGTGCGGTTTGCCGGGGACGCATCGGCGGTCTTATCAGGGAGAAAAAACACGTCGCTGCGGTTATATCTGTCGTTGTAATTGAAATGAGAACCGTAGAGATGCAGCACTATCAGCACTTTCTGGTCCGGGATGGAAACGAGCAGCGAGTCCAAGTATGGCAGAATATCAAGGTCAGTAATGTTTTGTCCGTTGGCTGTTGCGTGTTGTTCCCTGATGAATATGGTGGTGTCGGCTTCTTCTCCGAAAAAGTCTATGAAGGATCTGTTGCGTGATTGCATGGACAGAAAAGCCGTATGGAATCCGGCTTCTTTAAATGCCGTGATGATGGATTTGCTCACGTATATTGAGTCATTGTATTCATCGGCTTCGATTGTGCTCAGAAGCATTGGCACGGATTTATGGGTAGTGTTGGATTCAGACAGGACCTTTTCATATGCCACAAGAGAGTCTACTGTGTTGAGCAGGGGGGTGGTGAAGCGGTCATATCCGAAAATCTGATAATTGTCAGCGCGCGATGTCTCTCCGACCACGGCGACGTAGATTTCTCTTGTTTTGTCGGGCGGGGTGTTGGATACATTGAATGTATATTCACTGGACGTAGCGGCATAATTGTCGGTGCGTATTTTTCTGTGGACGGCTTCCTGCAGATTGAACAGTGCGTTCACTGGAAATATATCGTATTCCGCTTTATAATGAGGTATGAGGGAATATGATATGGCCATGGCTGCTGCTCCTGCCACCGCTGCTCCCAGTCCTGTTATGCGTGCGAAATGGCGCTGTCGGTGTGAGGTTCTGATTCCTCTTGTCCAGAAAATAATTCCAGCAGTTAGAACCGGCAGATACATTATCATAACGATTATGACTGCATTGGCGAGATTGCCGAGCAGTTCCATGGCTTCGGAGCTGTTGGTGGTAGCTACGTTCAGAAACATATCCACGGCGATTACAGAGCCGTCGGCGTAAAGATACAGAAGTACGATCTGAAACGCGGCAATCACGGTCAGTGGCAGGGATAGGACGATGTTGCGTCCGATGTTTCCGCTCCATGACATGAGCAGCAGATATATACCGGCCGGCAGCAGTATGTTTGCGGCTGCTGCTACCGGGGGCAGCTGGCCGGCCGCCGACAGGGCAACATTGGGGACGGCAAGCATCAAAGCTTGCGCCCAAATCAGAATGCCTGAAAATGTCTGTTGGTTAAAACGCTTCATTGATACTGAATATTAATCCGCTTTCGCCACGGCCGAAACCATAGTCAAGACGCACGTTGATGCGTTTTTTGAACTCCCAGCGGTAGCCGATGCCGAAGTTATATAGAATTTGTCCTCGAAATATCCCGTTGACTTTCGGAAATACCTCACCTATGCCGCCCCATATCACAAGTCCGTTTCTGCGCCAGATATGTTGCCGCAGTTCCACAGTCACGTCGGCCGAGCATTTGTCGTTATAGCGCCCTTCCCAATATCCGCGCATGGTGTAGCTGCCGCCGAATTTAGACATCAGGCCCCATGGGGTGTTGCCGTAGGTCAGACGGGTGTGTACGCGTGATGCCAGAATGGCGCCTTTCCATAGTTTCTGATATTGACACAAGGTGATTTCGGTGAGTGAAAAGGCATATTTATTGCCGATAAATCGCGGGGCGAAAATCTGGTCCATACGCAGATACAGACCACTGTAGGCATTGAACGGATTGTCGCGTGTGTCATATACGAGCGATGCGCCTATTCCGTCGGTAAAAGTGCGTGACTCCTGTCCTTCCCACAGTTCCGGACGGGTGATCTCTTTTCCGTTCAGAAAATCAAGCAGCAGTCTCGGACCTGCATACAGGTCCGGCGCTATACGAAACAGCAGCGAGAGGTCGGCGTTGGCATGCCAACGCTTGTAGCGGGTCTCGTTGGCGTTGTTGCTGTTCATTTTATATCCTATCCCCCAGAATTTGTCGGGAGCCGATTCAAATGAGAAATCGTATGTGAACTCTTTTCCTCTACGTCCGAAAATATTGTTGCCTCTCACGCCGACTTTGTAATAGCCGTTGATGGAGACGTCACCGTAAATATTCAGCTGGCTTGGCGGGGTGATGGTGTCGTTAAGATCTTTGCGGAACACACCGGCGGCAACAATACCTATGCCGAGTTTTGTATCGGATGTATAATATGGTCCGCCGATTATGCTGAAATCAAATTTTTTAGCCGGGCGTGGCTTGTTGGCCGATCCGATATAGTCGGCTATGATCTGTACGAGGTCACGTTTGGTCGATTTGGGTTTGATACGGGGTTTGTAGGTCAGCGTTGTGTCGGGCAGAGCAGGCGATATCGAGTCATTTGCATGGCAGATAACCGCTGATAGGATGAATAATATGACAAACAGACATGAGCGCACGGAAAAAATAGGCTGAAAACGTGAAGTGTGTGAATTAAATAAGCAATGAGAATTCCTGAGTCGGAGTTCTCATTGCCTATATAACAAGTTTTTGCAGTCTAAAGTTTGGAAGTGAATCGCTCAGGCAGGCTGTCAGGGTACAGAGATGTGGATTTTTGCGGATGATGTATTGCCGCTTATGCCGTGAATTTTTACGTATGCGGCATAATGTCCGGCAGGAACCGTGCGTGAGCCGTTGTTGTCGGTCAGGTTCCAGACGGCAGTGTTGCCTTCTGAGGTAATTCTGGCAACCGGTATGCCGGAATGATTTTCTATGATGACCACCGCTTCTGCATCGCTTTCCAGTTCATGTACAATCGAGAAACGGATTTCTTCGGTACTCTCTTCGTCTATGTGAAGTTCGGATTCCGGGCGTGTTTCTATCCTGAACGACAGATTGGCATCGGTCTGCTGCTGGAGATTGTCTGTGACAGTGAGCGTTAGCTCGTGATTGCCGTTAGGCAGATTTTCCAGATCCATCACAAGAGTATATTCTCCCGGAGAGGTGCTGTTGATCATATATTGGGGGGTGCCGGTCACGTTTCCGTTATGTGTGAGCCGCAGACAGTTGCCGAACTGAGATGAAGTCCTTAATCCTGCCGGAGCGGAAATCGTGGCATGGATGCGCACGCTTTTATCGTGTATGGCCGAGCCGTCATATTCCGGCGAATTGATATGGAATACAGTGATGGCGGGTGCCGGATAATCTCCGGTTTCTCCCGGTGTATCGGTCATTGTCGCTCCTGTGAGTGATCCGGCTGCTCGTATTTTGTTGTCGGAGGTGTAAGCATACATTGTGATCCTGTTGCTCTCTCCGGGTCTGATGGAATTCGGAATGAAGCCGGTGACCGAGAAGCGTCCGTTTCTGACTTCTCCTGTCAGTTCCGTGAGTTGCTCGTGGTCCATTTCTATCTCGGCAATGGTCGACACTGTCGGACTTGATGAATTCGGGGCTGTATTTACGGCTATGAACGGGTGATCGTATACGGCTATCTTGATTATGCCGTTAAACGAGCCATCAACGTTTCCGTTATAGTCGTTGATTGTGCCTGATAATGTATTTGATGATGCGGGGAATAATGTGGCGGCTGCGGCATCGTTGCCATTGACCGCATCGACCGATATGGTCCGGCTGGCCGTGTATAGCGGCAATGCCGGATCGCCGAAGAAGTTGTAGCACATAGTGTTGCACATCATCGGTTTGTTGTTGGCCAGCAGCATCGCATTATGGGAGTCGAGATATATGTTGCCGAGCATGGTGCCGTCGGCTGCCGCATAAAGGTCTTTTGTGAACTGTTGGCCGAATGCCGTGTTTCTGTTCTGGTAGACCTGGCGGCCGGCACCGACCATTACTATCGGTCCGCCGTTGCTCTTGAACAGCATTGCCGCGCTGAGGTTGAGCTTCTGGACGTCGAACGACACGAAATGACACGTTCCGAAAAAGGCTACCGGATAGAGACCCGGATGGCTGATGCCGCGTTCGGTTTCCGTGTTCCAGAATTCTCCGAGTTGTTTGTTGCTGCCATGCCCGAAGTATGTCATGAAGCCCACGCCCAGCTGCCTGGCTTGTGTGATCAGGCTGTTTATACGGCTTATGTCGGAGGATACCGTGCCATACAGGTCGGTACCGGTCGTGCCATACATGTTTTGCGCTGCGCGTATGGAGGTGAGACGCGGCCCGTAGGCTTCAGCTGCCAGTTTGAGCATGGATTCGGTATCGGCCATGTGCATGTCCTCTTTACGGGTGGCGTAGCCTGACATGAACAGGGCTCTGTTGGGGGCGGCGACTGTAGGCGGATTGTCAAGGTAGTCGGCCGCTTTTATGTTGTAGTTGACCGCTTCTGTGATAGATTCGAAAGGCAGGCGTCCGACGGCAATGGTCATCGGCTGACTCATGATCTTGAAAAACGGGTTGGCAAAGGCGTTGGCGTTTTCTGCCAATGGACCGAGTTTCCCGAAATATGCGTCGCAGCAGAATGCTCGGGTTACATCATAGTTGCCGTATGAATCTGGACCGGATCCAGCTCCGCCGGATCCTAAGTCTTCATTCTGTGCGGTGATCAGATTGGATCCGTCGTTAGTGAGACGGGTATGATTGAAGTTTGTGCCGCTACCGTAAAGAAGCAGGAATTTAAGTTTGCCCGGAGTCCGGTCGTCCAGCAGTTTCAGGAACCGGCGCACTGCCATGGGGTGATTGTTGCCGGAGGAGAATTCATTGAAAATATCTTCCTGCATTATGACGGCGACATCAAGTCCCTGACGTGATATGTGGATTTCGGCCAGTTCTTTGGCGCAGTCGGCGAAGAGAGGAGTGGTGACAATCACCATGTCCGGCGTCTGCATGGCGTGAAGATTCTGAGCCGGAACAGGCGCTTTTACCACATGCGGTTCTGGAAACGTGGCTATGGGGTTGAATGCGATCAGACGTATGGCGTCCGATGTCCTTCCGAATGCGCCGATGGTTCCGTTGAGTTCGTGGGATACCACCCGGTGGATATTGTCGACATTCCACACCATTGTTTCCGGTTCGATTCCCGACAAAGAGAAATGTTCATCTTCTCTGACATCGAAAAATATCATCTGACGGCTGCTGTCGCCTGTCAGATCGTTTTGCCGCTCATATCTGAAAGCCCACGAGTCAATGGCTGCGAATGAGATGTAGCGTTTGATATTGCCTGGAAACGATGCTTGGAAAGTGTAGGTGGCGTCGTCGGTTGACGGAAGGCTGACTGCCGCCACTTTGGAGAAGACTCTGAATGCGTCGTATGTGCCGGCTTTGGACGCTGTCTGGCCCGGGTTGTATGTGATCGAGGACGCTATGGACGGATCGGAGAATGTCAGGGTCAGATAATTGTTGGATGTGGTGCTGTGTATGCCGCCGCGGTAATCGACAGACGCTGCGGTCGATGCCGGCTTGGTGATATTGATTGAGTATACAGTCGGGTCGGCTCCGATCAGGTTTAGTCCGAGAAAACTGTTACCTCCTTCTGCCGGAAGGGTGAGATCCTCTTCAAGATATGTGATGCTCTGGTGTGTGGTCCTGACTTCGGCAGTCGGTTGCGACAGGGCAGGGGCAGATATGGAGGAAATGCCTGCCGGAGCAAGCGGAGATGTGTCGCTTAGAAAATATGTCGCTCCTGAGCTGTATGTGTTCCGTTTGCGTTGAATGAATGGTGAAAGCGTGTTTTCAGGAACAGAATATGTAAACACGTCGGTCGATTCAAGATAACACAACAACTTGTCGCCGACATGAATGGATGAGACTTCGGGAAGATCGTCAGGAGCCGTATCTGTGTTATGGTCCATAAGTTGAGCCGCCCCATATCCGTAGACATGCACGTTTTTCGGGTTACTGAAGCCAAGCTCGCGAAGGCGTTCGTGTGAAAGCTGATATATGCCTTCTTCATCTATATGGATTTTAATCCATAAGCCGGAACTGAGTGATGAGGAGCGGACAGGGGAGAGGGTAGGGGACACATCATTGTTGACTGCGGCTGCTGTGGCGAAAGCCGTTGCCACAGCCATGGCTGATGATACGATTGCTTGCAGTTTGTTCATCGTTGTGTGTGATGTGGCATGTGTTACTTTATATTGAAAGATAAGGCCATTGAGTTGTCAAGATACAGTTCCACGTGAGAGTCTATTGTTGCCGGGTTCGCCTTAAAGGATTCAAGCGGCATGGCTATTATATCTCCGGTTTTTAGAGTGACTATTTTGCTCGCTTCTGCAATAAAACTGTCGAATCCGAAATCTGCCATGTCGTACATGGTGCCGTTGATATTCATAATGTTTTCTGTCAGCGGCATCCAGTCTCCGGCAATGGCAGCTCCGTCCATGCACTGGCTCCACTGTGGGGCCTGCGGGCTTGAACAGGATGGAAGCCACAGCAGGGTTCTGGCATCATAATAACGAGATGCGAATTTTGGCTGTATACACTTGCCCAGCCTGCTTATGCGCACGGCCAGCGCTACGGACCACTGCCAGTTATCACCGAAATCAGGCACGAACCATGGCTGACGGTTGCGTGCCATAGCGGAATCTACTATGGTGTGAAATCCTGCCGGTGATGTGTCTTTGATTATAGTTTTCAGTTTTCGTTGCGTTTTTGTTGCTCCAGACGGTTATACATCAGTGCAAGGTGTGAGTAAATCGAAGTGTCCTGAATCACGATTCCTTGGCGTGCGCGCAATCTCAGAGGTGAAAAGTTCCACAATGCCTTCACTCCGGCGTTGACCGCTGCATCGGCTGCTGCCTGGGCCTGGTCCGGCGGGACTGTTATGATTCCTATTTTCGCACCAAGCCGCGACACCGTTTTCTGCATGGCTTCAATGTGATATACCGGAATCCGGTCCGACATATGTGCTCCTATCTTGTCCGGATCTATATCGAATCCGGCTACTATGTTAAGTCCGTAGCGTGTGAGACCGGAATCCTGAATAAGAGCGGCGCCAAGACTTCCTACTCCGATTATTACAGCCGGGTGCTGTCTTTCGAATTCCAGAAAATCCTTAAGCGTGTTCTCCAGCTCCACCACATCATAACCAATGCGCGTTTTCCCTCTGATATTCAGAAATGACAGGTCCTTTGCTATTTGAGAAGAGTCTACGTTCAAATGCTTTGAGATCTGAGTAGACGATACATTCTCTACTCCCTGCGCACGCAACTGGCACACGTATGCCAGATACCATGGCAGGCGTTGAAGCGTGGGTTCCGGCAGAAGATCACGTATGACGGATGTCTGACCCGTTTTAGTGTCGTTACTCATAAATCGGATTTATGTCAATTTGGCTCTGTGTTGTATGAATATGCAAAGATAGGGAGAATCCATGAGATTATTCAACTGTTTTGCCAATAAAGTGATATTTCGATCAGTTCATTAAAATAGCATAAAAATATAGAAGGATAATGGGATTTTTCTAAATTTGTACGAACCATTCACTATTATCATGTCTCGAATTGCAAAAATTCTCATGTGTTTCTCCAGTGTGGCGATTACTGCCGCCGCAACAGGGCAAGATTTATCCGGACGTCCTAATATTCTATTGTTTATGGTTGATGATATGGGATGGCAGGATACATCCGTGAAATTCACACCGCAGCGCACCGATAACAATTGTAAATATACAACACTGCATATGGAACGGCTTGCAGGAAGCGGCATGGTATTTACTCAGGCTTACGCATGTGCTATCAGCTCTCCCTCACGATGCAGCATGCTCACCGGTGTAAACGCGGCGCGTCATGGAGTCACAAACTGGACACTTCATCGCGACAAAGCTGAGGATGGGCTGTGTGACTCCATTGTTATGCCGTCATGGAATTATAATGGAATAAGCCGAGTCCCGGGTATAAATAATACATTTGTTGGCCCTTCTTTTGTGCAGGAACTTAAAGATAACGGGTACCATACCATACATGTGGGAAAGGCTCATTTCGGAGCATTCGATACTCCGGGAGAAGATCCTCATCACTGGGGATTTGAAGTGAATGTAGCCGGTACTGCCGCAGGTGGACTCGCCACATATCTCAGCGAGTATAATTACGGTCATGACAAATCTGGAAATAAACTTGCTGCAAATGCTATTGAAGACCTTGAAAAGTATTGGGGAACCGGGACTTTTGCCACTGAGGCTTTGACGCATGAGGCCATCAAGGCTCTTGACAAGGCGAAAAAATACAATCAGCCATGGTTTCTTTATATGTCACACTATGCAGTGCATGTGCCTGTCGACCGTGACCCGCGATTTTTTCAAAAACATCTTGATCGCGGTCTTTCGGCAAAAGAAGCTGCATACGTATCATTGATAGAAGGTGTGGACAAAAGTCTGGGTGACTTGCTGGACTGGGTGGATGAGAACGGATGTGCGGACAACACTATAATTATATTTATGAGTGATAACGGAGGGCTGGCCGCTTCTTCGGAGTGGAGGGGTGGGGAACTTCATACTCAGAATGCCCCGTTGCGTTCAGGAAAAGGCTCGTTGTTGGAGGGTGGCATACGTGAACCTATGATTGTGAGGTGGCCTGGACGCACTTCTCCTGGGGCTGTCTGCGGCCAGTATGTAATGATCGAGGACTTTTATCCGTCTATTCTTGATATGGCAGGTATTGATTCGGATAAATCGGGACATTATGGCCACACGATTGACGGAATAAGTTTCGTTCCGTTGATTGACGGGACCGGTGACCCCTCGTCAGACCGTGCTTTGATTTGGAATTATCCGCATATATGGGGGCTTGCCGGACCAGGCATTGATCTTAACTGTGCCATCCGCAAAAATCAGTGGAAGTTGATCTACAATTATGTGACCCAGACCAAAGAACTTTATAATATAGAGACAGATATAAGCGAGAGCCGTGATATGGCGGCGGAATTACCGGACATAGTGAAAGCTCTGTCAGATGAACTCGGCAACAGGCTGCGTGAGTCCGGAGCGATGCGCCCTTCGGTAAAATCAACCGGCAGACCTTGTCCGTGGCCGGACGAAGTATGACGGTGAGTTCTTTTTGGGGTTGCATTTGATATGGTAATGTTAAAGAGGGGTGCCTGACAGGCACCCCTCTTTAATTGTGTTTATGCTAATCTGGTTAGGGTTATTTGCGGATGAATGCTTTGGATGTCTTGTTGCCTTGACGGACAATGTAGATTCCGGGCACAAGGTCGGATGCTCCGACTTTTACTCCCTGCATGTTAAAGTATTCGTAAGAGTCGTTTTCGCCGTCGATTGTCAGATCTGTTATGGCTGAACGTTCCGAGAACTCGGCTTCAATCGTCATGTCGCCTGCCACGGTCACCATGGTGATGTAGCAAGTGCCGGTAGAGTTGGGCCATTCTTTCACGTAGTCGGTTACATCTGTGGACGTTTCGCCATCGGAGAGGATGGCCGAAACCAGATCTTCGCCTTCTGCGGGCATGAAGAACAGGTACAGGTCGCTGCCGTATGGGATGGCGTCTCCGTCATTGTAACGGGAACCGGCGGGAGTCTCCAGAGTATCTTCATCGATAGACGACCATGCTTCTACTGTGCCTTTGCCTTTGATTGCGGCGTGATAGGTATATTGTATGGTCTGGAACTTGACAGCGATTGATGTGGCTTCAGTGATCTTGACCGTGCAGCTGTTGTCTGTAAGCTCGGCTGCAGTGCCGTTTATTTCTACGGCCTGCACCTGCATGCCTGCGTCGGCAATGGCGGTAACGGTTAGTACTGATTCGGGAGATACAGCCTGTCCGCTTACGATCTCTTCATCGTTGACCATGAAAGTTGCGCTGCCGCCTTCGGAAACGCTGTAAGTGACATTATAGCCGAAATGAGCAGTGAAAGTTTCATCTGTTTCTCCGGTGTAGGTATATACGGTTTCCGCAGATATAACTTCGTTAGCGGCATTCGTCCAGTTGATGAAGCCGGCACCTTCTGCAGGAGTGGCTTCAACGGTCACCGCCTTCTGGGCAGTTGTCACAGTGTTGCTCTCTGATACGGGATCGGTGATGGCCACTGAGCCGAGAGTGTCATTGTTGCTTGCCACAGTGATTGTGCGTGCCTGTTCGTAGTCGTTGCTCTGAATCTGGATTGAGAAGTCGAAACAAGCCTTGCCCTGTTCGGTGCCGACATCGTTAAGCGGGGCACAGGGGTTGACATTGCTCCATGCCAGACGGAAGCGTGCGCGATATACGCCGGGGGCGAGATCAGAGGGGATCGTGAACGATGGCAGACCACCGTTGACAACGTTCTTATGCGAGGAACTTTGTTTTTCACCAAGGCTGTTGTACCAAGTGGTATTGCCGTCGACGCTGTAGCAGTTGAATGTCACAAGATCGCCGTTGGCTATGGCTTTGGTTTCGTCAACGTCAAATTCGCCGTCGCGGCCATAGTCTATATAGAAATAGGAGTGCTGCCATTCGCCGGCACCTTCTGTCACATTCACGGTGACGGTGTTGCCCGCCATTGTGGTGAACACTGTGCTGGTGCGGTCGGTGAATCCTTTGCCGGCGCCATTGCCTTGTACAGACTGCTGGTTGCCTTCGTTGTCGGATATCACAAGAGTGGTGACATATCGGCCCGTACCGGGTGTGCCTGTCGGTATGCAGTATTCCACAGGTGCGTAAGGATCGCGTTCAAACGATGCGCTTACCGTCACATCTTCGTTCACTACGAAAGTGTAGTCGTCGATAGGTGTGCCGTTCACAAGCACTTCTTTCAGGATATAGTTGTAGGCCGGTGTAGCTACAACCGTAAGGGATGTGCCGCCTTGCACCTTGCGGCCGGAGACCATCTTGTTCTCGCCGTCGAATACTTCGAGGGTGCCATAGGCGGGATCGGGAGTGGTGATGGTGAGAGTGTAGCCGGGAGCGTTTTCGGGGAAGCCGACAAGTGTGGCCGTATGTCCGTTGCCTGAAATATCAGTAACGGAAAGACCGTTTATTTCTGCGAAGTCGTAGGCTGCTATTACGTTTTTGCCGGTAAGAGGAGCATTGGCTGATGCGTCTGCCGTAACATCGGATGCGGAAAGAGCGTCGCGATATATGCGCACATCGTCGATCTGGCCTTTCACAAATGCAGTGAGGTCTTCCGGAGAAAACTTCTGATTGTCGGCCATTATATAGTTTGCGCCGACAAGAATATCTGCGTATGAGGGGATTGCTGAGTTGCTGCTTACGGTTGGCGGCTGAGGTGTGGCTACACCGTCAACATAGAATGCGGAGGATGTGCCTGAATAAACCCAGCACAGGTGATGCCATTCGTCGGTCGATATGTGCTTGCCTGCGTTGTGGTGCTTGGCGTTCCATGAACTGCCCGGATAGTTGAAGCTTACAGATGTGTTGGCCGGTACTGTATATATGGCCCAGCCGGACACATCGTTGTTATTGCGGTTAGCGTAGTTTCTTACACGGTTGGAAATGAGGGTCTGTGTGTCCTGTTGGGTGAGTTTGGCACGGAGTGACACGGTTATTGTCCCGCCGGCAGGGATGTTGAAATCCTCGGAATTGGGGATCATCATGTACCGTTTTCCATCAAGATTGAGGGTGCCGTCGTACACGGGATCCTGAGAGGGCTTGTCGGCTCCGTCGGTAAGCCAGTCAAGGGTAAACTTCATGAAATAAAGGCGGAATCCGTCTTCTCCGGGGATGTTGCTGTCCCATTTGCCTTCTTCCACGAAGCAGCCTATGCTTCCGTCGGGAAGAACTGTCAGTGAGGAATATGCCGAGTAGTTGTCGATGAGCTTTTTGCATACCGGCCATGTCTCGCCTTCGTCGTATGACAGGTAGATGGATACGTCACGACGGGTCGATGAGTTTGCGGGAAGAGAATGCAGCATGCGTGTCTGGCCGTCGGCCGAAGGATAGACGATGATGTCGCCGTTGCAATCAGGCTCAATGAGATCGCTGACTTTGGTGGCTGCAGACCATGTGACGCCGCCGTCGGTCGATTTGGAGAAACGGCGCTGACCGGGGGTGCGGATGCTCATGATGAGAGTGCCGTCGGATGTTTCCACCAACTTGGATTCATTGCCGTTGCCTGCGGCAGGAATTCTGGTCGGTGCGTTCAGCACTTGCCATGTCTCGCCGCCGTCGTCGGAAGCGCATACATATTCATACACGTCTACCAATGCCCACTGAGAGCTCAGGCGGGTGTTTGCCACAAACATGATGCGTCCGGATTTGGTCTGAAGCATCTTGCCGGATGCGCAGAATGCTCCGTACCAGTTGCTCTGGTAGAGCTGGTCTGATATGTTTTTAGGCTCGGACCATGTGATGCCGTTGTCGGTGCTTTTTGATACATAGAATCCGGCTCTGTTTGTTTTGTTGGAAGCAAAGAAACCGTTGTCGCCGGAAAATACGGCCACAAGGTTGCCGGTGTTGCGGTCAAGAATCACGGCAGGATCTCCATATGTCTTGCCGTTGGCCGCATCGCCCTGTGCTATGGTTACGGCTTCAGACCATGTCTGTCCGCCGTCGGTGGAGCGTTTTGCCACCACGCTGATGGTGTTGGGCAGGTCGCTTAACGAGTTTCCGCGTTTGTCAGCGAGGGCCACAAGTGAGCCGTCGGCTGCTGTGACAAGAGCCGGAATACGATAGTATTTCGATCCGCTCTCGTTCATGTCGAACACAAGCACCTTGGTTGGAGCAGACGGATCGCGTTCAAACACAGCTCCGAC
The DNA here is from genome assembly GCA_011959405.1 of Muribaculaceae bacterium. Lineage (GTDB taxonomy): Bacteria > Bacteroidota > Bacteroidia > Bacteroidales > Muribaculaceae > UBA3263. The sequence goes on from BLLX01000005.1 coordinate 46,492, forward strand.
AGAGGTCGGACCGGCCATGGTGAATGTGTTGCCTGAGATCGGTGTGCCGTTTACGGTGATGTGGCTTAGGGTATAGTCGGTGGCAGGGGTGGCCTCTACGGTTAGGAGTGTTCCGTCCTCCACGTTTACGCCGGATTCCAACTCTGTGGTGCCGTTATATACGGCTACGGTACCTGTGCCTGCTGCGGGGGCTTCTATCGTAAGCATGGATCCCGGCAGATATTCGCTGAACCCTACGAGAGTGGCAGTGTGTCCGTTGCCGGAAATGTCGGTTACGGCAAGACGGTCAATATCTTTGAAGTCATAGGCTGCTATCAGATTGGGTGTGGATGCGTCGACCACGGTGTTTATGTCGCCTGCTACTTCGCTGGCCGTCAAAGCCTGAGAGTAGAAACGCACATCAGTGATTTTGCCTTTCAGATAGGAATCACTCATTATATTGCAGGGATATGCTCCGGTATTATACCTGGCTCCTACAAGAATGTCGGTCTGCGGATTGATCGGATAGTTTTTTGTGTCGCTGTTGGTGCGGGTGTCTTTAAGTTCTCCGTTGAGATAAAGGCGCGATGTGCCGTTGGCTCCGTCATATACCCATGCCACATGAGTCCACTTCTGTGTGTTCAGGGTGTTACACCATACATGTCCGAGGTTGTTCCACGAGCCTTTGTTGAGGTTGACGTTGTTTGAAAACGATTGTGTGGAAGAATATCCGCCGAAGATGTCAAATCCGGTAGTGGAGCCGTTGCCGCCGCTTGATGTTGTGGACGGATGCCACCGGTTGCATATTATGCCTTGGTGTTTGCCATACTGGTCAATATATACTTTGGCTGTGACCGTCATCGTGCCTCCTGCTTCAATATCGAAGTCTGAAGAGTGGGCGATTGTCATGTAGCGTGATCCGTCCAGATCAAGATAGCCCGGGCCATTTGCCAGAGCAATTCCATCATCGGCATTGAGGGTCATGCCGGCGGCGGAAACATTACTGTTCCCGGCCAGAATTCCCATAAACGCCGCTACAAAACACTTTACTGTAATTTTGTTCATTGGCTTTAAAAAGATTTAAGATTAAGTTAGATAATAAAATTATTTGCAAAAGTAGTCAAAAATTCCATTAAAGTTTATTGCTCATTGTTAAAAATAATTGAGGGTTTGAATATCGTGCGGGATTTTGTAAATTTGCAAAAAAATAAACCGAATCATATTCCAAATGACTAAAAGATTTCTTTTTGCCGGATTCTGCTCCGTGGTTTCCGGATTGTCGGCATTGGCATGCACAAGCCTGATCGCGACCAAAGGCGCTACCGCCGATGGCTCAGTGATGATAACGTATGCTGCAGACAGCCATACACTTTACGGCGATATGCCGTCGACTCCGGCCATGGACCATAAACCCGGCGCGATGCGCGATGTGGTGGATTGGGATTCAGGCCGTTTTCTCGGACGTATTCCACAGCCGTCGCATACATACGCTACCATAGGACACATAAACTCCCAAGGTGTGGCTATCGCCGAGAGCACATGGGGCGGCCGTCATGAATTGCTTGACACGGCCGGAATCATCGATTACGGTTCGTTGATCTATATAGCGCTCGAGCGTTCGGCTTCGGCACGCGAAGCGATTAAAGTCATGACTGATCTGGTGGCAGAATACGGATATGCCAGTGAGGGAGAGTCATTTTCTATCGCGGATGCCGATGAAGCGTGGATCATGGAGCTTATCGGCAAGGGCTCCGGTCGCAAGGGTGCCGTCTGGGTTGCCCGGCGTGTGCCCGACGGCTACATTTGCGGTCATGCCAATAACCCGCGCATACACCGTTTTCCGCTTGACGAGCCGGAAACTACCGTTTATTCTCCCGACGTGATTGATTTCGCACGTGAAATGGGTTATTATTCTGGCCCGGACTCTCTCTTCAGCTTTTCAAAAGCATATCAGATATATGACCATGGAGCATTGCGTGGCTGTGATGCCAGAGTATGGAGCTATTTCAATCGGTTTGCTCCCGCTGCGGCAGAAACGTCGTTGCCTTGGGCCATGTATGGCGAAGGCGATCCTATGCCTTTGTGGGTCAAGCCGGAAAAACCTGTCGCAGTGCGCGATATGCAGTGGATGATGCGTGACCATTATGAGGATACGCCCATGGACATGACCAAAGATGTCGGTGCCGGTCCGTTTGATGTGCCGTATCGCTGGCGTCCGATGAACTGGGAGGTTGATTCCGTGGAGTATTTCCATGAACGCGCGATTGCCACCCAGCAGACCGGATTCTCGTTTGTGGCACAGCTTTCCGACCGTGTCCCGGCGGCTATGCGAGGAACTTTGTGGTTTGGCTGTGACGACGCCAACACATGTGTCTATACTCCGGTGTATTCTTCGCAGACAACAGTGCCGCACTGTTATGAGGTGGGTAACGGCGATCTCTATAATATCAGCCGTACAGCGGCTTTCTGGGCATATAATATGGTCGCCAATCAGGCATATAACCGTTATTCGCAGATGATTCCCGACATCCGCCGTGTGCAGAATGAACTTGAGGATTCGATCCATGCCGCGAATGACGCCATGAAGACGACTCTTGCGGCTCTGCCGGAGAAAGAACAGGCGCGCAGACTGACTGAATTTTCTCACCGCTGGGGCAATGAGTCCACATCCCGTTTCTTTGCGCTTAATGATTTTCTCACTGTCAAGTTCCTTGATGGAAATATCAAAAAGCAGAATCCCGACGGATCGTTCAAGCGCACGGCCACCGGACTGCCCGAATCGCCGGAGTTCGGCGGTTACAACCAGCGTTATTTCCGGTCTATTGTCAATGAGCAGGGTGACCGTCTGCGGACCAGAAAACTAAACTGAACCAATAAATTTACAGAATTTTCCAAATGAGAACCGATAAAGAATTGGAAGGCGTGACATTGCTCGGCGCCGGTGCCACACAATATCCCACGGACTATTCCGCATCACTTCTGGAGTGGTTTCCCAACAAGCATCCGGAGAATGACTATCTTGTTTCCTTGGACTGCCCGGAATTTACGTCATTGTGTCCCAAGACCGGTCAGCCTGATTTCGGGCATATCGTCATAAATTATATTCCTGGCGAGAAAATGGTGGAAAGCAAAAGTCTGAAACTGTATCTGTTCGGTTTCCGCAATCACGGTGATTTCCATGAAGACTGCATCAACATCATCATGAAAGATCTGATCGCTCTGATGCAGCCCCGTTATATTGAAGTTGTCGGGCTGTTCACTCCACGTGGCGGCATATCCATACGTCCGTATGCCAATTGGGCCGATGCCGGTCATCAGGATCTTCTGCAGGCCCGTATTGCTGCCCGCATGAGTCAGTCATTTGTATAATAATTGCTTAATACTCTTCCACAATTATGGGAAAAGACACTTTGATAGTCCTGTCAGGGGGGATGGATTCCGTGACACTGCTGTATGATCATGCTCCGGACATAGCTTTGGCGGTGAATTTCATATATGGCTCCAACCACAATATGCGCGAACTGGAGTGTGCCCGTCTGCATTGCGGCAAACTCGGCATCGAGTTGCTGGAGATTCATCTGGATTTCATGGGCGAGTACTTTCACTCGTCGCTGCTGGAGGGCGCGGATGCGATTCCCGACGGCGACTACAGGGACGACAATATGCGCTCTACCGTGGTGCCTTTCCGCAACGGCATAATGCTGGCCACGGCTGCCGGAATAGCGGAAAGCCGCGGGCTTAAGGCCGTGATGCTTGCCAACCATGGCGGTGACCATGACATATATCCTGATTGCCGACCTGAGTTTGTCAAGGCAATGGGCGCCGCCATATCAGCAGGAACCTATGAGCATATTGCCCTGAAGGCTCCATACACACATCTGACCAAAACCCAGATTGCCGCCCGTGGCGCCCGTCTCGGTATTGACTATTCCACCACTTACTCCTGTTATAAAGGCGGAGAGCACCATTGCGGCACGTGCGGCACATGCCGCGAGCGCCGTGAAGCGTTGGCCGGCGCGGGAATAGCCGACTCTACAATCTATGAAGAGACCGCGGAAGCATCCGTATAAAATGAAAGTGCACATCTTCACAGACATGCACCTCCCTCATAACCAAAATTCAAGTATAATTATTGTTGTCTAACAAAACGATAGGCCGACTGGGAATTTTCCGGGTAAGGCGGGTATTCCTTTCGGACTAATGCAAAGTTATAGCGATCTTGTGCGAAATCCAAGCCGATAGAGCTAAAAGACGTTAATCCAGAATGTTAAATAGGAAATTAGCTAAATTTTTCTTAAATAAAAAAACTTGAATTTATTTGCTGAGGTAATAGTTCCGCTGCCGCTTAACACTCTGTTCACCTATTCCGTCCCGGAAGAAATGAAGGACGCGGTCAAGGTGGGAAGCAGGGTGATCGTTCCGTTCGGTCTGCGCAAATACTACACGGCTGTAGTCGTGTCGCTGACGCCGGTGGCCCCGGTCGGATATGAGATTAAGCCTATTGCCGATCTGCTTGATGACGGACCGGTGGTGATACATCCTCAGCTTAAATTCTGGGAATGGGTCTCGGATTACTATCTGAGTTCCATCGGAGACGTGATGCGTGCGGCTTTGCCAGCCGGGCTTAAAGTCGAGAGCGAGACCTTTGTGGAGCTTGCCCATGATTTTGACGCGTCGGAAGTGGAGCTGTCCGAGGAAGAGGCTATTGTATGCCAGATGTTGAGCCATCACGGACGGATGATGGTCGGTGATCTCGAACGTAAGTCCGGTCTGATGTCATCGGTCGGAGCTGTACTTTCGGCCATGCTTGTCAAAGGTGTGGTGGTGATCAGCGAGAAGATAGTCGAACGCTATCATGCCGTCACTGACACTATGGTCGCTTTTGCTCCGGAGTCGGCAACTGATCCCCAATGGCGTGCACGTGCGTTTCAGGCGATAAAGGGCGCTAAAAAGCAGGAAACACTGCTTCTTGCCATGTATCAGTTCATCGCTTCTGGCCGGAGTGAAGTGCCTAAAGCGGAGCTGATGGATAAGTCGGGATGCTCGGCTGCTATAATAAAAGTGCTTCAGAACAAGGGCATATTGACCGTTTATAAAAAAGAAGTCAACCGGTTCAATCCAGTGTCGGTGGGCGATCTGTCGCCGTTGCCCGATCTCTCTCCGGCGCAGTCTGCTGCGTTTGATGACATAAGGAAACAGTGGCGTGACGACGGGAAATCGGTGGTGTTGTTGCGCGGAGTCACATCAAGCGGAAAGACTGAGGTGTACATCAGGCTTATCGACCGCATGCTCCGCAGCGGGCATCAGGTGCTATATCTGGTGCCGGAAATAGCGCTTACTACTCAGCTCACCGGTCGGTTGCAGAGTGTATTCGGTGCACAGGTGGTGGTGTATCATTCAAAATTCACCGACAATGAACGTGTTGACATCTGGCGGAGATTGCTGCGCGACGGCAGCCCGTGTGTGGTGATCGGAGCTCGTTCTTCAGTGTTTCTTCCGTTTCATCGCCTTGGTCTGGTCATTGTGGATGAGGAGCATGAGCCGAGCTACAAGCAGTTTGATCCAGCACCACGCTATAACGCCCGTGATGCCGCTATCGTGCTGGCAGGAATGCACGGTGCGAAAGTGCTGCTTGGCAGTGCGTCTCCTTCTGTCGAAACTTATCACAAGGCTTTGGCGGGACGTTACGGCCTTGTGGAACTTACCGAACGGTTTGGAGGTGTGCGGTTGCCCGAAGTGGAAATCGTGGATATGACACGTGAGTTCAAGATTCTTGGATCGTATTCTCTGATATCGCGTGCTACTTCTGCTGCCGTGAAACAGGCTCTGGCCGATAAAAGGCAAGCTATCATCTTTCACAACAGGCGCGGGTTTGCCCCGCTGGCGCGCTGCAAACAGTGTGCGCACGTGCCCAAGTGCATAGCTTGCGACGTTTCGTTGACATATCATCGCCGTCAGAATCAGCTTGTGTGTCATTATTGCGGGGCCACATACCCGCTGCCATCGGTATGTCCGGTGTGCCGCGAGCCGTCAATGGAGATTGTCGGCTATGGTACGGAAAGGGTGGAGGATATGGTGCAGACCGCGTTTAGCGGCGCTCGGATTCTGCGTATGGATATGGATTCCACGCGCAATAAGGACGGCTATCAGGAAATTATCAACAAATTTTCGGCAAGGGAAGCCGACGTGCTGGTCGGCACGCAGATGGTCACGAAAGGTCTTGATTTTGACGGAGTCAGTGTGGTGGGCGTGCTCAGTGCGGACATGCTGGTGAATTATCCCGATTTCCGCTCATCGGAACGCGCTTTCAATATGCTCATGCAGGTAGCCGGCCGGGCCGGTCGGCGCGACATACCCGGACGAGTGTTGGTGCAGACCACACAGCCGTCGCATCCTGTCATGGAATTTGTGCGGAGTCATGACTACAAGGGTTTCTTTGATGTGGAGCTGGAGGAGCGCCGCCGGTTTCATTACCCGCCGTTTACCCGTCTTATATACATTTATCTCAAGCATCGTGACGAAGAGTCTCTTTGCGTGTCGGCGGAATTGTACGGACGCCGTTTGCGTGATCTGTTCGGCAACAGGGTGCTTGGACCAGAGGAACCTGTCGTGGGACGCATACAGTCCCTCTATATCCGTAAGATTCTGCTTAAAATAGAGGTTGACGCGTCGATTAACAAGGTAAAGGCATTGTTGCGTGAACTGCATGGACGGATGTGCGTGATGCCGCAGATGAAGGGCACGATGGTGTATTACGACGTGGATCCGTTATAATCCTACGTCGCTTGGGCTTTCCGCTTTTAAATCATCAGAATCCGCTATGTTCGCTGTATTCAGCCCGTGGTTCAGCCATGATCCTTTTATGAGTCGCCAAAGGAATATCGCTCCGCGGAAGCACAGTTCTATGCACATGGCCGTCCAGACACCGGCAAGTCCCATGGCCGGGGCCAAGAGGGCCGCTATGGGCAGTCTCACAAGCCAGATGCTTGAAAAGTTCATGATGGCAGGCATCACCGTGTCGCCAACTCCTACCATCACGCCGTAGGCCACGATCGAAGCAGCAAACATAGGCTCGGCCCATGCTTCAATACGCAGGGCGGCCACTCCAAGCTCCCGGATTCCGTCCACAGGCGAGAGGATTGACATGACAGCGGGTGCGCATAGCCATAATATCGCCCCCATGGCCGTCATCACGACCATGCCGAGACCTACTGTAAGATAGCCGAACTGACGGGCCAGCTGTCTGCGTCCGGCTCCATAACTTTGTCCCACAAGTGTAGTGGCGGCGTCGGCAATGCCGTAGCCAGGCATATAGCAGAGGGCTTCGGCTGTTACGGCAAATGCATTTGCCGCTATGGCCATGACACCGAGCGGCGCCACGATCACAGTGACCATGATCTGCGCTCCGCATATCACACCGTGTTCCAGTGTCATCGGAGCGGATACTTTAAGCGCATTCCGTAGCACTTGTCTTGACGGAATGAAGGACCCTTCCGATCCGCGGAAGGCGAGTATTTCCTGCTTCCGGCAGGCATACCACATTACGCAACCGGCTGTTATTATCTCTGCGGCCACAGTTCCCAAAGCCGCGCCGAGCACTCCCAGTCCGGCTCCGGGGATCGTGACGGTTATATCCGGGAAGATAAGTTCACGCGTCGGGAAGATCAGAAAGAAATTGAAAATCACGTCAAGTACGCACATCATCACGTTCAGCGCTCCCGGCACCAGCATGTTGCCTGCGGCACGAATAGTGGCGCATCCGAGGTAGTTCAGCGACAACAGCGGCAATGCCGCCACGAATACGGTGAAATACAAGGTCGATGCCGACGCCACGGATGCCGAACCGCCAAGCCACAACGGCAGCCGACCGGCAATGGCGAGTCCTGCCATGGCCATTATGGAGCCGAACAATGTCGATGCTGTGATGCCTTGGCGGAAGATGCGTCTCGCCGATTCGTAATCTGATGCGCCTATCCGGTGGGCCACCTGTACGGAGAATCCTACGGTGGCGGCGGAACACAGTCCCCAGAATAGCCACAGGCTTGTGGAAACGAGCCCGACAGCGGCGCTGTCGTCGGCACCGAGCCGGCCAACCATGGCGGCGTCGATATATTGCATCATTATGCTCGACAACTGTGCCATGATGGCCGGCCACGACAGACGGGCGGTGAGCGCAAGCCGCTGCCGGAAACTTAAAGGCGCTCCGGACCGGATCAGAGCGAGCATAGGTGTCCCGTGATCCGTTTCAGCCCTTCTGCCAGAGTATGGCGCGGGCATGCTATGTTGACTCGTATGTATCCGTCTGTGCCGTACATCTCTCCACAGTTGACCCACACTTTCGCTTCTGATTTCAGATTCTCCTCAAGCTGTCGCGACGTTATGGCGAATGCGCTGATGTCGATCCATGGCAGATATGTGGCCTCAAGCCTGCACACCGGACACTGCGGCAGTTTTCGGGCAAGTGTGTCGCGCAAAAACAGATAATTGTCATTGAGATATGTGCGCAGAGCGTCAAGCCATGCGGCTCCTTCTGGAGAATACGCGGCTTTGAGGGCTTCTACTCCGAATGGATTGACATCGCAGACCTCGTTGACGTTGATGGCGCGGTCGATAAGGCTGCGTGACGTCTGGTCAGGACACACTATATTGGCTATCTGGAGTCCAGCCGTGTTGAAAGCCTTCGAGGGCGACAGGCACACTATGGCCGAGTTGTCCACGGTGCCGTAAGGCACATATCTGAACCCCGGCAATGTCAGTTCGCAATGTATTTCGTCGCTCACTACCGTCACTCCGTGTCGCCGGCAGATGTCGGCGACTTTCAGCAGTTCGTCGCGACGCCATGCCCTTCCTGCGGGATTATGTGGATTGCACAGGAGCATCATAGTGACATCCGGCTGTGCCGCCACTGATTCAAGGTGGCCGAAATCCATTTCATAAGAGAATGTCCCGTCGTTACGGTCAATGCGTATGAGCGGGTTATCTACGATCCGGCAGCCGTTATTGCGGATAGACGAGAAAAAACAGTTGTACACGGGTGTCTGCACGATCACTCCGTCACCCGGGACGCACAGAGCCTTGATTATGGCGGAGACTGCCGGCACGACTCCGGAGGTGTAGATCACGAGCGCCGGGTCTATGGCATAGCCGTGTCTGGTGTCAAACCATCCGGTCAGAGCCTGGTAGTACCGGTGGTCTATGAGCGTGTAGCCGAACACCCCGTGCTCGACCCTCCGCCGCAGTGCATCCACTATTGCCGGAGCTGTGGGGAAGTCCATGTCGGCTACCCAAAGCGGTATCATGCCGCTGTCGGCTGACGAATCCCATTTGTAAGAACCGCTTCCACGGCGGTCTACAGTCATGTCGAAGTCATATTCAGTCATAGTTCTTTGTCTGGGTGATTATGCAGTCGGCCGGTGATTTGATATTCCTGTCGATTATGACTTCTCCGATGTTTTCGGCGCAGATTCTGCCTGACGTCGGATTTTTGACGCTTGTGATCCGGCCGGCTATGGTGGCGTTCAGGGTACTCCCCTCAAAAGCCAGGTCGCAGTCCGGAGCCATCACGCAGTTCTCCATGATCAGGCCGTGTGCGTAGCAGAGCGGCTGGGTGCCAGAAATCCGGCAATTGACAAGCCGCAGATTGCGGGAGTGCCATCCCAGATATTCGCCGTGAAGCTCAGAGTCGAAGACGGTCACGTTGTCTGTGCCCCAGAAAGCGTCTTTTGAATGTATCACGGCATTTCTGATCTCCACGTTCCGGCAGTACTGAAATGAATAGTTGCCTGAATGTGTATAGTCTCTTATCCGTATGTCTTCGCTGTGCATGAACAGATAGTCGGCATTGCCGACCGCCACATTTTTCAGGTCGACATTACGGCAATGCCACAGAGTTTCCTGTGCGTCGGGGATTCTGACTCTTTCAAGCCTTATGCCATCCATCTCTCGAAACATCTTTGGCGCTTCAACCAGAGTGTCAGTCATGGTAAGGTCTCTGGAATACCACAATGCCGCTCTGGCCCCCGGGGTGAACACACAGTCTCTGACCGCGAACCCGTCCACGTGCCAGAATGGGTATTTGCCTTCGAACCGGCAGTTGCGGGCTTCCACTCCCGCACATTCTTTCAAGGCTGATTCGCCGGCGTGGATGATTACATTTTCCAGTTTAATGTCGCGTGAAGCAAAAAGAGGGCGTTCGCCGCCGAATTCTGTGTTTTCGATCAGTTTCATCATTGCAAAATTAACTATGTTTGTTTATCTCTGCAAAATTACACTGAACAATCATGGGTGTCTGTAGATATTTTTACGGTAAAACAACCAATTTTACACCTGCCTGTGAAACAGAGAAGCCCCGGACTTTCACAAGCACGGGGACTTCATCGGGATTTATATTAAGATAAGGTTGCGTTTTGTTCTATAATCTAACGTGGCCATATGTGATAAAATTATATCGGATGCGTAATTTTTTTCTTGTGACTGCGGTTTCGTGCCTGCATTTCAGGAATTTTTACATATTTGCGGTTTTTGGTGGTTTTATGTTTGCACACGTGGGCGACATTGCGTAACTTTGCACCCGTCAAACGGGCGCACGTGGCGTAATTGGCAGCCGCGATAGACTTAGGATCTATTGTCTGATGACGTGGGGGTTCGAGTCCCCCCGTGCGCACTCATCATCTTCACTACTCATTTCATTCACATTCTTTTAATGAATACCCAACTTCCACCTTTTAAGGTATTCTCCGGCACCAAGTCACGTTACATGGCGGAGGAAATCTGCAAGGATCTCGGTGTGCCCCTGGGCCAGATGAACATCCAGCACTTCGCCGATGGCGAATTTGAAGTCTCTTTCGAGGAATCAATCCGCGGTTGCGAAGTATATCTGGTTCAGTCGACTTTCCCCAACACAGACAATCTGATGGAGCTTCTTCTGATGATTGATGCCGCCAAGCGTGCGTCGGCCCGTCAGGTTGTTGCCGTGATTCCTTATTTCGGATGGGCCCGTCAGGACCGCAAGGACAAACCGCGTGTGTCGATTGCCGCCAAACTTGTGGCAGACCTTCTCAGCGCTGCGGGTGTGACCAGGGTGATATGCATGGACCTTCATGCCGACCAGATACAGGGTTTCTTCGACGTGCCTGTGGACCATTTGTACGCATCGTCGGTATTCATCCCCTACATAGAGTCGCTCAATCTGGAGAATCTCGTCATCGCTTCTCCGGATGTGGGTGGTGCGAAGAGGGCCAACAGCTATGCGAAATTCTTCAATGTGCCCCTGATTCTCTGTCACAAGCAGCGTGCCAAGGCCAATGTGGTGGAGACAATGACGGTGATCGGCGATGTCAAGGACAAGAACGTGATCATTATCGACGATATGGTCGACACGGCAGGCACTATCACCAAAGCCGCCGACCTGATGATGGAAAACGGAGCCAAGAGCGTGCGCGCCCTCTGCTCGCATGCCATCATGAGCGATCCGGCATCCGAACGTATTGACGCGTGCGGCCTTTCGGAAATGATGTTCACCAACTCGATCCCCTTCACCAAGGAGTGCAAGAAGGCTACGATCCTTACTGTGGCCCATCTGTTTGCCGATACTATCCGCAGGGTGCACGAAAACCAGTCAATTTCGTCGCAGTATCTGATCAAGTAATCACATCATACGGTTTGAAACGTCGCAACATCGCCGATTCAGCCGCCGCCCAACGTCTTCGTTGCGCCGGTGACTCACAGGCGATGGACAAGATACTCCAGCAGGAATGTCGCCGCCGGGCTTCACGTAAGCTCGCGGCGACATTGCTTTGTCCTGATTTCCGGTTTCCGACCTCGTTGAGTGCCGAGCAATGCACGTCCGACGAGATTGCCCGGATTCATGCCGACATGGTCCAGCCGGGGGCATCGGTCCTTGACATGACGTGCGGTCTGGGCATCGATGCGTTTCATATTGCCCGCAGGGCATCTTCTGTCATAGCCATTGACATAAATCATGATGTTGCCGGCGCGGTCGGCCACAATGCCGCGGCGTTGGGTCTGGATAATGTGACGGGCGTCTGCGCTGATTCTGCCGAATGGCTGGCTGACAGGCCTGACGTGCGTTTTGACGTGGTGTTTATTGATCCGGCACGGCGCTCTGACTCTGGGCGAAGAGTGTTCGGACTGTCGGACTGCACGCCTGACGTGATATCGCTGCTCCCGCTCATACGCCGTCACACAGACCGGCTTATAGTCAAGGCGTCTCCCATGCTCGACATAAAGGCTCTGATACGCGACGAGGGGTTGCGGCCGGCGCATATATATGCCATCGGAACGCGGTCGGAATGCAAGGAGCTGGTTCTGGATTTCCGGTTTGGCGAAGAAACTGACGATCCTGTCATACATGCTGTCACGTCATGTCATGGCGAGACCTCTTTCAGGATGTCGCAGAGTGCGTCTGCCCGGGCTGCGGTGGCTGCAGTCGGTGACCTTGTGCCGGGTGTGTTTGTGGCGGAACCATGGCCGGCGGTCATGAAAGCCGGTGGATATGATCTGCTGCCGGGGCACCGGCTTCATCCGTCCACACATATTTATATTATAGAGCCTGGCGAGGAGGAGTTCCCCGGCGATGTCTACACTGTGGAATCGGTGACGGAATTCAGCTCGTCAAATCTGCGCCGTCTCGGGCGTGAAGGGGTGGACGGATCTGTAGCGGTGAGGAATTTTCCGCTGTCGGCCGACGAACTGCGCAAAAGGCTCAAGGCCCGCGAGAGTGACTGTCGGCGGATCATGGGAGTCACGGCTGCGTCAGGGCGTGTCTTACTGACACTCTCTGCCGTTCGTTGAACCATTGGCACGGTTTTTGCGTTTTTGCATGTAGAAAAAACACAAAAACTGTTCAACTATGAATTTCAATAATTTCACCATTAAATCGCAGGAAGCGATTCAGAAAGCAGTGGAATTGACGCGTACGGCAGGTCAGCAGGCCATCGAGCCTGTGCATCTGCTTAAGGCCGTTGTGTCGGAAGGCGATTCGCTGGTCAAGTTTATTTTCCAGAAAATCGGGGCAAACCTTCCGCTTATGCTTGCCAATCTGGACCGTGAGATAGACACGCTTCCGAAGGTGAGCGGATCTGAACCGTATCTTAGCCGTACGTCTAACGACGTGCTGCAGCGGGCTCTTGACATCGCCAAAAAGAACGGTGATGAATATGTGACGCTTGAAGCGATGCTTCAGGCATTGTTTGCCGTCGGTTCACCTGCCGCCACTTTGCTCAAGGACGCAGGGCTGAGCGAAAAGGAACTCAATGCTGCGGTTGACGAATTGCGCAAAGGAAAGAAAGCGACGGATCAGAGCGCGGAGGACACTTACAATGCTCTGGGTAAATACGCTGTCAATCTTAATGAGCGTGCGCGTACGGGTAAGCTCGATCCGGTGATAGGCCGCGATGAGGAGATACGCCGTGTGCTCCAGATACTGTCGCGACGGACTAAAAACAACCCCATGCTTATCGGTGAGCCGGGAACGGGCAAAACCGCCATCGCCGAAGGTCTGGCCCAGCGTATCGTGCGCGGTGATGTGCCGGAAAATCTGCGGTCCAAACAGATATTTTCGCTTGACATGGGCGCGTTGGTGGCCGGGGCGAAGTATAAAGGCGAGTTTGAGGAACGTCTGAAAACCATTGTCAACGAAGTGACACAGAGCGACGGCGAGATCATACTGTTTATCGATGAGATCCATACTCTTGTCGGGGCTGGAAAAGGGGAGGGGGCCATGGATGCCGCCAATATCCTCAAGCCGGCCCTTGCCCGCGGTGAACTGCGCTCTATTGGCGCCACCACTCTGGATGAATATCAGAAATATTTTGAAAAGGACAAGGCTCTGGAGCGTCGTTTCCAGAAAGTCATGGTCAATGAACCCGACGAGATGAGCGCCATAGCCATTCTGCGCGGTCTGAAAGAGCGTTACGAAAATCATCATAAGGTACGTATCCGTGATGAGGCGATCATTGCCGCCGTTCAGCTTTCGGAACGCTATATTACCGACCGTTTTCTCCCCGACAAGGCTATTGACCTGGTGGATGAGGCGGCGTCAAAGCTGCGCTTGGAAATCGACTCTGTGCCGCAGGCTCTCGATGACATATCGCGCCGTATAGCTCAGAAAGAAATCGAGCGTGAAGCCATAAAGCGCGAAGGCGATAAGGAAAAGGTGAAGATCATCGAGAAAGAACTGGCCGAAATGCGCGAGGAAGAAAAGGACTATACGTCGAAATGGAAAGCCGAAAAGGACCTTATAAACCGCATTCAGCAGAACAAGATCGACATCGAGCAGCTGAATTTCGATGCCGAGCGTGCCGAGCGCGAGGGCGATTATGCCAAGGTGGCTGAAATCCGTTATTCCAAGGTGCAGCAGAAGGAGAAGGAAAATGCCGAGATTCAGACCCAGCTCCGCATGATGCAGGGAGAGAAGGCCCTGATCAAAGAGGAGGTCGACGCCGAGGATATTGCCGGCGTTGTGTCTCGATGGACAGGTATCCCGGTTATGAAGATGGTGCAGAGCGAAAAAGAAAAGCTGCTGCATCTTGAAGAGGAGCTGCACGGAAGGGTGGTGGGGCAGGAGGATGCCATCACTGCCATTGCCGATGCCGTGCGGCGGTCAAGGGCCGGACTGAATGATCCCCGCCGCCCTATAGGCTCGTTCATATTCCTCGGCACTACCGGCGTCGGCAAAACCGAGTTGGCGAAGGCGCTGGCGGAGTATCTGTTTGATGATGAAAACATGATGACCCGCATTGACATGAGCGAATATCAGGAGAAGCATGCTGTGAGCCGCCTTGTCGGCGCACCTCCGGGATATGTGGGCTATGATGAGGGCGGCCAGCTGACCGAAGCGGTGCGCAGGAAGCCGTATTCAGTGGTGCTGTTCGATGAGATCGAGAAAGCGCATCCTGATGTGTTCAACATCCTTCTGCAGGTGCTGGACGACGGCAGGCTGACAGACAACAAGGGTCGTCTTGTCAATTTCAAGAACACCATAATCATCATGACCTCGAATATGGGATCCGGAGTGATCCGCGAGAATTTCTCGAAAATGACGGAGGAAAACCGTCTCGAGGTTACGGAGAAAACCAAGATGCAGGTGCTGGACATGCTCAAGCAGACCATCCGTCCGGAATTTCTGAACCGTATTGATGAAACGATTATGTTCACCCCTCTTAATCAGAAGGAAATCGAGGAGATCGTAGGTCTGCAGATACGGAGCGTACAGAAAATGCTGAGTGCTAACGGGGTTGAGCTTAAGGTCTCGCCTGCCGCCATGCGCTATCTTGCCGAAGAGGGCTATGATCCGGAATTCGGTGCCCGTCCTGTCAAGCGTGCCATTCACAGGCTTGTGCTCAACCGCCTGTCAAAGGATATACTTGCTCAGAAGGTCGACAAGGACCGTCCGATTGTCATTGACGTACACGGCGAAGACCTGATCTTTACCAACTGATCTATAGACGGCGCAGGCTTTCGATTGCGCTAAGGATGGTCGTAGTGGCGGCACGGTCGATCACACGGTCTCGTGACCCCGGGAAGTGATGCATGCAAGAATGCACACCTTCCGGGGTCGCTGTGGCTATCCACACCGTGCCTACGGGTTTGTCGTCCGATCCTCCGCCCGGACCGGCGATACCGGAGGTTGCCACGGCTATGTCTGCGCCGAGACGGTCGCGTGCGCCTGCAGCCATCTGTTCCACCACCGTCTGCGACACGGCTCCATGCGCGGCTATGTCTTCGGCGTTCACACCGAGAACGGCGCTTTTCACCTCATTGGCGTATGCTACCACAGAGCCTTTGAACGCTGATGAAGAGCCGGGTATGGCCGTGATGCGCCGGGCTATGGAACCGCCTGTGCAACTTTCGGCTGAAGCGAACGAAAGGCCGCGTTGCCGCAACTCATTCAGCAGAATCTCCTCGGGTGTGAGGTCGGCCACGGCGAGCAGGTGGTCCGCAGGAATCAGCCGGGCCAGTTCTGCATGCAGCCGCGTGGCTTCGCCGGTGAGAAAGTCTTTGTCGTGGTGATGGCAGTCGATGCGCAGCCGCACCACTCCGGGCTTGGGAAGATATGCCAGATGGGCATGCTGTGGCAGAGAGTCTTCCCATGGAGCTATCATGCCGGCTATGGCACTTTCGGACATGCCGCACACCATGACCACGCGGCGTTCGATGAATTCTGTGGATGGAAATCTGTCAATCAGCCGTGCCATGACCGACCGGCGCATCATCTGTTCGGTCTCGAACGGCACTCCAGGCATTGCCACAAGTACTTTGCCGTCACGTTCAAACCACATGATCGGTGCAGTGCCTACAAGGTTCTGTATCACCGAGCACGATGTGGGCACCATGGCCTGTGCGGCAGTCAGTGCGTTAAGTTTCAGCCCTCGGGCGCTTACCACACGCTCCACGTTCGCTTTCACGGAGGGATCTTCACGCAGCTCACCTCCGAAATATCTGCACAGGGTCTGTTTTGTAAGGTCGTCTTTTGTAGGACCGAGACCTCCTGTCGTTATCACGGCGTCAGTTTCGGCAAATGCTTCGGATATTGCCCGGAGGATATGCTCCGGGCTGTCGGAGACCACGCGCACGCTGTGCAGCTCCCAGCCTGCGGGCTGGAGCATCCGGGATATTGTGCCGGAATTTGTGTCTGTGACCTGACCGGCAAGCAGTTCGTCGCCTATGGCTATTATGGCATACTTCATAATAAATGAACGGTGGGTTAAAAAACAAACAATCCACGAATCTCACCGACTCATGGACTGCCACAAACAAAAAATCATGACTTGATTTAGTAGCGGGATCGAGAATTGAACTCGAGACCTCCGGGTTATGAATCCGACGCTCTAACCAACTGAGCTATCCCGCCATGTCTTTGTTGCGTTTTGCGAGTGCAAAGTTATGCAATTCTTTTGAATCGACAAAACTTTTTTGCAAAAATTTACACCGGAATGAGTG
>BLLX01000006.1 GCA_011959405.1 Muribaculaceae bacterium
TATTGCTGCAACTCCGGTGGTGCCGCTGCCCATGAACGGATCTAACACGACATCCCCTTTGTTGCTAAGCAAATTTATGAAATGCTGCATAACTTTAAGAGGCTTCTGTGTGGGATGCTTTCCATGGCGGCGTTCAGACTGGGATATGGTTGCTGTCTCTATAAAATCATGGATCGGTTTGCCTTCATTGTTGAAGGTGCCTGTAGTGCCGTTGTTGATAAAATACAGCCAGCTTTCCGTGGAGTTCAGGAAGTGCAGGTTCATGTTGCGCGGCATAGGATTTTGTTTATGCCATGTGCCGACGGTCTTATAATAAAATTTATGGGAAACGGCCAGATTGATAATGGTCTCTACTTTGATTACAGACATGAATATGAGCAGTGCGCCACGTCGTTTAAGCACGCGGTGGCATTCTGAAAGAAATTCGTCCATGACTTCTTTCCACCTGTCGAATTCAAGATTGTCCCAGCCGGAATAGGCAAAATGATTTTCACGCATCTTATTGAGGTTGGTGCCTCTTTGTCGCATGAAAATACCTAAATTATAAGGCGGATCGGTTAATATCAGGTCGACACTACCGGAGGGAATCTTACGCATGGCTTCCAGGCAGTCAGCTTGATATAGCGCCGCTGCCAAAAGTCTGCCGTTGTCCAGCGGAAGGGTCGGGGATATGATCTTGGCCATTTGTTTTTATCCTAAGAAAGTCTGTCTGTTCGTATTTTTATGCACAGATTGCAAATATACGATTTTTTTACGACAGGATAAAAACGATCTCCCGGATGGAAGAGGAAAGAGGGGTCAGAAGGGGTAGCCGATGGCGAGGTGGAAGGCGAGGGAGCGGCCGAAGGAGGTCATGTTGTAGTAGCCGCGTCGGCCGGTGTCGTAGGGGGCGTGGATGCCTATGCCGAGGTCGCCGCGTATGACCATCATGCCGAGGTCGAAACGGAGCCCGACGCCGGTGCCGAGGGCGAGGTCGCGCAGGAAGGTGGAGGCGCGGAGCTTGCCGCCGGGACGGTCGGCATCGTCCTTGAGCAGCCACACGTTGCCCGCATCGACGAATACGGCACCGTGGAGCGGTCCGGCGATTGGGAAGCGGAATTCCACGTTGGCTTCGAATTTGAATGTGCCGGTCTGGTCGAAGTAGTCGCCGCGGGCGGTTTTGGGCGCGCGGTAGCTGCCGGGGCCTATGGAACGTACGGTGAAGGCTCTGACGGAGTTGGCTCCTCCTACCCAGAACTGTTCGCTGTAGGGGACCTGGGCGGAGTTGCCGTAGGCGTGGGCGGCTCCGATGGCCACGCGGCTCATGAGCCAGTTGGCTCCGTGGCCTATGCGGTGGCCGTAGACGATCTGTGCTGATCCTTTTATGAATTGTGAGATGGGTATGCTGAAGAGTTCTTTCTGCCCTTTGACGCCGCAGGCGCGCCAGATGCCGCAGAATATGTTGCCGGATTCCTGTACGGATACGGTCCAGTTGAGCGAGTTGCGGCTGTTGAGAAGCCGGTCGTAGGTATAGGTGTACATCATCTGCGGCATGAACTGGCTCTGGAAGCTGAGGGCAATGGCGTTGTTCTCGGCCATTATCGAGTCGAATGCGTTGGTGGTGTTGAGGAGTTTGGTGTAGGTGAGCTTGAAGAGGGTGAGGGTGTTGGTGGAGTAGCGCGACGACTGCCAGTCGTAGCCGTAGGAGGCGTTGAACTGGGCCATGCGGAAGTAGTGGGGACGGTTGAGCAGGTCTGCGCTAAGGCTTACTCGAGTCCAGTTTAGCTCGCGGCGGGAACGGGGGATGAACCGTGGGGCGATCAGGCGGGGTATGGCGAGTGATCCCTGTAGCCCGACTTCGTAGGAATTGAACACGGAGGAACTGCCGCGTCCGGTCTGCCATTCGTAGCTGCCTGTGAGGGTGACGGATAGCTGTTCGCCGCCGCCGAATATGTTGCGGTTTGTGAGTCCGAGGGTCACACCCGGTCCGAGGTAGCTGTTTGACTTGGATGACACGTTGGCTTCGATGCGGGCTTCCAGAGGAGTGTCGAAGGTGCATCCTATCTCTACGTTGAGCCGGTCGGGAGTCCGGCCTGCGGTGTCGGGGACTACGTTGATGCCGATGTCGTTGAATATGCCGAGCCGGGCAAATCGTGTCTGGGTGTTGTTGATGGCGCGCTGCGATATGGAGCGTCCGGAGCGCAGGAGCACGCATTCGTCCACAAGGGCCTTGCGGAACCGGCTCGGCATCATCTGGATGAGGGTGCCGCGGCGAGTGGCGGTGGTGTCGGGTATGCCGCCGCCGTCGTTGCGGAATATGCGGGTTGTGACCGAGCCGACGTAGTAGCGGCGCAGCAGGAATTCCGGCGTTCCGGCCACGATGTTCAGGCGCAGGGCTATGGATCCGGGCGTGGCTATGCTGTCGGCGAGATATTCGATGTAGTCAGGTTTGAAGAAGTAGTATCCGCGGTTGCGCACGGCGTCGGATATCTGCCGACGGACGGACGAGAGGGAGTCGATGCTGAATCTGACGCCGGGGTGCAGGTAGCGTGTGCGCGATGCCACGGAGTCGATGATGTGGTTGAGGTGGCAGGTGTCGGGGAGAAGTTCTACGGAGTTGATGCGGTAGGTCGGTCCGGCGTTGACGCGATATTTCACAGCGGCGATCTTGGGGTTGGATTTCTTGGGTACAAGCTCGTAGTCGACGGTGGAGCGGAAGTAGCCGTTGTTGTCCATGATCTCGTCGATCATGCGTGTGCGAAGGTCGGGGCGGACGTCGGATATGAGCACCGGTTCGGCCGCGAATTTTTCGTAGAACCAGTGTTTAAAGCCTTTGGGCGGGTTGGGGAAGTGATTGTAGACCCATAGTCCGAATGGCCAGAAGGAGCGTATGTTGGTGAACGGGTACGGGTTGTTTGGCTTCACGGTCACCGCTTCCGAGATTTCAGATTTGAGTCCTTCGGGCAGTTTCTGTCCGGGTTGCGGGTTAAGCTCGAGTTTCTTGATGCCGTTGTAGAGCTGTTCGTCGTCGGCTATGCGGGCTGTGGTGGAGCATGCGGGCATGAGCGTCAGGGCTGCTGCGGCGAGCATACACCACAGAAGAAGCAGGAGAGGGGTATTGTTTGTTGACCGTGTCATTTGTTGTCGGCTGACGGGGTTTTGGGTTTGACAAAGGGTTGCGGCTGGCGGAACCGGAATATGTCGGAGAGACGGCGGAGCTTGCGTTTGAGCACGAAGCCCACGCCGGTCTGTGTGACTTCGCCTTCGAGAATGCTTTCGAATCCGGTGTGGCGGAACAGTCTGACGTACATCGAACCGGATTCGTTGAGGAGGTATTCGAAGGATACGTCGGATATGAGGTTCTGACTCAGGTTTTCGTCGGGATTGGCGTCGGTGGAGTAGTTGCCGCCCACTACGATCTTGAACCGGTTGTTGAACAGGGATTTGCTGACCTTGTAGCTATAGCTCGTGGTCTGGGTGGTGGTGCCGTTGCGGGTGCTGTCGTACTGGTCGAGTCCGAAGCTCACGTCGACGCCTTTGATGGTGTTTGCAGCCCAGGTGTTGAGTTGGGAGGTGAGGAAGGAGTAGAGGGGATTGCCCGAGAGGTTGGCGCTGGCCGATGTGCCGGGGCCGGAATATACGTTGTAGAGCATGAGGTTCATGGCCTGGTTGGCCCGCTGTTCGGCGCTCATGGACCGGAGTTCGTTCTGCACGGTTATGTCGTCGTTTGTCGAGAGGTCGAAGGCCACGTTCATCTGTTCGAGTGTGCCGGAGACGCTCAGAGTGATGTCGAAGTTGACAAGGCGGGAGTTTTCGCCCTGGCGGGTGACGTTTGCCCTGACCTGGTCGACGGCTTTGACCGAGAGCACGGGATTGAGCATGGGCCCGTTGAAGGACACATAGCTTTCCGGCACGAAGTCAAAGTGCTTTTCGGAGATGACGGGGAGCGAGTAGCGTACGAAGCCGTTGTTGATGGTGAACCGTCCGGTCAGTCGTCCGTCGGCACTCACCGGGGTCTGGGTGTAGGAGAGGATGCCGTCGCCTTGGATCTGCACCCGGTTCTGTCCGTCGGTGGACAGGTCGGCGGTGATGGTGGAGCCTTGGCGTACGTCGAGACTTGCATCGATCATCAGCGCCATTGACGGTTTTTCTTTGACGGAGTCGGCCATGGCCACGGCGGCCGAGTCGGCGAAGTTGACGAAGCGCACCATGTCGGAGGTGTTCTGCAGTCCGATGCGTGATTCGGCCGACGAAACGATGTAGGTGACGTCGGTGCGGGGCAGCAGGGCCACGTCGGCGTCGACCGCCAGGAAGTTGAGGTTGCCTTTCACGGTGGCGTCGAGGTCTATGTAGGCTTTGCCGTAGACGTCGACATTTTTACGTTTTTTGGAGTCGATGACCTGCATGTCGCGGGCCGACATGGCCAGATTGATGGCCGGGGAGGAGATGCTGCGCATGTCGACTGTGCCGTCGATGTTCAGCGGATGGTCATTGGATCCGGCGATGGTGAATGCGTCGAATCTGACCACGTTGCTGTCGACGGGTATTTTTTCTTCGCTGAAGCGGAACGATGATCCGATCATGTCGACGCGTACGGACGCTTCGTCGAAGTCAAGATAGCCGTTGAACACCGGATTGGCGAGGTTGCCGGTGATTTCCATGGCGCCGTTGAGAGTGCCGGAGAGACGGGCCATGTCCTTAGGAAGGAACGGGTTGGCTATTTTCAACGGCATTTTTATCATGGTGAAGTCGAGCAGGAAGGGCGATGCCTTGGTGCTGTCGTTGAGCGCTCCGACGGCGGTGATGGTCTTTATGGAGTCGACCATCAGGGCCACTTCGGCGTTGATGACTCCGGAGCGGTTGGTGCTGACGTCGAGAGCGAGATCGAAGTCGCCCACGGGTTCTTTGCCGTAGGTGAGACGGCTGAGGTTGACGTTGCCGGTGCCGTTGAGCGATGAGCTGTCGTAGACGAGGTTCAGATCGGCGCTCACGGTGCCTGCTACCGGAGGTGCGAACGGATTGATCGATAGCCAGTCCTGTAGTTTCACATCGGTGATGCGCATGGTCAGGTCGTTGTTGGCCGTGGCCGGGTGGCCGTCGGAGTCAATGTGGTGGTTGTGGGAGGTGAAGAGCTGTACGCGGCTTGCGTCGCCCGATGCGTCGAGATTGGCGTCGATGTGGAATGTGCCGGGGTTGAAGCTGATGTAGTTGCCTTCGTTGATGGTCCAGTTTTTGTATGCTATCACCGGGTCGAGCGGCTCGAGACTCACGTTGATCAGCGAGTCGGTGATCTCGGATGTGAAACCGATGGAATAGCCGGTCTGGCCGAGGATGTTCTGCTGGCGTATGTAGGCTTTCAGCCGGTTGCCTTTCATGCCGGCTCGCAGGCCCACCCGGGCGAAGTTGTCGAATGTGCCGGGACGGTTGCCTATGTCGGCGGCCATGATCAGGGCGTCGGACTGCTGCCGGAGATCGAGGTTGACAGTGTCTATGCGCAGGGTCTCGCCTTTGGTCAGGCCGAGCAGTCTGGCTCCGGTGTGCAGGGAGGTGTCGTTGGCCGCATGCATGCTGAAAGAGCGGTAGCTGATGCCCGAGGAGCGGAGGAAGTCTGCCGCGAGGTTGTCGGGGCCGGCGCTGACAGTGAGTGACAGAGGGGGCAGGATGGAGTGGAGCGTGTCGGCGTGGATGGATCGTGCGGCGATCTGGGATGATGCCGTGGCCGATACGGCCGACAGGCTTTCGAACAGTGCGGTGAATGATGTGTCGGCTGAGAGCGCTGCGTCGAGCGACAGGTTTTTCAGTCTGGCGGCGGTGTGGGCCGGAGTGCCGCGTAGACATGCTCGGACAGAGTCTGTGCGCAGGTTTATACTGCCTTGGTTCCAGTTTATGCCGGTAAGGGCGGCCGTGGCTCCGATGGAGTCGGCGCGCGGCGCTATCCATCCGGTGGAGACTATGGAGAGCGATCCGTTCATCACGGAGTCGGTGAGTCCGAGCGCGCGCAGGTTGAGGTGGCGTATCTGTGCGTTGAGATCCCAGGAGGAGAGGGCGGGTGCGAGTCCGGCGGTGAGGTTCATGTCGAGGTCGGCCGCCGGTGCGTCGGAGTGCAGGGCGGCGGTTAGGTTGCCGTTGCCGAGACTGGCGTCGAGGGTCACGCCTGTGACGGGCGAGCGCCGGTAGGTCAGGCGGTGTATGCGGGCGTGGGCGTCGATGCGGGTGGCACGTGACATGGGGTTGAACCCGTGGCCGCGGGCTTCGAGGGCGGCGGTGACGGTGCCTATGCCGAGATCAGGCATGAATGCGGACACAGGAAAAGAGTCGAGCCGTACTTTGGCTGTATAGTCGGGTGCGGTGCCGGAGTATGTGCCGTCGAGAGCCAGGTGTCCGGAGCCGGTGCGTCCTTTGATATCGGCGGTGTATTTGCCGCGGTTTGCCTTGGCTTTGCCTTTTAGCGAGATGGGCGGCAGTGTGATGCCTTTGACCATTTTCTGCAATGGCCCGGGATTGGTCAGGGAGCCGTTGAGGGTGATCTCGGCCACCATGTCGTCGGGGGTGGTGAAATCGCGGGCATAGCCGGATGCGGTTATGGCGAAGATACGTTGCATTGATGCTCTGAGAGTGTCGACCGTTACTCCGGCCATAGTGCCGGTTACGTCTGCTTTTATTCGCAAGGGCACTCCGGCGGGCAGGGCCGATGTGACCGGCATGGTCAGCGGCATGGCGAGTGTGATGTCGTCCATGTCTATGCTGGCTTGGAGCGATGCGCTCAGCGGCGCGGCGGCCGGAACGGTGTCGGTGCCCATGACAGCGTCGAGAAGTATGGATGACCGAGGGGTGAGGAACCGGAAGTCCTGTGCCCTGATGGACGTGGAGTCCATGGCGAAGGTGCCGGTGGCGTCAAGCGTGAGTCCGCACCGTTCGCGGGTGTGGAGCCTGCTGACAGGGACTCGCATGTCGGTGCCGTTCATGCTGAACGAGTCGACCCTGATGTGGGTGTCTGTGATCTCCAGCCAGTTCATGTCCAGTCCGGGCATGGGTTCGGCTCCGCATTTGCCGTAGAGACCGTGGTCGGCATCGAGAGTCACCGACTGTGCGTCGATGGTGAGTGTGGACGGAAGGATACGGATCTGCCCGTGCGAGAGTGCGGCATGTTTGATTCCTGCGGCTATGGTGTCGGCCGGCACGGTGTCGGTTGCGGCAGAATCGGCAGGATGTGACATGCGCATTGAGTAGTTGATGCGGTCGAGGGTCACTTTGCCGAGTCTGACTGTGAGGGGCGAGGGGGGGATGGTGTCGGTCTTTTCGGCTGTGGCCGAATCGCCCATGATCAGGCGCACGTTTGCGCCGGCCACTGCGGCGCGGTTCACGTCGATGATCCCTTGGCCGAGCCTTAGGGATGTCGGTCCGGCTGAGACAGTGTCGATCCGGGCCGATATATATAAGGAGTCCGGTCCGCCCATGCGGTAGTAGGCGTGGCGTACGTCGGCCGAGTTTATCTCGATGGCTCCGGTGATCAGAGGCAGCACGGCTACCGATGCGTCGGCCTGTGCGGCGGTGATCATTGTGTCGGCTGTGGCGGTGTCGATGACTATGGCGTCGTGAAGGCTGAGCCGCAGCGGGAATTTCAGTCTGATGTCGGCAACCTGTATGCGCAGTCCGGAAGCTTTTTCGATCTGCGGGAGCACACGTGATGCCACGGTGTTGAGTACGCCGGGAATGTAGAGCGCGGTGACGGCGCACATTATCAGGGCCATCACGCCGGCGAGGGCGATGGCAGTCCATTTCAGGGGACGCGGCAGTTTTTTGCGGCGCCGTGGCTTCGGAGCCGGATATACGGGCTGGGTATTTGTGTCCAATGCAGTGACTGATAAATAGGTTGAAGGGTGAGGAAGAGAAGAAACGTGGGGAGCGGGATGGGCCGCTGAAGTTTATCGCAGGAGTATCCGCAGCAGTTCGGGTCGGGAGAGTATGCGGATCTCGCGGGAAGAGTCGTAGTCGATGATTCCGTCGGCTTTCATGGAATCCAGCGTGGTGAAGTAGGAGTGGCGGCTCACGCCGAACAGGGCGTAGAGGTCGCGGTGCTGGCATCGCAGAACTATGTCGGTGCTGCCGGGCTGGGTCATGGATATGATCCAGAAGGCTATACGCTCTTCAAGTGATCCGGTGGCCACGGCGAGAATGCCGTGAAGCCCTTTCTGAGCGTTGGTGCTGACGGTGTTGAGGAAGTTGAACAGGAAAACAGGATCGGACGAGAGCATCTGGCGGTAGTCTTCCTTGGCTATCTGCATTATGCCGACACGGTCTATGGCCACGATGGAGCCGGGATAGCGCGGTGAGCGTCCGAAAAGGTAGTCGGGCGCGAGCACCTGTGGCGCTGTCAGGGTCTGGTCGACCGAGAAGCGGCCGGATGCGTTGGCCACCGACAGTCTGACGCTACCGCTCACCACGAATTTGATGTGTGTGCACGGTTCGTTGGCTTCGGCTATTGTTTCTCCGGGGGCATATTTCAGGAAATGGAAGCGTGTGTTGCCTACCACTTCCTGCAGTCTGGCCTGGCTCACACCTTTGAGCAGCGGCAGTTCCCGCAGAGTGGTGAATATGCTTTCGGATGATGAATCTTCTTTCGGTTTCACGGCAGTTCCTTTTTTCTTAATTTAACGCTTCCGGTAGCGTGAATGTTGGGTTGCCGGGAGCTTGAATTTCGGTTTTGAGTGCAAAGTTGCAACATTTATGTCAAAAAGAAAAAACAATCCTGTTACAATTCAAACCTATTCGCAAGCCTTTGCGTTTACCAACCGAAAAGAATTCAATACCGATCCAAATTTATATAAAATAAAACGCAATGATTACCAAACAGACCATCGCAGAGCTATACAAGAAGTACCGTCGTTGTCCCAAGAATCTTGAAGACCGCAACCTGTCGCTTTTGATCGAATATGCCCTCGATACCGACGCGGTGGAGCTGGATGGAGACATGCTTGTGTTTACCAATATGGAGGATTATTCTCCGTTCAAGCGGATTGAGCTTGGGCGTATACACTGTGTGGTGGATTTTGACGAGACGGTGGCGGTGGTGTTGCCCAATTCGATCATATTTATCAGAAAGACCGACTATTCCACCTTTGTCCACATAAAGGAGAATCCCCGCGGTATCTGCGGAAAAATACGATATATGTTCGAGAAATGATGTGAAATTAATGTCGGCGGGCGTGACTTCGTATCTCGTCCGCCGATTTTTTTTGCCCCAACCTGTACGAGCGGATAAAATAAATGGCAATGAGGGAGCGTTAGTTATTCAGATATCTGAAATGAGACGCCTGGTCACACACCGTATATATATCACATTTCTTCTGTTCCTCTGCATTCTGGGTATGTGTTCAGGGGATTTTTCGCGTGTGCAGGCACAGAATGTGTCGTCGAAGCTGTCGCCGCCCCCCTCGCCGATGCCGATGCCAGCGGTGCGCGACTCGTCGGCCACGCGGTTTCCGGTGCAGCCAACGGTGCCTGTGGATTATCAGGGACTTATGGAGGAGGAGTTTGCGGCAGACCTGTCGAATCCGTCGAACATCACCACTGTGGCCGAGTATGATCCGGTCACTGGCAATTATATCATTCACACGCGGCTTGGCGAAACCGATCTGGTGACTCCGTTCATGCTGACCAGAGCGCAGTATGAGGACTGGCAGCTGCGCCGGTCGATGGAAGCCTATTACCGCAAGCGCAATGCCGATCTGCTTGCCGATGACAAGACCAAGGAGCCGTTTAATATTTTCGACATGAATTTTGCGCTCGGACCGCTGGAGAAGATTTTCGGTCCGGGCGGCGTGCAGTTGAAGACACAGGGTTCGGTGCAGCTGTCGATGGGCGTGAAGAGCAACAAGACCGACAATCCGGCTCTGGCTCTGAATGCGCGCCGGAAGACGTATTTTGATTTCGACCAGAAGATACAGGCTACTATAAGCGCGTCGGTGGGCGACAGGCTTAAATTCAACATGAGCTATAACACCGACGCCACGTTTGATTTCGACTCTCAGAATCTGAAGCTTGCGTACGAGGGCAAGGAGGACGATATAGTGAAGTTGGTGGAAGCCGGCAACGTGTCCATGACCACCGGATCGTCGCTGATACGCGGCGCCACGTCGCTTTTCGGTTTCAAGACCAAACTCCAGTTCGGCAAGCTGACGGCCACGGCCCTTGTGTCGCAGCAGAATTCGGAGTCGCGTACGGTGAATTCCAAGGGCGGGTCGCAGTCCACGGACTTTTCGGTGAACGCCGATGCCTATGATCAGAACCGACATTTTTTTCTGGCTCACTTTTTTCGCGAGAATTATGACAGGTTCGCATCCCGTCTGCCGCATGTGACTTCGGGTGTGAGCATCACGCGGGTGCAGGTGTGGATCACCAACAAGAGCAATAACTACAATGAGTCGCGCAATCTGGTGGCTTTCATGGACCTTGGCGAGAACAAATATATGGCCAATGATTTCTGGGCGCCGAATCCGTCGTTGCCGAATCCTGCCAATGCGTCGAACAATCTGCTGTCGACCATCAAGGACGAGTATCCCGGGGCGCGGTCGATCTCGACCGTTACCCAGGCGCTGGAGCCGTTGGCTGTCTACGGTTTCGAGGGGGGCCGCGACTATGAGAAGGTGGAGAGCGCGAGACTGCTGACACCGTCGGAGTATACGCTCAATTCCACGCTGGGCTATATATCGCTGCGCGCGGAGCTGCGTGCCGACGAGGTGCTCGCCGTGGCCTACGAGTACACTTACAACGGTCAGGTCTATAAGGTCGGCGAGTTTTCGGACGACATCACCACCACCAACGACAACCTGTATGTGAAGATGCTGAAGAGCACCACGCAGGCACCGCGTCTGCCCATGTGGCGCCTGATGATGAAAAACGTCTATTCCGTCGGGGCCTACCAGGTGCAGTCGACCAATTTCAAAATGCAGATCAAGTACCTGAGCGACACTACCGGTACGGCTATCAATTATCTTCCGGTGCCGGGACTGAGCAACAAGACGCTGCTGCAGGTGATGAATCTGGACCGTCTCGACTCTAATCAGGAGGGAAATCCCGACGGCATGTTCGACTACATCGAGGGATATACTATAGTTTCTTCCACCGGCAAGATCATTTTTCCTGTGGCTGAGCCTTTCGGCGCCCATCTGGAGACGGCGATAGGCAATCCGGCTCTGGCCGAGCGCTATGTGTACAAGGAGCTGTATGACTCGACTCTGGTTGTGGCGCAGCAGTTTGCCGACAAGAACAAGTTTATGCTCGTCGGGTCATATCAGGCATCGGGCGGGTCGCAGATACGGCTCAATGCCATGAATGTGCCGCGCGGCTCGGTGATAGTGACCGCCGGCGGCGTGACCCTTACGGAGAATTCCGATTATACCGTGGACTATTCCATGGGTATAGTCACCATCACCAACCAGAGCATCATAGATTCGGGCCAGAGCATAAGCGTGACTCTGGAGAACCAGAGCCTTTACTCCACCCAGCGGAAGACTCTGCTGGGACTGGACCTGAACTATCAGTTCAACCGTAATTTTAATGTCGGGGCCACTTTGCTGCATTTTTCCGAGAAGGCTTTGACCGAGAAGGTGAATATCGGCGATGAGGTGATCAACAACACCATGTGGGGCATGAATTTCAGCTACAACACGGAGTTCCAGTGGCTCACCAATGCCTTGAACTGGATTCCCACGGTCAATGCCACCGCTCCGTCGAAGTTCAGCATCACCGGAGAATTCGCCCAGATCGTGCCCCACAGCAACAAGTCGGGATCAAGCAAGGGATCGAGCTATGTGGACGATTTCGAGGCGACACAGACGGGCATAGACCTGCGCTCGCCCTACGCATGGCAGCTTGCGTCGACTCCTTATGACAATTCGCCTACGGCTCTTTTCCCGGAAGCCGCGCTGAGCAATAATGTGGATTATGGAAAGAATCGAGCGCTGCTTAACTGGTATTATATCGACAGGCTTTTCACAGAGCGCAATTCTTCGCTGTGTCCGTCGTATATCAAGAGCGATGTGGATCAGTTGAGCAATCCTTATGTGCGTGAGGTGACGTCGATGGAGATTTTCCCCGGCCGTCAGCTCACCTACGGTGAGTCGTCGACTGTGCAGACTCTGAATTTGTCGTTTTATCCCACGGAACGCGGACCGTATAATCTCGACGCCGATAATATAGACCAGGAGGGCGCGCTGCTGAATCCGGAACGCCGGTGGGGCGGCATCATGCGCAAGCTTGACAATACCAATTTCGAGCAGAGCAACATAGAGTATGTGCAGTTCTGGCTGATGAATCCGTTTCTGGATCCGGACAATCCCAACCACGAGGGCGGAGATCTGTATCTGAACTTCGGCGAGATTTCCGAAGATATACTCAAGGACGGAATGAAGAGTTACGAGAACGGCATACCTTACGATGGCGACGACCGCTTTATACAGGAGACGGTGTGGGGCAGGGTGTCGACGCAGCCTTCGCTGACTTATTCGTTTGACAACAACAGCGGTTCGCGCAAGGTGCAGGATGTGGGTCTGGACGGTCTGATCAATGAAGACGAGTTCGGGTTTCCGTCATATCAGGATTATCTGCAGAAACTGCGGATGAAGGTGTCGCCAGCCACTTTGGCCGCCTGGGAGCAGGATGAGTTCTCGCCGCTGCGTGATCCGGCAGGCGACAATTATCATTTCTATCGCGGATATGACTACGACGAGCGCCGCATGGGTGTGCTCGAGCGCTACAAGCGTTACAACGGTGTGGAGGGCAACTCGCTGTCGCCCGAGGATGCGCCGGATCCGCTGTATCAGTCGTCGCGCTCCACTCCCGATGTCGAGGATATCAATCAGGACAATACGCTCAACGAGTATGAGCGTTATTTCCAGTATAAAGTGTCGATACGCCCGGAGGATCTGGTCGTGGGCCAGAATTATATCACGGACAAGCAGGTGAGCATAGTGCATCTGCGCAACGGCCGCGACGCCGAGGTGGAGTGGTATCAGTTCAAGATTCCTCTGGCCGACTATGAAAGGAAGGTCGGTTCGATCTCGGACCTGTCGGCGGTGCGTTTCGCGCGTATGTTCATGACCGGGTTCAAGAAGGTGACACACCTGCGTTTTGCCACGCTGGAACTGGTGCGCGGCGAGTGGCGCGGCTATAAGTTTAATCTCAACAGCCGTGCCGACACTCCCGCCGAGGGCGAACTGGACCTTTCGGTGGTGAATATCGAGGAGAATGCCGGGCGCGAGCCGGTGAACTATGTGTTGCCGCCCGGGGTGACGCGCATACAGGATCCGGGACAGTCGCAGGCCGTGCAGCTCAACGAGCAGTCCATGTCGATGAAACTGACCGGAATTCAGGCCGGTGACGCACGCGGTGTGTACCGCAATACCCAGCATGACCTGCGCAATTACAAGCGCATGCAGATGTGGGTTCACGCCGAGTCGCTGATAGATGACGTGACGGATCTGCGCAGCGGTCAGCTGTCGGTGTTTCTGCGTCTCGGCTCCGATGTGAAGAACAATTATTATGAGTATGAGATACCGCTGACGCTGACCCCTCCCGGACGCTACAACAATGATCTGACGTCGCAGCGCGCCATGGTGTGGCCGGAGTCGAACCGGTTTGACTTCCTGCTGCAGCGTCTGGTGGAGCTGAAGCGCCAGCGCAACCGCGAGCAGAACGAAGGGGCGTCAGGCATCGGTTTCAACACCCGGTTTACGGGCCGCGACCCCGACAATGAGGCCAACACCATCAGTGTGATGGGCAATCCATCGCTCAGCGACATAAGGGTGATGCTCATAGGCGTGCGCAATAACGCTTCGACCGTGAAGAGCGGCGTGGTGTGGGTCAACGAGCTGAAAGTGACCGATTTCAATGAGTCGGGAGGTTGGGCGGCCAAGGCCAACATGATCCTGAACATGAGCGACGTGGCCACGTTCAATCTCGGGGCGCATGTGGAGACGGCTGGATTCGGCGGCGTGGACCAGAGTCTCAACGACCGCCGCATGGATGACTATCAGCAGATAAATTTCGCCATGCAGGTGGATGCGGGACGTTTTCTGCCGGAGAAGGCCAAGCTGCGCGCGCCGATATATTTCTCGACGAGCAAGGAGCGCATCACTCCTAAATATAATCCTCTGGATCAGGACGTGGAGCTGAGCGACGCTCTGGATGCCTGTGTTACCGAGACGCAGCGCGACTCGATCAGGGCGTATGCCGTGGAGCAGACGACCATACAGAGTTTCAGCATATCGGGCTTTAAGTTTGATGTGAAGAGCAAGAACCCCATGCCGTGGGATCCGGCCAATTTCACCCTGAATTTCTCGTTCAACAAGCAACGGTTCAATGATCCGACCACGGAGTATCAGAACACTGACGATTACCGCGGATCGTTCCAGTATGCCTATTCGCCGTTCAAGCGCGGGGTGAAGCCTTTCGCCAAGTCGATGAAGGGCAAGAAGGGCAAGGGCAACAAGTTCTTGGCCGACTGGGAGCTGAACTATCTGCCGTCGAACATCACGTTCCTGACCACCATGTCGCGCTACTATTACGAGCAGCAGACGCGGTCGGAGATCGACGAAAATTTCCAGCTGCCGGTGTCGGTGAGCAAGAATTTCCTGTGGGACCGTCAGCTCAACATAAGCTGGAACTTCACCAAGACACTGAATTTCACGTTCGCGTCCAACACGTCGGCGCGCATAGAGGAGACGGTGGGCGCGGTGAACCGCAAGCTGTTTCCCGACAGATACAGGGAGTGGAAGGACACTGTGCTGAGTTCGCTGCGCAATCTCGGCACGCCATGGAGCTATAACCAGACTTTTACCGGATCATACAAGGCTCCGTTCAATCAGATTCCTGCGATGGACTGGCTCACGGGGTCGGCGTCGTACAATGCCACTTACCGCTGGGACCGCGGCGCCACGGTGGACGGACTGTCGGTGGGAAACACAATCGCCAATCAGGCCACTCTTTCGGCCGACGGCAGGCTGAATTTCGAGGGCCTGTTCAATAAGGTGCCGTATTTCAAGAAGATCAACCAGAGGTTTGGCGGATCGGGGCGCAGGAAGAGTGCGTCGTCGAGGGCCAACCGTCCGAAGCGGTTCGAGCGTACGCTGAAGCTGCGCGAGGACACATCGCTGGTGATCAAGCATAATCTGAAAGTGCCTAAGGTGAAGGTGACGGCCACCACCACGGCCGGCCAGCCGTTCAGGGTGGAGACGCGCAAGATCGACGACAATTCTCTGGAGGTGCTGAACCGCGGAGAGCAGAACATAAAGTTCACGATCGTGGAGGTGAAAGAGGAGCCTAAAAAGAATTTCTGGAGTGAAGCCGGGGCGTATGCCACGCGGTTGCTGCTGAGTCCGCGCTCGGCTTCGGTGAGATTCCGTACGGCGCGCTCGATGTCGTTGCCCCTTTACCGGCCTGATGTCGGAGCCGTTTTCGGTCAGAGCCGTGCATACGGTCCGATGGCGCCGGGGCTTGATTTCGCTTTCGGTTTTGTCGGTGATGATTTTGTAACACGCTCCAAGGAGCGCGGTTGGCTCCTGTGTGACGACGGGCAGACTTCTCCGGCTAATCTTACCCGCTCGAACGAGCTGAACATGGAGCTGACTCTGGAGCCTGTGAAGGGACTGAAGATAGTGCTGACCACGAACCGGACGGATTCACGCACGAGCCGCGTGCAGTTCATGTATGACAACATGCCTACGTCGCTTTCGGGATCGTACACCAAGACCCATGTGGCTCTGGCCACGGCATTGCGTTCGTCGAAGGCGGAAAACGGTTATTATGATCCTACGTTCCAGCGTTTTCTGGACTATATCCCCCTTATGGCCGCTCGTGTGCAGGGCCAGTATGACGGACAGAGATATCCGACCGGTGGCTTTATGGAGGGACTTCCGCAGGCTGGCCAGCCGTTCAGCCCGGAGGTGGGCGGAGTGAGCGCCACGTCGTCGGATGTGCTGATTCCGGCGTTTGTCGCCGCTTATTCCGGCAATGACCCTGCCCGCCAGTATCTGAGTCCGTTCCCTTCGTTTGCCGCGGCATTGCCGAACTGGAGGGTCACGTATGACGGGCTGCTGAATCTGGGCAATTTGCGCAATGTGTTCAAGTCGTTTCAGATAAACCATGCGTATCAGTGCACGTATTCCGTAGGCTCTTATTCGAGTTATCTGAACTGGCTGGGTGTGGACGGGGATCTCGGGTTTACGCTCGACGAGCTGTCGGGGCGTCCGATACCTTCGTCGCCGTATAATATATCGTCGGTGGTGATCACCGAGAAGTTTGCTCCGCTTGTCGGTGTGACCGTGACGCTGAAGAATGACCTGCGTCTGTCGGCCGAGTATCGCGACTCGCGCACTCTGACGCTGAATTCATCGGCAGGACAGCTTGTGGAGGCCGCTCAGAAGGGGCTTACCGTGGGCGTGGGCTATAAGATAGTCAATTTCAGTTCGGTGCTTAAGCTCAAGGGAAAGCAGGCGGGAGTGAGTAACGACCTGAATATCAACGCCGATTTCAGTTATGCGCATTCGCAGGCGCTGATCCGCAGGATCGAGAGCAACTACACGCAGGCCACATCGGGAACACGTAATATCACCATGAACCTTACGGCCCAGTATGCGTTGAGCAAACGGTTGTCGCTGGGGTTGTTTTTCGATCATCAGGTCAATACGCCGCTGGTGAGCACGTCGTCGTATCCTACGAGCAATTCTTCATACGGCGTCACGGTGAATCTGAATCTTGCCCGCTGAGGGGGCGGCGCGGCAGGTGTCGCGCAGGCGGCATCAGATCCAGGCCCTGATGCGTTCGCTCACGGCAATGGACCCGCTGAGCATCCTGATGAATTCCTGCATGGAGCGTTTGCGGTAGGAGTCGCGCAGGGTGTGGACGCAGCCTGACATTTCGTTTTCGGGGGAGTCGATGGGCACGGCGGTGACTCCGCGTTCGTTGTGGATGGATGCTTCGGCCAGAACTGTCACGAGGT
Source organism: Muribaculaceae bacterium (assembly GCA_011959405.1). GTDB lineage: Bacteria > Bacteroidota > Bacteroidia > Bacteroidales > Muribaculaceae > UBA3263. The sequence goes on from BLLX01000006.1 coordinate 16,979, forward strand.
TGCTCTGTCGCACCAGATCAAGCAGTATGTTGGGGTCGTTGAGCTCGATGTGGATTTTGAGCGGGCATGAACGGATGGCCGTGATCCGGTCGAGTGCGTTGCGTGCCTGAAGCCCTTTGGAGGGAAGGGCGAGAGTGTAGCGCGACAGGCTCTCGAGACTGATTTTCTTTTCGGCGGCCAGCGGGTGAGAGGAGTTGACGATGGCCGCCAGACAGTTCTGGAAGAGTATGTGGGACTCTATGTCGGGCATTGGGGCCGAGGGCTTGAAGGCGAGGACGAAGTCCACTTTTCGGGCACGCAGCAGTTCCATAAGTTCGGTCATGGGGCGATAGGAGACGTTGAGCCGGACTCCCGGGTAGCGCTTCATGAATTCGAAGATAGTTTCTGTGAGGATTGGGCTGAAGGAGTAGGTGACGCCGATGTTGAGCACTCCGCCCAACAGGTTCTGAAGGTCGTTGATGCGCTCGATACATACGTCGGCGTCTTTGAGTGTGCGTGTGGCGTATGGGAGCAGTTCGTTGCCTGCTTCCGACAGGGCCACGCTATGGCTGTTGCGCAGGAGCAGCGTCGTGTGCATCTCGTGTTCGAGCTGTTTGATCTGCTGAGAGAGAGTGCTCTGGGTGATGCACAGTTCTCGGGCAGCTTCCGAGAAATTCAGTGTTTCGGCTACTTTGACGAAATATTTCAGTTGGCGCAATTCCATGACGTAGTGGTGTTGGGGTGGTGGAAACAGGGTGCAAAGTTATCAATTATTCGTGATGTGCGGCATCGCGCGTGGCACGGAATGAGATCCGTTTCAGGAGGAATATTGGCACGGTGGCACCGACAGTCATGCCCAGAAGGATGAACAGGCAGGTCATGCCGTTATGGGCAAAGAGGTAGAAATAGTGAGGAAACGAGGATTCGTCGGCGTGCATCAGGCACAGGATGAGTCCTCCGAAGGTTTTGTAGGCGTAGATGCCGGGAATCATGGGGAGCAGTGCTGGAAAAAGGAATGTCTCGGCAGGCATTCCTGCACGAGTGGACAGGAGGACGGCCATGGTGCCGGTGATCAGTGCTGCCAGGGCTGATGCGGTGACTATGTGCATGCCGGCGGTGTCGGCGTGCATCAGGAGGAAGCGGACGGAGTGGCCGGCGGCGGCTATGGTGGCGCAGTAGAGGTAGGCTTTGCGTGGCGGATCGCTTATGGCGGCGAATCCGATAGCGGCTATAGCTGCAAACAATGCGTCTTGTAGAAATTCGGTGATCATTGTTGTGTGTATGTATGGGGAAGATCAGAACATTCCGGCGCCCATGAGCAGCATGCCGCCGCAGAGTCCGGCAGACAGGCAGCATGTGAGGATTGCCGCTCCTGCCAGCCGGCTGAACGAGCAGGTGTAGTGGCCGGCGATCATGTCGCTGAAGGCATTGAGGAACGGGATGCCCGGGACCAGATAGAGGATACTTGTGGCTATGGCTATGTCGGGGGTGGAGCCAAGGGAGAACAGGCCGTCGGTGGCCCCGAGGACCGAAGAGACGAATGCGCACAGGATCAGTGTGGGCCTGAGGTCCATGCCGGCTTCAGACAGTATGAGTTTGAGCGCATAGCCTGCTGTGGTGGCTGCGAATACCGTGGCCATCGCCGTTGCGTCGCCGCCGAACAGCCGGCAGAATGAAGCGTTGGCAAGCGCTACTAATGGCAGGGTTTTCCATTTGTCTGGCCGGGGACGGTTTGTGATCTCGTGAAGCATGGCGGTGGCTCTGGCCGGATCGGTGGCGTTGTCGGCTATGTGCCAGCTCAGCCGGCTCAGTGATGTGTTCATATCGTAGCTGACGGATGTGTGGCTGACGGCCGTGATGAGTGTGAAGGTGTCGCTGCCGCCGGTGTCGCTTACCGTCAGGCTTATGTGGGCCGGGGTGATTGTCATGGCGGCTGTGAGGTGCCATGTGCGGGCTATGCGGTTCACGTTTTTTTCGATGCGTACGCATGTGGCGCCGCACTCCAGAAGGCGGCAGGCGTAGTCGGAGATGAAGCGGGCGGCCGCCCGGGCGGTAACCGTTTCAGAGGTCGTCGGATTCGTCGTAGTCATCGTAATCGTCTATTTCCGACATAAGGCGGTCGCCTGGAATCCATATTTCTTCTCTTTCGTGGCCGATTTCGAAAAATCGGCGCCGTGAATGTCCGTCCCGGCCGGGGTTTCGGCGGACAAGGCGGACAAGGATGATGAGACATGTGGCAGCAGCCACGCATGTCCATATAGTCAGAGGTGTTGGCATATAGAGCTGCAGAATAACGATTGAATTGTATATGCAAAGTAACAATTCAGCCGGAGGATATTCTGCGGTTTGCTATGGAAAGTTCAGATAGCGGCGATGGGCGGAATGGAATGCCGCTGTATCTGGGCGCCTTGGGCGGCGTATGGGGTCAGAGGAGCGTGAGCGCGCGTTTGATAGCGGCTTCGACGCGCAGTGAGGGCTCGGCGTCGAAGAGCTTTTTGAGCACTTTCTGTGATGCCGGCCGTGTGAATCCGAGCATGACCAAGGCAGCGAGCGCTTCTTCGTAGGCTTCGGAGGGGGCGCCGGCTGCCGGGTCGGCGCCGGGTGACGTACCGGCGGAGTCGCCGGCAGGTGTGATTTTGTCTTTAAGGTCCACGATGATGCGTTGGGCGGTTTTCAGTCCGATGCCTTTGACGGCTTTCAGCCGTGAGTGGTCGCCGGCGGTGATACATTGCTCGAGTTGCTGGGCCGACAGTGACGACAGAATCATGCGGGCTGTGTTGGGGCCTACGCCGCTGACGCCGATGAGCAGGCGGAAGAGTGTGCGTTCCTGTTCGTCGGCGAATCCGAAGAGGTCGTGGGTGTCTTCACGTATGACTTCGTGGACAAGGAGCCGGGTGTCGGTGAGTTTCTCGATTTTGGAGAAGGTGGAGAGGGAGATGGCGAGTATGTAGCCGAGTCCGTTGATGTCGATTACGACGTCGGTGGGCGTGAGACGGTCGATTTTGCCTTGTATGTGTTCGATCATTTGAGGTCTGCGGTGATTTCGTGGATGTGTTCAAGGATGCTTGTGTCGGCGTCGGTCATTTCCACTCCGCGCCGGCTCATGACCTTGCGGGCGGTTTCGAGGAAGCGTGGCATGATGACGTCGGTGAATCCGGCCGCGCCGCCATCGGAGAATGATGCGACGAAGTTGCGGGGGAATCCGGAGCCGTGTATGTTGCAGCCGACTCCGACTACTGTTGCTGTGTTGAACATGGTGTTGATGCCGGCTTTGGAGTGGTCGCCCATGATGAGTCCGCAGAACTGGAGTCCGGTGCGGAGGAATCGTCGGGTGGGGTAGTTCCAGAGACGGATCTCGGTGTAGTCGTTTTTGAGGTTGGATGAGTTGCATCCGGCGCCGAGGTTGCACCATTCGCCGATGACGGCGTCGCCGAGGTAGCCGTCGTGCTGTTTGTTGGCGTTGGCCAGGAATATGGCGTTGTCGATTTCTCCTCCGACCTTGCATTTGGGGCCGAGGTTGGTGCCCGGCAGGAGTCGCGCTCCGATGCGCACAAGACAGTCGGGGCCCACACAGACGGGGCCGCGCAGCACGGCGGTTTCCTGTACTTCGGCTCCGGCGCCTATGTAGACGGGTCCCTGGCGGGTGTTGATGAAGCATCCTTCGACGTCGGCTCCTTCTTCGATGAATATGAGCGAGGGGTCGCCGATGACGGTGCATGTGGGTGAGACGGGCTGTGAGACGCGTCCGGCTGTGACGGCATGGAAGTCGGCAGTGATGAGTTCTTTGCTGAGCTCGAAAATGTGGTAGGGCTGGAGTATGGCTTTGGTCTCGACTGTGGCTGTCGGCTGGCCTTGGCGGTTGCCGCATTCGGCTATACATTGTCCGGCGGCGTCGGCGATCCATTGTCCGGGACCGAGAGCGGCTATGGCTTCGGCGAGGGCGACGGAGGGGATTATGTGGCCGGCCATGGTTATGTCGGTGGCGGGGTCGGATGCGTTGCAGGGGTATTTGCCTTGCAGGTAGTCTTCGGTGCGGAATGAGATGGCGGCGTGCGGCAGCAGCCGTTGCCAGTGGTCGGCTATGGTGCCTATGCCGGTGCGGAGCATCGCTACGGGTCGGGTGAACGTGAGCGGCAGAAGGTCGTCTCTGACGGATTTTATGTCGGTTAGTATGAGGTTCATGGGAAGTTAGAAGTTGGAAATTAGGAGTGAGGAGTCGGGAGTGAGGAGTTAGAGGTCGGGGGGGATGCGTGGGGGCCGGCGGCGGTGTCGCATGCGGCGTCCGGTGTTGTTGAGGTAGTTGAACAGGCGCCAGAATATGGAGGGTGTTATGTCGGCTTCGGTGCCTATGGGGTCGACGAACGACATCTTGTCGGTGTCGCGGCCGAACTGTTCGGGGAATATGACTATGAGGTTGGTCAGCGCGAAGTATTTGCGTAGGAACGACGGCATTTCCTGTACGTCGGGGGAGTAGCTCATGGAGCCGGGGCGGGCGGAGATGACGATGAGCAGGTCGTCGTCGAGTATGCGGTTTGCCACGAGCAGGAAGTCGTCCCATTGTTCCATGTCGTGGAATTCGGACCTGACTTCAAGGCGCTCATGATGGAGCACTCCGCTTATCAGACGTCTGACGTCGGGGTGGCAGAGGAATATCAGGCGGCTGCCGAGGGATCCGGCAAGACGGCCCACTGATGCCACCCACCGGGGGAATCCGGTTTCATATTCGGCTTTCGGGGGCACCCAGACGACGAGTCGCCGCAGGGTGTTGACGGGGTTGAAGCAGCGGCTTATGAGTATCTGCCGGTTGGTGCTTTTGAGCAGTTGCTCCATTTTTGCGCCGAAGAAGGTGTCGATGATCGAGACTTTGCGGTGAAGCCCCATGATGACCGATGTGATGTCGCGTTCGTTGATGGTGTTGATGAGTCCGGTGGCAGTGTTGAGGTCGAAGCGTTCGATGGGTATCACCGGTATGTCGACCGTAGCGGCGGCGTTGAGGGCCATCTGGAGGGCGTCGTGGCCTTCGGAGCGGGCTATGGCGGTGTTGTCGTTGCGGATGTTGACGGTGTAGATGTTGTTGGCCGGTCCTCTGGGGTGGATCATGAGGGCCAGTTCCATAAGTTCGAGTGCGGTGACAGGAGAGGATACAGGCACCAGAGTGTTCTCGACTGTGGGGTTGGCGGCCACGGCGGTGCTGTCGTTGCGTTCGAGCATGTGGAGCTTGATGCCTGCGGCCGAGCGCGATGTGATCATCGGCGCGAGCGCGCAGGTGAGCAGGATCATGAGCACCGTGCCGTTGAGCATGGCAATGTTCATCAGACCGAAGTTGTAGCCAATGGTTACCACGGCGAGCGCCACGGCGGTGTGGGCGGTGGAGAGTCCGAACATCACGCCGCGGTCGTCGGGGGTCATGCGGTAGAACTTCTGTGTGAGCCACGCGGCGATCCATTTGGCGGAGAGGGCCACGGCGAGCATGTTGGCGGCCATGATCAAGGTGTCTTTCTGGGCTATGACGCGAACGTCGATCATCATGCCCACGCCTATGAGAAAGTATGGGATGAAGAGGGCGTTGCCCACGAACTCGATGCGGCTCATCAGGGGCGATGTGTTGGGCACGAAGCGGTTGAGCACCAGTCCGGCAAGAAATGCGCCGAGCACGGCTTCAAGTCCGATGGCCTGGGCCACGTAGGCCGCGAGGAACACCAGGGCGAGTACGTAGACGAACTGTGTCACGCGGTCGTTGTAGCGGCGCAGGAAGCTGCGCGTGAGCAGCGGGTATATGGAGAGGACTGCTCCGCAGTAGATTATGAGTTTGGCCAGCAGCAGGGCAATGGCGAGGATGCTGAACTGTCCTGTGCGCTGGACGTTGAGGGCGATGGCTAGCGAGAGCAGCGCACCGATCACAGCCACTATGGTGCCGACTACGGATATGAGCACGGCCGGAGATTTGGTGATGCCGAACCGGGCTGTGACGGGGTAGGCTATGAGGGTGTGCGAGGCATACATTGACGCGAGGAGCACCGAGGTGACCGCGTCGAGATGCAGCAGCCATACGGATGCGGCTATGCCGAGAAGCAGCGGTATGAAGAACGTAAGCAGTCCGAACACCAGTCCGCGCTTCAGGTTGAGACGCAGGTGAAACAGGTCGATCTCGATGCCGGCCAGAAACATGAGGTAGAGCAGTCCGACTTGTCCGAAGATGCTGAAGCTGGCGTCGTTGTCGAGCACGTGGAAGCCGAACGGTCCCACGCAGACGCTGGCCACTATCATGCCGATGATGTGGGGGATTTTCAGTCTGTTCAGCAGTAGCGGGGCCATCAGTATAATAGCCAGCACTATGAAAAAGATCAGCACCGGGTTGGTGACGAGAGCTGTAGCCGGAGTCATGGCGTTAGTATGGGTTTACGGCCTTGTCCTGTTGTTTTGTTGCGTCGGAGAGAGGGGGATAGTTGCGGGTTTATCTGGTGGAGAGGGTTATGATGTAGTCCACGTTGTCGGCGGGCAGTTGCGGCAGGGTGAGGACTATGCCTCCGGGGGTGCGGGTGAACGGCACTTTTTCGCCGCCGGCAAATGCGGTGGCTGATTTTATGCGGCAGTCGAGCGGCAGGTAGATTTCGGAGTTCTGCGGAGTGAGGACGTGGACGTATATTTTGTCTCCTTTGCGTGTCACGGCTCCCCATGGCTGCGGATCTATGCCTGCGGAGACGGTGCCGTAGACCGTTTCGCCGTTGGCGCGGAGCCATTCGCCCATTTCCTTGAATCTGGCGAGAGCAGCTGCCGGAATTGATCCGTCGGGCTGCGGGCCGACGTTGAGCAGCAGGTTGGCTCCGCGTCCGGCGGCTCCGATGAGGTAGTGGATAAGGGTGCGGGTGTCTTTGTAGTCCTGATCCTTGATTTTGTATCCCCACATGCCGTTCATGGTCTGGCATGTCTCAAGCGGAAGGCGGCTGATTGCCTGCCCGGACAGGCCGGCGGTGTTTTCGCCCGGGAGGTCGCGTTCGAATATCTGTATGTCCTCTCCGGGAAACGGAGTCTGGTGGTGGTTGTTGCCGATAAGGCATGACGGCTGCAGGCGGTGGATCATTTCGTATTGTCCGGAGAGCTGCCAGTCAAATGGCACGGAGTCGCTGTCGTGGTCCCAGAGTCCGTCGAACCATACGGCTCCGATGGGGCCATAGTCTGTGAGCAGTTCGGTGAGCTGCGCGTTCATGAACCGGTAGTATGCCGGCCAGTCGCGTAGCTTGGGATCACGACCGGTTTCCAGGCCGGTGCGGCCGGACGGGTAGTCGGGACGGGTCCAGTCGATGTGTGAGTAATAAAGGTGCAGTTTGATTCCTTCTCTGGCGCATGCGTCGGCGAGCTCTTTGAGGACGTCGCGTTTAAAAGGCGTGGCGTCGACAATGTTGTAGGGAGACTGCTTGGTGGCAAACATCGAGAATCCGTCATGGTGGCGGGTGGTGAAGCATATATATTTGGCGCCGGCGTCTTTTATGGCTTTGACCCATTCGTCGGCATTGAAGTTGGCCGGATAGAAGGCTGCCGCTGCTTTGGCGTATTCGTCGGCGGAGATGCCGTAGTTGAGATACCATTCGCCCTGACCGAACATGGAGTATATTCCCCAATGGATGAATACGCCAAGTGCGTGGTCGGCAAATTCCTGCCGAGCCTGCATGATGGGCTGTGACGGCACATATCCGTCTGTCGGAGAAGAGTGGAGAACCGGTGCCGTGGATGACATTACGGCGGCTAACATCGCTAAACGTAAGAGTCGTTTGATCATGGTGAGCAATAAGGGAAATAGTGTAACTGATGTCAAAGTTAAGGATTTTTCAGATTATTGACAAATTTTGTGTTTTGCGGCGGTGAGTGAGTTGCGCGCGGTTTTTGTCGGGAGTTTGCTCGACGGAGTGTTAAAAATGTAATTTAAACATTTTTTAACTCAAAATTTATATTATACGTAATACGCTGATTTATAGGAATGTATGTTTTGTGTGGATGCTGGGGATGTGTCTTTTGTGATACGTCTGTAATGTTACATGATGCAATTTGTGTAGTCTAATCTATTGTGTATTAGCAGTGGTGTGTTACAAAATAAATAAAATACGATGTTTAGGTAAAAATATTTGAAAAATTATTTGGATTGAAAAAAATAGTTATATATTTGCGGTGTCAAAACGGTTACAAGTCGATTACATATCGGCGATAATCCATAATACGACATATAAAAATTCAGTTTCAAAAAATCTCAACAACTACACGTTATGAATAACTCATCTTCTGTTCAGACCAAATTAATGGCGCTTCAGAACAATCTGCTCAACTTCGCGTATATCCTTACTTCGAACCGCGACGATGCTTACGATCTGCTTCAGGACACCACTCTCAAGGTGCTTGATAATGAAGAAAAGTACAGTGAGAACATCAACTTCAAAGGCTGGGTTTTCACTATCATGAGAAATATTTTCATAAACAACTACCGCCGGGTGGTGCGTTCCGCCACTATCATAGATCAGACGGAGGACCTGTATCATCTGAATCTGCCGCAGGAATCCGGTATAGATTCTCCGGAGGGTTCTTATGCAACCCAGGAGATCACTGCAGCCATCAACTCCTTTACCGATGATTATCGTGTGCCGTTCTCGATGCACGTGGCGGGCTATAAGTACAGTGAGATCGCCGAGAAAATGAATTTGCCCCTCGGCACTATAAAGAGCCGTATATTTTTTGCACGTCAGCGCCTGCAGGAGATGCTCGCTGACTACCGTGAGCGTTAACGATCCGCTCATTTCTCCTCTTCCTCTACTGAAGTCACTGCTTCAGGACTGAAACTGAAAACGGACACCGTTCGCCCGACTCATCATGCCGGACGGACGGTGTCCGTGTTTTTTTATATAATAAAAGGAGTGCGAATTGCGAAATTCTGTGTAAATTTGCGGTCAGTTAAAGAAAAAAACATAATCAAGAATTCACGATGACTCTTTTTGAGAAAATGACTGAACGGGCCAAGAGTTGCCCGCAGCGCATTGTGCTTCCGGAAGGAACAGAGCCGCGCACTCTCACAGCTGCCGACCGGATTCTTGCCGACGGTATAGCCAAGGTGACACTGATTGGTAATCCCGACGACATCAGGCAGCTTGCCAGTGAGCTTAAGCTGCCCAATATCGGCAAGGCAACGATAGTGAACTGTGCCGATGAAAAGGTGATAGACCGTTATGCCCCGATATTTTACGCTCTGCGCAAGTCGAAGGGCGTGAGCATTGAGGAGGCGCGTCTGACCACGTCCAATCCTCTCTATCTCGGCTGTCTGATGATCAAGGGCGGCGATGCTGACTGTATGGTGGCCGGCGCACAGAACACTACCGGCAACGTGCTCCGTGCGGCTTTTCAGGTGATCAAGACCGCTCCCGGCATTGATGTGGTGAGCGGAGCGTTTCTTATGCTCCTGCCAGAGAATCTGCCTTTCGGAAGTAACGGCATAATGATATTCGCCGATTGTGCGGTGGTGCCTGATCCGGATGCCAAGCAGCTGGCTCAGATAGCTGTGAGCGCCGCTCATACGGCGCGTGACATAGCCGGAATAGAGCCGCGTGTGGCCATGTTGAGTTTCTCGACCAAGGGCAGCGCCCGGCATGAGCGGGTGGACAAGGTGATCGAGGCGGTGAAGATCGCCAGAAAGATGGACCCGTCGCTGATTGTGGACGGTGAACTTCAGGCCGATGCGGCCATAGTGCCGACCGTGGCAGCCTCGAAGGCTCCCGGATCGACTTTGAGCGGAAGGGCCAATGTGTTGGTGTTCCCGTCGCTGGAGGTGGGCAATATCGCCTATAAGCTTGTGCAGCGTCTTGGCGGTGTGGAAGCCGTCGGCCCCGTGCTGCAGGGTCTGGCCGCTCCGGTCAATGACCTTTCGCGCGGATGTTTTCCCGAGGATATTTACAAAACTATAATCATGACCTGCAATCAGGCCATAGGCCTGCACAGCTGATGGTGTGTGGACCGGAAATGTTAAATCATAATTATTTCAACTGAAACTATGAAGATTCTGGTTCTGAACTGTGGCAGCAGTTCTGTGAAATATAAACTGATCGACACCGTCTCTGAGAATGTTATGGCGGAAGGCGGCGTGGAAAAGATCGGTCTTAACGACGGTTTTCTGAAATTCAAGCTCTCCGACGGCTCCAAACAGATCAAAGAACTCGGTCTGGTGGATCATGAAGGTGCTGTGGCAGCCATTCTCAATGTGCTGACCGATGCCGAATACGGATGTATAGGTGCATACGGCGAGATTGACGCCGTTGGCCACCGTCTGGTCCACGGGGGTACGAAATTCAGCGGTTCGGTGCTCATTACCGACGAAGTGAAGGAGATGGTGCGTGAGTGCTATCCGCTGGCGCCGCTGCACAATCCCGCCAATATGACAGGTGTGGAAGCTATCGACAGGCTTATGCCCGACGTGCCCCAGGTGGGAGTGTTTGACACGGCTTTCCATCAGACCATGCCTGCCAAGGCATATATGTATGCGCTGCCTTATAAGTTTTATGAGGAGGCCGGTGTGCGGCGCTACGGTTTCCACGGCACGAGCCACCGGTATGTGTCGCAGCGCGTGTGCGAGATGCTCGGTGTGGATATAAAGACCCAGAAGATCGTGACATGCCATATAGGCAACGGCGGCTCCATCACTGCGGTGGACGGCGGCAAGAGTGTGGACACTTCCATGGGCCTGACCCCGACCGAGGGTCTGATGATGGGTACTCGTGTCGGTGATGTGGATCCCGGAGCCATCACGTATCTGATGGAGCATTACGGATTTTCGGAGTCCGACATACAGCGGATCATCAACAAGGAGAGCGGTGTGGCCGGCGTGAGCGGCCTGAGCAGCGATATGCGTGAGATTGAGTCGGCCGACAAGGCAGGCGATGCCCGTGCCCATCTGGCTCTGGAAATGTATGAGAACCGTATAGTGAAGTATATAGGCGCATACGCCGCCGAGATGGGTGGACTGGACATAATCGTGTTCACCGGCGGTGTGGGAGAGAATCAGACTGGAGTGCGTGAGAATGTGTGCGCCCCGCTGGCATTTCTCGGCGTGGAACTTGACAAGGAGCTGAATGCGCGTATACGCGGTACGGAGACAGTGATTTCCTCTGCGGATTCCAAGATTAAGGTCGTTGTGGTGCCCACGGATGAAGAAATGATGATCGCACGTGATACTAAAGAAATAGTCAGCAAGTTACACTAAAATGTCCATAAAATTATGATACGGATAGCTATAGTAGGTTTCGGAAATATAGGCCGGTACGTGTTTGATTCTGTTCTTGAGGCTCCAGACATGGAGCTGGCCGGGGTGGTGCGCCGCTCCGCGTCCAATCCTCCCGCCGAGCTGGCGGGAGTGAAAGTGGTCACCGATATCGCCGAACTCGGCAAGGTCGACGTGGCCATTCTGGCGACTCCTACCCGTCAGGTGGAGGAACATGCCGAAAAGCTCCTCGCTTCAGGGATCAATACGGTCGATTCGTATGACATACATTCTTCCATAGCCGATTTGCGTCGCAATCTCGACACTGTGGCCAAAGATCACGGTTCCGTGGCGGTGATCTCCGCGGGATGGGATCCGGGCAGTGATTCCGTGGTGCGCGCACTGATGGAAGCTGCTGCACCCAAGGGCGTGACATACACCAATTTCGGCCCGGGCATGAGCATGGGCCACAGCGTGTGTGTGCGTTCAAAGGCAGGAGTGAAGGATGCCATATCCATGACCATTCCTCTGGGTACCGGCATTCACCGCCGTATGGTTTATGTGGAGCTGCTTCCGGGCGCAAAACTTGAGGATGTGGCCGCTGCCGTGAAGTCGGATCCTTATTTCGCTTCTGACGAGACTCATGTGTTTGAAGTGCCGTCGGTGGATGCCGTGCGCGACATGGGCCATGGCGTCAACATGACCCGCAAGGGCACTTCCGGACGCACTCCGTCGCAGCGGTTTGAATTCAACATGGCGATCAACAATCCTGCGCTGACAGCGCAGATTCTTGTTGGCGCAGCCAGGGCTTCGATGCGTCAGCGTCCCGGAGCCTATACCATGATCGAGGTGCCTGTGATAGATCTGTTGCCCGGTGACCGCGAGGAACTTATAAAGCATCTTGTGTGATGGCGGAAGTGGAGAAGAGGCGTCCGTTGGTGCTGATATGCAACGATGACGGAGTGGGCGCACGCGGCCTGCGTCATTTGATAGACTGTGTGGCGTCGCTTGATGGCGTTGATGCCGAGATAGTGGCGGTGGCCCCGGCCGGAGCATGCTCCGGCATGAGCAGCGCCATCACGATCGGTTCGCCTTTGAGACTGATAGAGCATCCGGATTACAACGGTGCCCGGGTCTATGCCGTGACCGGAACTCCTGTCGACTGCGTGAAGCTGGGCATGCATGCCGCTCTGAGGTGGCGTGTGCCCGATCTGATGCTGTCGGGTGTGAACCATGGATCCAATTCTGGAAATTCCAATATTTATTCAGGAACCATGGGCGCCGCCATGGAAGCGTGTATGATCGGTATGCCGTCGGTAGGCTTTTCTTTGCTTGACCATAGTCCTAATGCCGATTTTTCCAATACGACGCCTTTTATCCAGCGGATTGTGCGCCATGTCCTTGCCAACGGCCTGCCGCCGCAGGTGTGTCTGAATGTCAACATGCCGCGCAACTGTGTGCCCCACGGGATGAAAGTGACGGCGTGCGCCAGCGGCCGCTGGACAGAAGAGTATCAGGATTATGCGGATCCTCATGGCCGCCCGTTCTATATGCTCACCGGCAATTATATTGATTTTGATCCTGAGAATCCCGCAGGCGACAATTACTGGCTTCGGCGCCAGTATGTCACCGTGACTCCGATCCGTCCGGACCAGACCGATTATCAGGCCATTCCGGCCCTTTCCGCCCTTCTTGACGATTAATGACCAGCCGCATGATCCCAAAAACAGCCAATACTCTCGAAACCATCCAGCAGTCCATAGCATCCGAACTCCGCAGTCTCAACGAACGTATCCTGCTGTCGTTGTCTTCGCCAAACAGGATGATGAACAATATAGTGGAGGAATATCTTCGCCGAAAGGGGAAGCAGATAAGGCCCATCATGGTTTTGCTGAGCGCGCGGTTGTTTTCGCGGACCATAGGCATACGTACCATAAGCGCCGCGGCGTCGGTGGAGATGCTCCACAATGCTTCTCTGATCCATGACGATGTGGTCGACGAGTCTAAGCTGCGCCGCGGCGAGCCGACTATCAACGGGATATGGGACAATCACATAGCCGTGCTGGTGGGCGATTTCTTTACCTCCACATCACTTCAGCTGGCCAATGAGACGTCGGACATGAGGATTGTCGGTGCCCTGGCCGGGCTGGGACGGCTGTTGTCGCTGGGCGAGCTTGACCAGATCTACAACGCGCGTTTCCACCGCCTGAGCGAGAGGGCCTATATGGAGACCATCGGACGGAAGACGGCGTCGCTGTTTGTGGCCTGTGCGCGCATGGGAGCGTATTCCACCGGAGCGGACGAGAATGATCCGAGGGTTGAGTCGCTGTGTGAGTATGCGGAAAAACTGGGCCTGTGTTTCCAGATCACGGATGATATTTTCGATTATTTCCCCTCGAAAGATCTCGGCAAACCCACAGGCAATGATCTGCGGGAGGGTAAGGTGACTCTGCCGCTTCTGAGCGTGCTGCTGGACGACAGTGTGCCGGGCCATGCCGAGATGTTGGCATTGTCGCGCAAGGAGCAGCTGTCGGCCGAGGAAGTGGATGTGCTGATGGCATATGCTGTGGAGCACGGCGGTATCGACTATGCGCGTTCGGTGATGGCCGGGCTGCGCGATGAGGCGGTAGAGGCGCTGTCGGTGTTTCCTGATTCGGAGATCAAGTCTTCGCTTGTGGCGTTGCTTGATTACGTGATCTCCAGGTCTAAATAATCCCCTGAAATTACATAGGAAAAAGTTGGGAAATCGGAGACTTTGAGTTATCTTTGCGGAAAAGATGGACGATAAGTTTCGCGCGACTCAGCGCAATACCTTTTCTCTGCATCTCGAGCGGTCGGGCAAGCGCCTGACGCCGGAGCGCGTGTTCATTCTCGATACGGCATTGGGGATGAAATCCCATTTTACAGCCAACGATCTGCGCCAGGCCATGGAAGGCGGAAATATGAGGGTGAGCCGTGCCACACTGTTCAACACATTGCCGCTGATGACCGAGTGCGGCGTGCTGCGGCGTTTTTCCGGGGCGCGCGGGGTGGCTTATGAGGTGCTCCGGTCCTCGGTGGAGCCGCGTCAGAATCTGGTGTGTGCCGTGTGCGGGAAGATGTACAGGCGCAAGGCGCCGGCTTTGAAAGCGTGGGTAGAGACACAGACTTACCGTGATTTTGTCCCGTATGCGGGCGATGTGGAGATCACAATCCACGGCGAGTGTTCGAAATGCCGCCGTGCCAGACGTAAGAAGAATTAACCGATTGAGAAAAATCAAAACAGGATATTATGAAAGTCGATGTATTGTTAGGCCTCCAGTGGGGCGATGAAGGAAAAGGCAAGGTCGTGGATGTGCTCACCCCGCGCTATGACGTGGTGGCGCGTTTCCAGGGCGGACCGAATGCCGGACACACGCTGGAATTCGAGGGCCACAAGTATGTGCTCCGTTCGATTCCGAGCGGCATCTTCCAGGAAGGCCGCATCAACGTGATAGGCAACGGTGTGGTGCTTGACCCTATATTGTTCATGGAAGAGGCCGAAGCTCTTGAAAAGAGTGGCGTGGAGATGAAAAAGCTTCTTAAAATCAGCAAGAAGGCTCATCTGATCCTGCCGACCCACCGTCTGCTCGACGCAGCCAATGAGGCAGCCAAGGGATCAGGCAAGATCGGCACCACCGGCAAAGGCATCGGCCCGACATATACCGACAAGATATCGCGTAACGGTCTGCGTGTGGGCGACACCCTGTCGCCTGACTTCGCCGGACGTTATGCCGCCGCAAAGTCGCGCCATCTGGCTGCGTTGGCCTCGCTGGGCGTGACCGACCCAGATGTGGAAGCTCTGGAGCGGAAGTGGATGCAGGCTGTGGAGTATATCCACCAGTATGATCTTGCCGACACCGAGCATCTGATCAACGGCTATCTGCACGATGGCAAAAAGGTGTTGTGCGAGGGTGCGCAGGGAACCATGCTAGATGTGGATTTCGGATCGTATCCTTTTGTGACGTCAAGCAATACTGTCACTGCCGGAGCATGCACCGGACTCGGAGTGGCTCCGAACCGTATAGGCGAGGTCTACGGCATATTCAAGGCCTACTGCACGCGTGTGGGCAGCGGACCGTTTCCCACGGAACTGTTTGACGAGACAGGCCGGCAGATCCGCGACATAGGTCACGAGTATGGCGCCGTGACAGGCCGTGAGCGCCGTTGCGGCTGGATCGACCTGGTGGCTCTGAGGTATGCCGTGATGATCAACGGGGTGACTCAGCTGATCATGATGAAGAGCGATGTGCTCGACGGGTTTGACACGGTGAAGGCCTGCACGGCCTACCGGGTGAACGGTGAGACAGTGACTGACTTCCCGTATGATGTGGACGGCCTTGAGATAGAGCCCGTGTACACTGAAATGCCCGGATGGAAAACGCCGATGAGCGGCATGACATCCGAGTCGGAGATGCCTGGGGCGTTTCTGGACTATGTGGCGTTTCTGGAGAAGGAACTCGGCGCGCCCATCACCATCCTGTCAGTCGGTCCCGACCGCGCTCAGACCATCCTCAGACAATAAGAAGACAGCATAATGCCGGTCCGCAGGGCGCGGCGGCCGGTTTTTGATGACCGGACGTGCGGTCCTGCGGACCGGATTTTTTTAATATTACCTTAAAATATCAATACCATGGCCAAAATCAAACCTTTCAGGGGCATACGCCCTCCGCGCGAAATCGTCACCGAGGTGGCTTCGCGTCCGTATGACGTGCTTAATTCCGACGAGGCACGTGCCGAGGCCGAGGGAAATCCGCGGTCGCTGTATCACATCATCAAGCCGGAGATAGATTTTCCGGAAGGCACGGATGAGCATGATCCGCGTGTGTATGATAAAGCTGTTGAGAATTTCACCCGTTTCCGTCGTGAAGGCTGGCTGGTGCAGGATCAGGAGGAATGCTACTATATATATGCGCAGACCATGGAGGGACGCACGCAGTACGGCATAGTGATCGCCGCCGCTGTGGAGGATTACATGAACGCGCGCATAAAGAAGCATGAGCTTACCCGCAAGGACAAGGAAGAGGACCGCATGAAGCATGTGAGGGTCAATAACGCAAATGTGGAGCCGGTGTTTTTCGCGTTTCCGGACAATCCTGCGCTTGACGCCATAATCCGTAAGGTCACTGCCGGTCCGGCAGAGTATGATTTTACGGCGCCGGACGGTTTCGGCCATCATTTCTGGGTGATAAGCGACAGGGAGCTGGTGGACCGGATCACCGAGGAGTTCGCGAAGATTCCGTCCATGTATATAGCCGACGGCCATCACCGCACGGCGGCAGCGGCGCTTGTTGGCCATGAGAAGGCGTGCATGAACGCCGGCCATACGGGCCGCGAGGAGTATAATTATTTTCTTGCGGTGGCTTTCCCGTCGAGCCATCTGCGCATCATAGACTATAACCGTGTGGTGCGTGATCTCAACGGGCTTTCGGCCGACGGTTTTCTGGAGAAGCTGGAGCGGGATTTCATTGTGGAGGACAAGGGTGCTGAGGTTTATCAGCCGGCGGCGTTGCACAATTTCTCGCTGTATCTTGCCGGAAGGTGGTATTCGCTTACCGCGCGCGAGGGTCGTTATGACGACAATGATCCGATCGGAGTGCTTGACGTGACCATCAGTTCGGATCTGATTCTGCGTGATCTGCTCGGTATTGAGGATCTGCGCACGTCGAAACGCATTGATTTCGTGGGCGGCATACGTGGTCTGGAGGAGCTGAAGCGCAGGGTGGACAGCGGCGAGATGGCCGCGGCGCTGGCGCTGTATCCCGTTTCGATGAAGCAGCTGATGGATATAGCGGATACGGGCAATATCATGCCGCCGAAGACCACGTGGTTTGAGCCTAAACTGCGTTCGGGTCTGGTGATCCATTCGCTTGAGGACTGACCGCGGGCAGTCTGAGATCCGCCAATGTTAGACGAACTGGAGCGATCCGGGCTGTATGGCCGGTCGCTCCAGTTCTGTATTTTTTTTCTTGCTGTGAGGGTTGGCGCTCAGCAGGGCAGCAGGTTGGTGGCGGTGTCGGGAAAGACCAGCCGCGGTTTCATCAACGCGCCTTCCTCAGGGGTGACGAGGGCGTAGGCCATTATTATGACTACGTCGCCGCGGTGGACCCTGCGTGCGGCCGCTCCGTTAAGGCATATCACGCCTGATCCGGCTTCTCCGGGAATGGCGTAGGTGTCGAATCGTTCGCCGTTGTTGTTGTCGACAATGAATACCCGTTCGCCGGGGATGATTCCGGCGGCTTCCATCAGGGAGCTGTCGATGGTGATGCTTCCGATGTAGTCAAGGTTGGCTTCCGTTACCGTGACGCGGTGTATTTTTGATTTCAGAACTTGTAGGAGCATTGCTGGTCAGGAAAATTTGATGTTGTCGATCAGGCGCACGTCGCCGGCGTAGACGGTGACGCATCCGACGGGTGCCGATGTCTGTTGCCAGTTGTCTATTGGCAGGCAGGTCGGTCCGTCGACTATCTGGAAGTATTCGGTGTCGAGTCCGTCGATGGCGTTGATCCGTGCCACGGTCCATGCGATGGTTTCGGCGGGAGTGTGGGTGCGTGCATAGTCCACGGCGGCAGTGAGTGCCTTGTGGATTTCCGGGGCGGCGGCTCGCATTTCAGGAGTGAGACGCACGTTGCGGGAGCTCATGGCCAGACCGTCGTCCTCGCGCTTTATAGCCACGGGCACGATTTCGAGGTCGAAACCCTCGAGTTCGGTCATCTTGCGGATCACGGCTATCTGCTGAAAGTCCTTTTCTCCGAAATATGCTCTGGTCGGACGGGTCATGTCGAAAAGGCGGCTCACCACCTGTGCCACTCCGTTGAAGTGGCCTGGGCGCATTTTACCTTCCATGACCTCGGCCACTGCTCCGAGATCGAATATCCGGGTGTCGGGTTCGGGATACATTTCAGCGACCGACGGAGCGAAAGCGGCGTCGACTCCGGCTGCGTCTAGCAGGGCAAGGTCGGCTTCCTCGGTGCGCGGATATGTGCGGAGGTCTTCGGGGTTGTTGAACTGTGTGGGGTTGACGAAAACGCTGACCACCACCACATCGTTGGCGGCGCGGGCTTCGTTGACCAGGCTCATGTGGCCGGCATGGAGCGCGCCCATTGTGGGAACAAGCCCGAGCGAGTGTCCGCTATGTCGCGCTTCGGCGCAGAAACCGCGGAGTTCTTCTGTTGTGCGAATTACTTTCATAAAGAAGTTTCAAAATTCGGCGCAAAGTTATGTATTATCTCGGTTTTTTGCGCTACCTTTGGATTGAATTTTACCGATATGTCACAAGAATTTGCATCAACTCTGCTTGAGAACGCCGTGACGGAGCTTTCGAGATTGCCGGGGGTGGGGCGTAAGACCGCGTTGCGTCTGGCCCTGCATCTGCTGCGCCGTGAGCCGGAGAGCGCCGAAGCTCTCGGCAATGCCATAATCAATATGAGACGCGGCATACGATATTGCACTGTGTGTCACAACATCAGCGAGAGCGATGTGTGTCCGATATGCTCCAGCGTGTCGCGCGATCCGTCGACGGTGTGTGTGGTGGAGACTGTGAAGGATGTGATGAGCATCGAGAATACCGGGCAGTTCACAGGGCTGTATCATGTGCTCGGCGGAGTGATCTCGCCGATGGACGGCATCGGTCCGGACCAGCTGGAGATCGGGTCGCTGGTGGAGCGTGTGGCCGCCGGCGGCGTGAAGGAGGTGATTCTGGCTCTCAGCGCCACAATGGAGGGCGAGACCACGGATTATTATATCTACAGGAAGCTCGGCCTGTATGATGTGGCCGTGACGCAGCTGGCTCGCGGAGTGAGTGTGGGCAATGAGATCGAATATACGGACGAGATAACATTGGGGCGTTCGTTGCTGAACCGCACGCCTTTCGAACAATCCTTGCGCCGATGACGATGATCGCCGGAAAGCCGCAGGTAAGACTCCGCGCTCTTGAGCCGGAAGATCTTGATATTCTTTACCGTTATGAGAACGACAGCTCGCTATGGGAGGTCGGCACGACTATAGCGCCGTTTTCACGCAAGCAGCTGTATGATTATATAGCGGGGTATTCCAACGACATATATGCTGAGCGCCAGCTTCGGCTGATGGTGGATGACGCCGCGACCGGCGAGACGGTGGGCACGGTGGACATAACGGATTTCTCGCCGGCCGACATGCGCGCGCAGGCTGGCATATTGATCGGTCCGGGGCACCAACGGCGCGGCTACGGGACTGCGGCGCTCGCGGCAGTGTGCGGTTACTGTCGGTCGACATTGCAGCTGCATCAGCTTTATGCGCATGTGCCGGCCGACAATGCGGCGAGTCTGGCATTGTTCCGGCAATGCGGATTCAGGACTTCCGGCCGTCTGCGCTCATGGCTGCGACGTGGGGGGAGCTATCGCGACGTGATAGTGCTGCAGCTACTGTTCGGCTGATACGCCAGCCAACATTCCGTCTCCGTAGAACGTTTTAATTACGTTATGTATAAAGTGATATTCTCTATATTCTTAGCGGCTACGGCGCTATTGCTCATATCGTCGCATCAGACCTACGCGTCGCACCGCTCATGCCGGGCCACCGCGCCGTTGCCCGAGTCGATAGTCCACGACGGCGGAGTGCTGGTGCCTTCCCGGCTCGGGGCCGAGAAGCTCACATGGACTGTGTGGAGCAGCGATGACGCCGTGTCGCGTCTGCGTAACGCCATGTTGGCGGCCGAAGCCCGAAAGGACCCTGCGGTGATGCACATAGGCATCAATGTGGACCCGTCGGCGGCGCTGCATCATGCGGTGCTCGTGCGCGACGGTCTGGAGGACGATTCGCTGCAGATACACGTGACTCCGCGTTAGCTTGTGGATATAATTGTCCATGTCATTTTTTTCGCATTCCGGTTATAAAGCGTATCTTTGCGTCCGCATTTCTGAAAACACAGTTTTAAATCAAGAAAAGGAATATGAAAAATCTTTTTGCTTATGTTTTTTTGATGGCCGGAGCTTTGAGCATGCTGACTGCATGTAGCAGCGATGGAGAAAATGAACCCGGTGGAAATCACCCAGTAGCGCCGGGCGATGGGCTGCAGACTAAAACTTATACGGATGCCGACGGCCTGTCGCTTAGTGTGGACGATGAACCGGTTATAGGCCAGACGGTGACATTTACTCCTGCTGCAGGCGGCACAGGCACTGTGACTATTGCCGGTGCGCCTTTTGACTTTGACGGAATGATGATGGATGCCGGCGACAATAACGGGCAGGCTTTTGTGATTCCGACGGCGTCTGTTATCCCCGGCTCTGCTTCTGTATCGTTTCCTGTCGTACTTTCCGGTGGCGAGGACGGTTATTCGTTTGACGGTACGGCATCTTCCAATTACTGTACGTTCACTTATGCCGGGAGTGTGGCTGCGGATACGATGGTTCTCAATATCAGCAATATTGCGCTGAAGGATGCTTCGATGGCCGGATTTTATGAGATGCCGGATCTGCTTGAATATAATGAAACATGGGAGACTGAGGAACCCGATATGTATAATGTGGTGCGTCTGAAATGGGTGTCGGAAAAAGGTGTGCCGGTTGATTTTGGTATGGGTGTCCCGATGGAATATCCTATTGAAAGCATTCTTGGTATTACCTTCATGATGCCTATGATTGATAACGGTTCGGGCGAACCCCAGTCGCTTGTGTCTGTTCTGCATGGCATGCTGAAGGGTGTGACTTTGGGCGCGGACGGCAGTGTGACAGCTAAATATGTCGATGCCGCCACAGGCGAAGAAGTTGATTCGCACAAGGGATTTGCCCGTTATGTTGTGGCTGACGATCACACTCTGCGTCTGTTTGTTGATCCTGCCGCGATCATTAAGTCGACCGTGGCCAATGCTGCCAAGTCGCGTTCTGTTGATATGAACGCTCTGTTTCAGGGTCTGATGGATCAGGTGGTTCCGATGCTTGCCAATGGCGTTCCGGTCAATTACGGACCTTGTATCGCGGATGCCGACGGCAACATCGAGGAAAATCCGGATGCCGTCAGCTTCTATCTGGGCACGGAAACTCTTTTGCCGATTCTCAAAGTGGTGTCACCGGTGTTTGCCGATCAGGATATGATTGATCTTATCGTTGGTATAGCAAGTCAGGATCCCAACATGGGCGCTATGGCCGGAATGCTTCCCGGCATTCTTCAGGCTCTGCCTGATGTGATCGGCACAACTTCCAGAATAGAGCTTGGAATCAATCTCAACAAGGTGTCGTAATTGTAATAGTCAGATATAGAAATGCAATCGGCCCGGATTGTCACATAAGTGGTGATCCGGGTTAATTTTTTGTATTTGCGGTAATTTTGTGGAAATGTGATGAATAGGTGCGGTATTTGCATATTTTTGCAAAAAAGATTAACTTTGCCGCAATTATGAAGTGTCATTTTTTAGTAAGACGTCTTGTCATGCTGCTTACGGGCGTGGCTGCGGCGTGTGGTGCGGTTTGTGCGCAGGTCCCTTTCGACAGGGGTTTGAAAGAACCGGTCACGTTTGTGGAGAAGGGCCAATGGATCACCGGCATATCGGTGAACTATTCTGCCACTTCGCAGGATAATTATCATTTCTTTATTTTCGAGGGAATCAACGGCAAGAGCTATTCGTTCAAGGTGAGTCCGATGCTGATGTTTTCGTTTAAGGACAACATGGCCGCGGGCGGACGTTTTTCATATTCGCGTTCGATGGTGAAGATGGATTCCGGTTCGCTGAAATTGTCGTCGGACCTGTCGATTTTTGATGCCGACCATCTTTACTCGATCAACCATAACTACAGTATGACCGGTGCCTTCCGCAACTATATATCGCTTGGCGGAAGCAACCGTTTCGGTATATTCAATGAAATTCAGCTGCAGATCGGCGGCGGGCAGAGCAAGCTTGCCAATGGCTCGGGCGACGCTCTGTCTGGGTCGTATCTGACAAATTTCAATGTGTCGCTGGGTCTGACCCCCGGGTTCATAATGTTTCTGAGCAATTATTCGGCGCTGGAGGTTAATGTCGGTGTTCTCGGCTTCAATTATGTGCATTCTCGTTCGGTCACGGACCAGATATATGTGGCCAACCTGAATTCGAATTCGGCCAATTTTAAGATTAACTTGTTTTCGATCACCTTCGGGGTGGCTTTTTATTTGTGATGATGAGAAAGATGACTACACGCAGCCGGCTTGCGGCAATGGCCGTGACGTTTTTTGCATCACTGGCATTGGGGGGCGGCGCGTATGCGCAGGTTCCGTCGGCCGATCAGCAGCCGCCTTTGCTTGACGAGGATCTGGTGATCGTGAGCAACGGCTCTGCCGGCAACGATACTGTGTCCATGATTCTGAAACAGAGGAATTTCGGACGTTATGACAGAGGTCTGCACAACTATCTCTTTATCCCGAAGGGACGGTGGGAGGTAGGGCTGACGGCAAGTTACGGTTCGCTCCACACGGACGATATCGAGGCTCTGTCTGTGCTCAAAGATTTCGATTTTTCAGGCAAGATGTATTCGATACGCCCGTCGGTCGGCTATACGTTTGCCCATAATCAGTCGGTGGGTCTGAAGGTAATCTATAACCGGGCTATGGCCGATCTCGGCTCGATGGGTCTGAATCTTGGCAGCGATGACCTGAGTTTCAGCATCAGGGATGTGAAATATCATTCGCAGACGTATGCTGCCGCGTTTTATTATCGCAGTTATGTAGGCCTGAGCCGTGCAAAGCGCTTCGGCGTGTTCAATGAGGTGGACCTGTCGTTCGCTTCCGGCAACTCTCTGTTCTCCCGTATCTACAACGGCCTGCCGCGCGACACCCGTACGGACATCACTGAAGTGAGTCTGAATTTCAGCCCCGGCGTGTGCATATTCATAATGGAGAACGTGAGCTTCAACCTGTCGTTCGGTGTGTTCGGCCTGAAGGTTCACAAAGAGTCGCAGAGCACCAACGGCGAGCCTGACGGTTCGCGGGTGACTTCCGGCGCTAATTTCCGTTTCAATATATTCAATATAAATTTTGGACTCGGTGTACATATTTAAGCACATAAGATATGCGGCTGCCGCGACCATGGTGTCGGCGGCGGTGGCAGGATGTATCACGAATGATCTTCCTTATCCCGCCATACAGGCTAATTTTACCTCGTTTATGGTTGAGGATATGGCCGGAGCGGCTCAGATCGACACATTGCGCCGCACTGTTGTGCTTCCTCTTGCCGAGCAGGCCGACATGTCGGCGGTGAGGGTGCTCGGTTATGAACTGTCGCCATCAGATGCCGTGCTTTCACCGGGATATGAGATACCTACGGTGCTTGATCTCACATCTCCATATCGTGTGGACCTGTCTGTGTATCGAAGTTATGAGTGGACCATATCGGCCACACAGACCATAGCTCGTTATTTTGACGTGGAGGGGCAGATCGGCGCTTCGTTCATCGATGTGGATGCCAGCCGCGTGGTGGTGACAGTGCCCAAGGACGCCAATCTGCGGGCCTTGAAGGTGACCTCTGTGAAGCTCGGTGCCGTGTCGTCGGTGATGTCTCCGGATCTGAACGGCGAGACTGTGGATATGCGTGATCCGGTAACGGTGGAAGTGACCGATCACGGCCGTGTGCAGAAGTGGACGATCTATGTGGAGAAAAGCGCTGATGCCGTTGCTTTCAGGCGGGTCGACGCCTGGACACGCGTGGCATATCTGTATGCCGAGGCCGAAGCCAACAAGACTAACGGTTTTGAGTACAGGATAAAAGGCGACACGGAGTGGAGCGCCGTGCCTGCAGAGTGGATTACTGCTGACGGCGGAACGTTTAAAGCGCGGCTTGTGCATCTGTCGCCGGAGACCGTGTATGAAGCGCGGGCTTTTTCCGACGCTGATTTTTCGGAAATGAAGGAGTTTGTCACCGGTTCGGAGCCGCAGATGCCCAATTCGGATTTCGATCTGTGGTGGCTCAGCAAAAAGGTGTGGAATCCTTGGGCCGAAGGCGGAGAATCATACTGGGACACCGGCAACAAGGGTGCGGCGACCATGGGGCAGAGCAACTCGATTCCGTCGGACCAGACTGTCTCAGGGACAGGATACTGCGCTGAGCTACAGTCTAAATTCGTGGGACTCGGACCTGTGGGCAAACTGGCTTCGGGCAGTATTTTCACGGGAGAGTATCTGCGTACCGACGGCACCAACGGTGTGCTGAAGTTCGGTCGGCGGTTCACTTCCAGACCAACGAGACTGACGGGCTATGTGCGCTATAGCGGAGCTCCGATCTCATCTATAGGCTCCGAGCCGCAATTTGCCGACTGGCGCGACAGGCCCGATACGGGCAATGTGTATGTGGCGCTGACATCGTGGGCCGATCCGCTTGAGGTGCGGACCAATCCGCGCGACAGGCAGTTGTTTGATCCGCAGGATCCGGGCGTGATAGCTTACGGACGTGTGGAATATACCGGCGATACGGACGGATGGGTGCCGTTTTCCATAGACATTGACTATCGCACTACCTCTGTGGTGCCTACTCATATTCTTGTGGTGGCCGCAGCCAGCAAATGGGGCGACTATTTTGTAGGCGGCAGCGGTTCGGTGATGTTTATTGATGACTTTAAATTAGAGTATGATTACTGATAATTCTCAGAATGTGATGACCGAGCGTCAGTTTGATGATGCATTGGCCTGTTGCCGTGAGTTGTTTGCCAAGAAGCTCCATGATTATGGCGCTGCATGGCGTGTGTTGCGCCCTGCGTCGCTGACGGATCAGATTTTCATCAAGGCCCAGCGCATCAGGTCGTTGCAGACTAAAGGTCAGTCGCAGGTGGGCGAGGGGATTCTGCCGGAGTTCATCGGTATAGTGAATTATGGCCTTATTGGTCTGATCCAGCTGGAGCTGCCGATGACCGAGTCGGCCGACATCACAGCCGGACAGGCTCTGGAGATGTATGACCGCAAGGCCGCCATGGCCCGGGAGCTTATGCTTGCCAAGAATCATGATTATGATGAGGCGTGGCGTTCGATGCGGGTCAGTTCGTATGTTGATCTGATTCTGATGAAGATATTGCGTACCCGCCAGATCGAGGATCTTCATGGTGCGACTCTGGTGAGCGAGGGTATAGACGCCAATTATCTGGACATGGTGAATTATTCGGTGTTCGGAATTATTAAACTGACAGAGACCGGGGACAATGCTGTCTGAGGAAAGACGTCGCGTGCTGATACGGATTGTCACGTGGGCGCTGCGGCTGGCCGCAGGTGCGGCTTTCGTGGTGAGCGGATGTGCCAAGATGATCGATCCTTACGGGTTCACTCTGA
The DNA here is from genome assembly GCA_011959405.1 of Muribaculaceae bacterium. Taxonomy (GTDB): domain Bacteria; phylum Bacteroidota; class Bacteroidia; order Bacteroidales; family Muribaculaceae; genus UBA3263. Next base: position 42,471 of record BLLX01000006.1, read on the forward strand.
AGATCGGCGAGTATCTGTCGGTCTGGCATCTGGATTCAATTGTAGCTCCCGGCTGGGTGCTTTTTGCCGCATGTGGCATATCGGTGGCCGAGTTTCTGACGGGGTTCAATCTCGCCGTGGGTTCGTTGCGCCGGTTCACCGTGTGGACGGCGGCGGCGATCATGGCGGTGATGCTGCCGCTGAGTGTGTATATCGCCGTGGCCAATCCTGTGGAGCATTGCGGATGTTTCGGCGATCTGTGGGTCATATCCAATGCCGCTACATTGCTTAAAAATCTGGCTCTGACGGCGGCTGTGGCCTGGCTTGCCATATTCAATACTCGTGAACCGGGACTGTATGCCCCGTGGTCGCAGTGGATTCAGATCACCGTGGCCACGGCTTATATCATAGTGGTCGGTGCTGCCGGCTATTTTGAGCAGCCTTTGCTGGATTTCCGCCAGTATCCTGCCGGCCGGACTCTGGTTTCGGCCGATGACGGTTCGGACATCGTGTTTCTGTATGAAAAGGATGGAGTTAAGGCGGAATTTACCGCAGACGATCTGCCCGATGAGTCGGAGGGATGGGTGTATGTGGACCGGATTGCTTCTGTCAAGGAAGCCGGTCTGGCCGGGGCTTTCGCGATTGTCGACGATGACGGCTATGACGTGACCGACGAGGTGATCGGGGCGACACCGGAGCAGTTGCTGCTGCTTATTCCCGACACCCGGGCGGCAGGTATTTCCGGGACCTATGTGGCTAATGAACTGAATGAATATGTCACATCGCGCCATGGTGGTGACGCGTTTGTGGCAGTGACAGGCGCCACCGCGGCCGAGCGGGCTGAATGGCTTGATCTGTCGATGGCCGACTATCCGCTGTATTCGGCCGAGACCACCGCCATAAGGGAACTGGCGCGCGGTAAGATGGCGGTGGTGTATCTCCGCGGGGACACGGTGATGTGGAAGCGCAATATCGCGTCGGTCAATCCGGATATACTGGCATCGGACGGCGCTACTCTGGCCGATCTCGATCCGCGCGGCCCGGAGCGTTTCCGCAGATACACGATGATTTTTGCCGGCCTGGAATTGCTTCTGCTTATCATATCGGTGTCGGCGTCCGTGATGCGTAAAAAATAATTTCGGCGTTTTGGAAAAAATCCGTACATTTGTGCAAATGTAACCCATACTTAACACAAGTGCAATCACACATCATGGAAAACCTGAACAAAGTGATCGAACGGTTTGACACTGCCGGAGTTGTTTCTGAGATCAAGCCGCTCGGAAACGGTCTTATCAATGACACCTATATTGTGCGTACATCGTCGGAGGATACTCCGGATTATGTGCTTCAACGAATCAATCATCATATTTTCACTGATGTGGATGCTCTTCAGCAAAATATCGGCGCCGTGACGTCGCATATCCGCCGCAAGCTGGAAGCTGCCGGCGAGGACGACATAGACCGCAAGGTGCTCACGTTCGTCACTTTGAAGGATTCGCCGAAGACATACTTTTTTGACGGCGAGAATTATTGGCGCATGATGGTGTTCATACCCCGGGCCAGGACGTTCGAGGCGGTCACCGCCGAGTCGAGCCGCGCGGCCGGAGCCGCTTTCGGCCGTTTTCAGGCATCGCTGGTGGATATAGAGGGAACGCTCACGGAGACCATTCCCAATTTTCATAACATGGAGTTCCGTCTGCAGCAGTTGCGTGAAGCGGTGGCTGCCGACGCCGTCGGCAGGGTGAAAGAAGTGCAGCCGCTGCTGGACGAGCTGGAGAAACGCGCCGACGAGATGTGCAAGGCCGAGCGTCTGCACCGTGAGGGCAAGCTGCCGAAACGTATCTGTCATTGCGACACGAAGGTGAACAACATGATGTTTGACGATGACGGCAAGCGGGTGCTTTGTGTGATAGACCTTGACACGGTGATGCCGAGTTTCGTTTTCAGTGATTTCGGCGACTTTATGCGCACGGGAGCCAACACCGGTCTGGAAGATGACCGGAATCTGGACAATGTGGAGTTCAATATGGATATTTTCCGTGCGTTTACAGAGGGTTATCTATCCACGGCAAGCGAATTCCTTCTGCCTGTGGAGATAGAGAATCTGCCATACGCCGCGGCCCTGTTCCCGTATATGCAGACCGTGCGTTTCCTCGCTGACTATATCAATGGCGACACATATTATAAAATCCAGTATCCCGAGCATAATCTGGTGCGCAGCAAGGCTCAGTTCAAGTTGCTCCAGAGTGTTGAGGAGCACACTCCCGAGATGCGTGCCTTTATAGCCGGAAAATTCGGTAAATGATTTATAAACGATTAAAAAACAGACAGTAAATAGTAAAAATGGAAATTACAGGTAAAATTATTATCGCTCTTCCCGAAATGTCGGGCACATCCAAGGCCGGCAACGCATGGAAAAAGCGGGAGTATGTGCTCGAGACACAGGAGACATATCCCAAGAAAGTGTTTTTCAACTTTTTTGGAGACCGTGTGGACCAGTATCCCCTGAATGTGGGCGATGAAGTGACAGTGAGCTTCGATATAGACAGCCGTGAGTTCAACGGACGATGGTACACAGACATCCGTGCATGGAAAGCCGAGAAAGCAGGTGTGGGAGCAGCTGCCGCTCCGGCAGGATCCTCGGCCGCGTTCCCGGGAGACTTTCCTCCGGCCCCGGCAGATCTCACTCCAGCCGGTCCGGCCGACGATCTGCCTTTCTGATTTCAGATTTTATACGACAATATGATTTAGTCGGGCGGGATGTGGCTGCATATTCCGTCCGGCTACTTCCATCTTATAAGACTAACCGCCTATATAAATCCATATCTGCAAAATGAATATTTCCGGAGTTATCAGGGTAGCGGCCGCTGTGCCGCGGGTCAACGTGGCCGATTGTGCCGCCAATGCGCAACATATTATAGAACACAGCAAGGCGCTGGCAGAGAAATCGGTGCGGCTGTGTGTGTTTCCGGAACTGAGTGTCACCGCATATACTTGCGGCGATCTGCTCCACACTGACTCTTTGCTCAATGCGGCTTTTTCGGAACTGCACCATATAGCCCAGGCGACGGTGTCGCTTCCGATGGTGCTGGTGGTGGGTGTACCCATCAGGATCAAGGGCACGTTGCAGAATTGTGCGGCAGTGATCTCGTCGGGCCGCATACATGCCGTTGTCGGGAAGACCTATTTCCCGAATTATGATGAGTTTTATGAAAACCGCTGGTTTACGCCGGCGGAGTCGAATTCCACCATCTTCGAGGTGGACGGAGTGAGGTTCGGAGTCGAGATCTGTGAGGATCTGTGGGCTCCGGTGGCTCCGTCGACTCATCTGGCTCTTGCCGGAGCGGAGGTGATATTGAATCTGTCGGCTTCGGACGATGTGGCCGGAAAACGCAAGAAGCTGCACCGGCTGATATGCGCGCAGAGCGGACGGTGCTGCGCCGCCTATGTGTATTCCTCGGCCGGTTATGGAGAATCGACCACAGATCTGGTGTTTGACGGCAAGGCCATCATAGCTGAAAACGGCACTATAGTGCGTTCGTCGCCGCGCTGGCAGACCGGAGGGTTTGACGAGGTCACCGATGTGGACATATATGCTTTGAGATGGGAGAGAATGCATCATCCGAATTTTACTTTCTGTGCCGGGCGTGAGAATGCCGGGCGTGAGTTTACATACATTGATGTGACTCCGTCGGCTCCGGCCATGCCTGTGGGCAAGCTGTGTCGTTCGGTCAATCCCCATCCGTTTGTGCCATCGGATTCTGACGAGTTGGCCGAACGATGTGAGGAAGTGGTGAGCATACAGACACTTGGCCTTATGCGCCGGCTGGAGTTTACCCGCTGCAGGTCGCTGGTGGTGGGCATATCCGGAGGGCTGGACTCGACTCTGGCGTTGCTTGTGGCTTGTCGGGCTTTTGACCGTCTGGGGATGCCGCGCACCGGCATCATGGCGGTGACAATGCCGGGATTCGGCACGACCGACCGCACATATACCAATGCGCTGGCTCTGATGAAAGGGCTTGGGGTGACTATGCGCGAGATCTCGATTGTGCCGGCCGTCAGGCAGCATTTTGCCGACATCGGCCATGATCCGGAGGTGCACGATGTGACATACGAGAATTCGCAGGCTCGTCAACGCACGCTGTTGCTGATGGACATAGCCAATCAGACGGACGGTATGGTGCTCGGCACCGGCGATCTGTCGGAGCTGGCCCTGGGATGGGCCACGTACAACGGCGACCACATGAGCATGTACGGTGTGAACGCCGGTGTGCCCAAGACACTGGTGAAGCATCTGGTAGGATGGTTTGTCGCAGGGGAGACGGATGAGACTGTCAGGGCGACTTTGCTCGACATTGTGGCTACTCCGATTTCTCCGGAACTGGTGCCTGCGGATGCCGACGGAAATATCTGTCAGAAGACAGAGGATCTGGTAGGCCCGTATGAACTTCATGATTTTTTCCTGCATCAGTTTCTGAGCTACGGTTCGTCGCCGGCACGTATCTATGCGCTTGCCAGTGTGGCGTTCGAGGGGGTGTATGCCGCGTCGGAGATTCTGAAATGGATGAAGGTGTTTTTCCGCCGTTTCTTCTCTCAGCAGTTTAAACGCAGCTGTATGCCTGACGGTCCTAAGTCCGGTCCTGTGGGGCTGAGTCCCCGCGGAGACTGGCGTATGCCGTCGGATGCGTCGGCGGCCGTTTATCTTGCCGAATGCGACGCGCTTGCGGAGGATGCCAATGGCCGGCAGGAGTGATGCTTGCGCGCTGAAGCGCGAGGGGCCGTCGGGCGGAGGAGCTGTGAAGATCGACATGGTTTCCGGCAGTCTGTGGCGCAAGATACTGATGTTTTCGTTGCCGCTTATTGCCAGCGGCGTGCTGCAGCAGTCGTTTAATTCGGTCGACGTGGCTGTGGTGGGCCGCTATTGCGGCAACGACGCTTTGGCGGCCGTTGGCAGCAATGGAGTGATCATTTCTTTGATCATCAATCTGTTTGTGGGTATAGCGGTGGGCGCCAATGTGGTGGTGAGCCGTTATATCGGACAGAAAGACGCCGAGTCCATAAGGCGGTCAGTGGCTACGGTGGGTGTGTTGGCGCTGGCAAGCGGTGTGGCGCTTACGCTGACGGGAGTCTGTGTGGCCCGCCCCATACTCGAGGCCATTGACACGCCGGAGGGGGTGCTGCCATTGGCCACGGTGTATCTGCGCTTGTTTTTTCTCGGCATGCCGTTTATGATGGCTTATAATTTCGGTTCGGCGATATTGCGCAGTCTTGGCGATACGCGCCGGCCGTTTTATGCCCTGATTGTGGGCGGAGTGGTCAACACTCTGCTGAATCTGCTGCTTGTGCTGGTGTTTGACATGAGCGTGGCCGGGGTGGCAATAGCTACGGTGACGGCACAGTTTGTCAGTGCGGCGATTGTGGTGGTGATACTGGTCAGGGAGGCCGACCCGTTCCGGCTGGATCTGCGTGCTCTGCGGGTGCATCGTGTGCAGTTGCGCAAGATATTGCAGATCGGCGTGCCGGCAGGCCTTCAGGGTGTGGTCTTTTCGGTGTCGAACGTGTTTGTGGTGGGCAACATCAATCTTTTCGGCGCCACGGCATCGGCCGGTTCGGCCGCCGCACTGATCTTCGAGATGTATTGCTATTTTGTGATCAGTGCGTTTGCCCAGGCGGCCGTGGCCTTTACCAGTGCCAATTACGGGGCGGGTCATGCCGGTCGCTGCAACAGGGTGTTTGCCATCTGCATGGCGCTGAGTGTAGTGGCCAGTGGAGTGCTCAATGTGGCTCTGGTATGGTGGAAGGAGCCGATGGTGTCGTTGTTTACCACAGAACCGGGGGCCATGTGCTATGCCTACGAGCGGATGACTTATGTGTTGCTGTTTCAGTTTGTGGCGTCGAGCTATGAGATTGCCGGTGCCTGCATGAGGGGACTTGGGTATTCGATGACACCGACTGTGTTTACAGTGGTGGGCACCTGTGTGCTCCGTATCATCTGGGTGCACACGGTCACGGCCGATGCCACGGATTTCGGGCTGCTTATGTCGGTCTATCCCCTGTCGTGGTGTGTGACCGGATCCTGTGTGTTGATCGCATATTATGTAGTGCGCAAGCGGGCATACAGGATCATTGTCAGGTAAAAAACAGGAGTCCGGAAGGGGATTGTATAAAAAAAATCCCTATATTTGGGCTTTAATCCATTTAATCCATTTGGTTTTTTACTATCATGGGAAACAAGACAAAGAGATTCATGCTCGCGGAAGAGGAGATACCGCGTTATTGGTACAACATTCAGGCCGATATGGTGAACAAGCCTATGCCGCTTCTCAATCCGGCAACCGGGCAGCCGCTGACGCCTGAGGATATGTATCCGCTATTTGCCGAAGAATTGTGCCGTCAGGAGTTGAACCGGTCAGATGCCTGGATCGAGATTCCCGAACAGGTGCGTGAAATGTATAAATATTACCGCAGCACTCCTTTAGTGCGCGCATACGGTCTGGAAAAAGCGCTCGGCACTCCGGCGCATATTTATTTCAAGAACGAGAGCGTCAGCCCGATGGGGTCGCACAAACTGAATTCGGCCATACCGCAGGCGTATTACTGCAAGCAGGAAGGGGTGACAAACGTGACCACCGAGACCGGCGCCGGTCAGTGGGGCGCGTCGCTGGCCTATGCCGCACGTCTTTTTGGTCTGGAAGCCGCCGTCTATCAGGTGAAGATCAGCTATGAGCAGAAGCCGTACCGCCGGAGCGTGATGCAGACGTTTGGCGCGCAGGTGACGCCTTCGCCGTCGATGTCTACCCGTGCTGGCAAAGATATTCTGACCGCGCATCCTAATCATCAGGGGTCGCTCGGCACGGCTATTTCCGAAGCCATTGAGCTGGCTCGGAACACTCCGAACTGCAAATACACTCTTGGCTCTGTGATGAGTCATGTCACATTGCATCAGACAGTGATAGGTCTGGAAGCCGAGAAACAGATGGATATGGCTGGCGAGTATCCCGATGTGGTGATAGCGTGTTTCGGTGGCGGGTCAAATTTCGGCGGTATCGCTTTCCCGTTTATGCGACATAATATTCTGGAGGGGAAAACGACGCGCTTCATCGCTGCTGAACCGGCATCGTGTCCGAAGCTGACGCGTGGCAAATTTCAATATGACTTTGGAGATGAGGCCGGATATACACCGTTGCTGCCGATGTTTACGTTGGGTCATAATTTCGCACCCGCCAATATCCATGCCGGGGGGCTGCGTTATCACGGTGCCGGAGTGGTGGTGTCGCAACTGCTGAAGGACGGACTGATGGAAGCTGTGGATATCAGGCAGTCGGAGTCGTTTGACGCCGGGGTTTTGTTTGCCCGCGCCGAGGGTATTATTCCAGCTCCTGAATCGTGTCATGCCATTGCCGCCGCGGTGCGTGAGGCTGAGCGCTGCAAGGAGACCGGAGAGGAAAAGGTGATATTGTTCAATCTTTCCGGCCACGGCCTGATTGATATGGCTTCGTACGACAAGTATTTTTCAGGTGATCTGGTCGACCATGAGCTGACGGACGATGACGTGCGGCGCAATCTGGATGAAATCGGAGATCCGGTTGCCGATGGCAAGAGACATGATGGCTGATCGCTTTAAAGGAAAATAAAACAAGCCGGAGTCCTGATATGCGGGACTCCGGCTTGTTTTCGGTTGTGTTGTGTATGGCCGTCGGATCAGCGGTGTATGAGCTTGCGTACGGCAGGCGATGATCCGTCGGCATCGGTGACTGTGAGGATATAGACTCCGGATGGTATCCGGGGGCTGCAGGAGAAGGTTTCTCCGGCAGTGAGTCTGGCTTGGAACTGTGCGGCACAGGCACCTTGGAGGGAGAGAAGGGAGAATGTGTAGTCGCCGTCGGCAGCCACTGTAATGTGGAGCGTTTCGGCAAACGGGTTGGGGTAGACGGTGATGTCGGCCGCAGAGCCGCTGATGTCGGTGACAGACGCGGGGTCGGCCTTGACGTGAACGGGAATGTCGTATGCCATGCCTTCGTGGATATCCTGCATGAAGGGTCCGTAGTTCCATTTCCAGGCATTCTGGTAGATGACGCGCAGTCTGCCCTGGCTCGTGGGCGCATCGGCAGGAACGGCAAACCGGTGGCTTATTTCCATGACACGGCTGAAATTATTGAAGTTATCGTCTTTGGCCCCGTCTTCGCCATAGCGCAGGCCATAGACCGCTTCTTCGTTGAATGCGGATTCGCCGGCCCAGTCGGAATAGATTATGGCGT
>BLLX01000007.1 GCA_011959405.1 Muribaculaceae bacterium
GTCTCTCTTCTTCTTTTTTGCATATCAGTCACTCTGTCAAAAATATCGGATCTCGTCTGATCACGGCGCATGGTAATAAACCGTTTTTAGGCATATATATTGCACAGGCGGAAGATGAAGAATTTAGTGTCGTTTACGCCGTGTAGCTTAGCTCTGAACGCTTTGATTTTTGAGTTTATTGATTCGGCGGATGCGTTTGTGGAGCGGTTGTCGAAGAAGTTCAGTATTTCATCGGCATGTTCGTAGAAAGTTGCAGCAATTGTGTTGAAAGACTTGAAGCCTGAGTCTGCGACGCGATCGTACCAGCGGGCGAGATTAAGCCGGGCACTGTCTTTGGATGAACGTTTGTTGAATATGACTCTGAGATTTTGTGACAGCCGGTATGCTTCCTTAAGGTCGGAATACAGGCTGAACAGCATTTCGGTTCTCTGACGCTGTGAGGCTGTCCATTTTTCAGGAGACTTGAAAAGGGCGTAGCGTCCACGCGCCAACAGCTCTTTTAGTGTATCGCCGTTTTCAAGTCGCTCGGGTTCATATCTGCATCATTCAAGTTTGGCCCTCTCGCGGGCATCGGTGTCGGAATTGATGGCGTCCCAGCGATGTTTGATGCGAATTTCCTGTACTGCGTCAAGCGCGAGTCTCTGGACGTGAAACCGGTCTATGACGCGTGATGCCCGAGGGAATGCCATGCGGCATATTTTGTTCATGCTGTCCGACAGGTCAAGCGTTACCTCTGTCACCTTATTGCGTAATGCGCTCTTTATCTGACGCAAAGCGTGGATGACCGTGTCGGCGTCTGTTCCAAGAACTATTGCCACGATGGCGTTTTTCCTGCCGTGGGCGTCCTTGTTGGTGACGATGGTATAAAGCTCTCCGCGGCTTAACGAGGTTTCGTCTATGCTCAGGCGCGGGCCTATATTCTGCGGAAACACGCGCCATCGCTCCGCGTGAAGACCCTCGGTCGAGTCCTTCCATTGCCAATAGCCGCTCAGATGGTGCTTGTACTGACGCTCAAACAGATCTCCGTCTATATCAAAGAACCATTCAAGAGAGCGGCCCGTAATCGGGTATCTGTCCAAGCATATCTTTTAAAAAAGCCGCAAACTCTTTTGAGAAGCGGGTGCCTTCGGCTACTAAATCCCAGCGTCGGCTGACGCTCTTGCCGGTCTCAATCTCAACCCAGCGTCGACGCTTGATGTGGAACGACATCTTGCGCCCTCTTACCGGGTAGTCACGTACGATGCTTTCCTCGTAGAAACCATTCGGACGAAGTTCTCCGGATTTGTAACCCTCCACACCATTATCACGTTCTTCCAATGTCACGTCAAGAGTCTCGGAAGTCTTTTCTACTTTGACAACCTCAAAATACTCTACCATTTCTTCCGGCAGAAGACACTCCGCCAACTCTATATATGGATTCTTTTCCATTGCAGTTTTACTTTCTGCAAAGGTACTACTTTTATTTTCATTACACAGGTTTATTACCATGCGCCCTGATCATGCGTCATTGGAGTCCCGGTGATGCCGATGCGTTATATAAATATGCGTCGGATGAAAGAGTCAGTGAGATGGCATTGTGGCCCTGTCATTCATCGGTGGAGATGAGTCGCGATGTTATTAAGACTGTTTTTATGCCCAACCCTCATTCATTCGCAATGGTTCTGAAGGACACCGGTGAGCCGATAGGCAGCATAGGCCTTGTGCCGGAAGGAGCAGAACATTATCCACTGATGGAATCGGAGCAGGAAGCCGGTTACTGGATCGGGCGTCCTTATTGGAATCAAGGTCTGACAACGGAAGCTCTTGACGGGTTGATCGGCTATTGTCGTGATGCGGTCAATCTCGAATCTCTTCTGATCACTACGGATCGGAGAAACATTGGCTCCCAACGTGTGGCTGAAAAATGCGGATTTCAGTTTGTCGGGGATTATGTATATGAGGGGATTCATAGCAGAGCATACCGTCTGTACCTGTAAGTAGCAAACCGGGGCGCATCGGGCAAGATGGTGTGGAGACTAGGTGACGTTCGGTCTTGGAAGTCTTGCGGATTTTCGGTATGGAATCGAGGGCGAGACGTGGTTAATATGCGCTGTTGTCAGGGGTAGAGAGAGATTATAGACCGATATAGGTGGGTATGCGCAATGTTGTGTGGTGGAAAAGTGGTGGATTTTGTGGATATGGCGGGAATTTTTGCTAATTTTGCTTCGGTATGCGGCCTTGAGCGCGGAGTCGCTGGAGAGGGCGTCGTGCCGGAGTTTATATGTTTTATGTGAAAAAATAAATTGCAGAATTATGAATGTAGGAGATTTGATTCCGGATTATCTGGGTGTGGATGTGGATGGAAAGGAAGTGATGGCGTCTGATTTTGCCGGAGTGCCGTTGGTGATATATTTTTATCCTAAGGATAATACGCCGGGGTGTACGGCCGAGGCGTGTTCGTTGCGTGATTATAACGGCGAACTGGAGTCGATGAGATATAAGGTGATCGGTATCAGCAAGGATTCAGCGGCCAGTCATGTGAAGTTTGCCGGGAAGTATGAGTTGCCGTTTGTGTTGTTGAGCGATAAGGATACGGTAGTTAACCAGGCGTTTGGCGTGTGGCAGAAAAAGAAGATGGCCGGCCGTGAGTATATGGGAACGGTGCGTACGACGTTTGTGACCGATGCGGAGCACAGGATCTGTCGAGTGCTGACTAAGGTGGATACGAAGAATGCCGGCCGGCAGCTGCTGGATCTGCTGGAGTCAGCGAAGTAGGTGGCGGAGGGCTTCTACGGGGTTGATAAGGAGCATGCGCGGGGCTGAGTAGCGCATGACTTTGCGGATCTGTTCTCTCATGGACGGGGAGTAGCAGTGGACGGAGCACTTCCGGCATGAGGTCTTGTGGTCTGCGAAGCGGCAGTGACGGAGTCGTGACTGTGAGTAGGCAAGCAGTGCGGAGCACTGTGGGCAGAGGGTGTGGTCCGGGGTGTTGTGCTTGCGGCGGCAGTAGTAGGAGATCATTGTCGAGACAATGCGCTGTTCGTTGTCGATTCTGGACATTATGGCTTATGAGAGCGGATTGGGATGCAGAGCAGGCAATCTTGTCAAAGATTAGGGAGATTGTATGCAAATATACGGCAAAAGCCGCAGTGGAGCAAAGATGTGGGATTATATTTCGAAAGATCATGAATGAAATGGGGCGGAATGCAATATGCCGGGAGGTGTGTGCGTTATTTATGTGCCGGATGATTGAGATAAGACGTTATATACATGTGTTGGTTGCCGTGGCCGTGGTGGCGGTCATGGCCATGACTTCGTGTTCGCCGAAGAAAAATACGGCGGCTTCTCGGAAGTATCAGGCGTTTGTGACTCGTTATAATGTTTATTTCAACGGGGATGAGCATTATAAGGAGACATTGAAGGAGATGGAAGGGAAGTATGAGGACGATTACACCGCTCTGCTGTTCACTCATCCGGCGCAGGCAAAGGGAAATCAGAAGGCTCCGCAGCCGAGCGGCAGTTTTGACCGTTCGATAGAGAAGGCCCAGAAGGCGATACAGCTGCATTCGATAAAGAAGCGGCCGAAGCGTAAGGGCGGGCGGAGCAGTGCGGAGCAGAAGGCGTGGATGAAGCGTGAGGAGTATAATCCGTTTCTGCATAATGCGTGGATGATGATGGGCCGAAGCCAGTATATGAACGGTGATTTTGCTGGTGCGGCGGCTACGTTTTATTATATATCGCGACATTTCTGGTGGTTGCCGGCCACGGTGACCGAGGCGCAGTTGTGGCAGGCGCGGAGCTATGTGGCGTTTGACTGGGTGAATGAAGCCGAGTCGTTGCTGGGGCGCGTGAAGGAGGAGCAGCTGACGACGAAGAAACTGAAGGAGCTGCGTGATCTTGTGGCCGCCGACGTTTATGTGCGCCGGCGGGATTATGCTGCGGCGATACCGTATCTTCAGCGTGCTGTAGGGAGCGCTTCGGGAGCGCAGAAGGTCAGGCTGAATTTTCTGCTTGGCCAGTGTCTGGCGTCGGACGGGCGCGGGGCGGAAGCCTACAAGGCTTTTGCTGATGCCGGGTCGTCGGGCGCGGCGAGCTACCGGACCAAGCTGAATGCGCGGATAAAGCAGAGCGAGGTGTTTGTCGGCGAGGATATAGGCAAGGAGGTGGCTTCGCTGAGACGGATGACGCGTTACGGGCGTAATTCGGAGTATCTTGACCAGATTTATTATGCGATAGGCAATCTGTATCTGAGCCGCGGGGATACGGCCCGTGCGGTTGAGAATTATATAACGGCGTCGGAGAAGTCGACGCGTAACGGCATAGAGAAGGCGATCAACGACATTACGCTGGGGCAGGTTTATTTTGCGCAGGGAAAGTATGATCTGGCTCAGCCGCGGTTCAGCGAGTCGGTGTCGAAGCTGCCGGAGGATTATCCGGATTATGCGGTGTTGAAGCGTCGGTCGGATGTGCTCGACGAGTTGTCGGTGTATGCCCAGAATGTGGTGTTGCAGGATTCGCTGCTGCGGCTTTCGGAGATGACCGAGGAGGAGCAGCTGGCTGTGATCAACAGGATAATAGACGAGTTGAAGAAGAAAGAGAAGGAGGAGGCCGAAGCTGCCGCGAGGGCTGAATTCGAGGCCAATCAGCCGGGTGAGACCGCGGGTGGCGGCGGGGCGAATGCTCCGACGTCGTTTGTGATCAACACGGATGATTCGTGGTATTTTTATAATTCGGCCACACTGGCTTCGGGTCGTACGGAGTTTCAGCGCCGGTGGGGATCGCGTAAGCTGGAGGATGACTGGCGCCGCAGGAACAAGTCGTCGTTTTCGTTTTCGGATTTTGAGTCCGGTGAGGATGGCGAGGAGTCTGACATGGCGGCATCGGACGGTGACGGCTCGGGTGAGGATGGCTCGGAGATGACGGATGAGGAGAAGGAAGCCGCGGAGCGTGCCGCCGATCCGCATTATCCGGAGTATTATCTGGCGCAGATTCCCAAGACGGAGCAGGATAAGCTCACTGCCAATGATGTGATTCAGGAGGGATTGTACTCAATGGGGTCGATTCTCAAGGACAAGCTGGAGGATTTCGGCGCGGCGCGTTCGGAGTGGGACCGGCTGCTCGGGCGGTATCCGGACAATATTTACAGGCTTGATGTGTACTATAACCTGTATATCATGTATATGCGTCAGGGCAAGACGGCCGAGGCCGAGCATTGGCGCTCGATGATCCTGAGTGATTTTGCTGATTCGAAATACGGTGTGGCGTTGCAGGATCCGGATTATATAGAGAATCTGAAGCGTATGCCGGCGGAGCAGCAGCGCATGTATGACGCGGCCTACGGCGCTTATATGGAAAATGATAATGACGCGGTGCACGGTGCTTATCAGGAGATGATGCGGCGGTATCCGCTGAGTGATATAATGCCGAAATTCATGTTTCTGCATGCTTTGGCTTATGTGACCGAGTCGAAGCCCGAAGAGTTCAACCATACGTTGCGCGAGTTGCTTGAGCGTTATCCTGACACTGATGTGACTCCGCTTGCGTCGGCATGGCTCAAGGGGATGGCCCAGGGGCGGAAGTTGCAGGAGGGCATGGCAAACCATCGCGGCATGATATGGGATATAAGGCTGTCGAATGACTCGACGGCCGGAGCGGCGGATTCGCTTTCAGTGGCGGAGTTTGATTTTGATCCCGAGCAGCCGCAGCTGTTGGTGTTGGTGTATCCGACGGATACTGTGAGCGCCAATGAGTTGCTGTTTCAGGTGGCGCGTCATAATTTCCATTCGTTTGTGGTGAAGGATTTTGATCTGGAGCAGATGAATTTCGGGCGTCTGGGCATGCTCCTTGTGAAAGGTTTTGAGAATGAGCGGGAGGTGGCCCATTATCGTTCGGTGATGGGTGCGTCGACTGTGTTCACGTTGCCCAGGGAGGTTACTCCGGTGACTATCTCGGTGAAGAATTTCAATATGTTGATTTCGCAGGGACGCACGCTTGAGGAGTATTTGCGTGCGGCGTCGGATGAGTCGGTGGGCAGAACGGAGGACAGCGTGCTGGCGCCGCAGGCAGGCGTCACGGAGTCAGAGGATGCGGCCGACGGGGAATGATTTTCCTTCGGTGCGGCGCATGGTGATGATGTGGAGCGGAAGATAGAGGGGAGAGTCTTTGCGCAGGCTGTTGCGCCTTACCATTTGTGAAGCATGGATGTATTCGCCGTCGCGGTCGTAGATGGCTACGTGGGTGATGCGTTTTGTCTGCGGGTTGCCGAAAAATATGAGGTCGCCGGCGCGGAGTGAGTCTGTCGATGTGATTTCGGTGCCTTGTGTGGCCTGTTGCCAGGCGTCGCGCGGGAGGATGCGTCCTTGCGCGGCGTAGGCCATTCTGACGAGTCCGGAGCAGTCCATGCCTTTGCCCGACATTCCTCCCCAGAGGTAGACGACGCCGGTGAACCGTTCGGCGAAGCGCGGGAGGTCTTGCGGCCGGAACGGGGCCGATGACCATTGGCCGAGCATGGTGTAGGCTTTTTCGCGGGGAGTGATGCGGCGCCGGTCGGGTGTGAGCAGGGTGCCGTCGGGGAGTATCTGGAGAATACATCCGTTGACCAGGTCGGTGACGGGGTGTCCGGCCGAGTCCGTGGCCATGAATTCATGGGTGGCAGTGACGGCCACGCGCGGTGATTCACACCATCGGGCCATGGCGCTGTCGGAGAGGAATTGCAGAGAGTGGTCTATGATGTGGCCGGAGTATCCGTCGGGGGTGGTGACATGGCTCCATCCGCCGTCTTGACGAGTGATTTTCACGGGTGTGCCCATCAGGGCCTGGCTGACCTGTTCGGAGGAGTGGGAGGGCTGTGCTCTCATTGATGCCACAGATAGCCTGACGAGCCCCCATGAGTATGAGGGCCCGTCGGCAGTGTTGTTGAGCGGCGACTGTTGTTGAGCGGCGGTGGGAATAAAGGCCGCAGCAGTGGCCGCTAATGTCAGTATGATGGATTTATACCAGTGAGTTGATGACATTTTTGATCTGTTGTGCGAGCTCGTCGGCTTTTTCCATTGTGGATGCTTCGGAGTAGATGCGTATGATCGGCTCGGTGTTGGATTTGCGCAAGTGGACCCATTTGTCGGCAAAGTCGATTTTCACGCCGTCGATGTCGGTGATCTCCTCGCCTGCGAATTTTTGTTTTACGGCTTCGAGGATGGCGTCGACGTCGATGTCGGGTGTAAGCTCGATTTTGTGTTTGGCGATGGCGTAGGGGGGATAGCCGGCCTTGAGTTCCGAGACTTTTTTGCCGCTCTTGGCCATGAGGGTGAGGAAGAGTGCCACTCCGACGAGGGCGTCGCGGCCGTAGTGGAGTTCGGGATAGATGACTCCTCCGTTGCCTTCGCCGCCGATGATGGCTCCGGTGCGTTTCATTTCGGTGACTACGTTGACTTCGCCGACAGCAGCCGCGGAGTAGTCGCAACCGTGGGCGCGTGTGACGTCGCGGAGCGCACGAGAAGAGCTGAGGTTGCTGACGGTGGCTCCAGGAGTGTGGGAGAGGACATAGTCGGCCACGGCGACGAGAGTGTATTCTTCAACGAACATGCGTCCGTCTTCCATGACGATGGCGAGACGGTCGACGTCGGGGTCGACGACAAAACCTACATCGGCGCGTCCCTGGCTCATCAGGTCGGCGATCTGGGTGAGGTTTTCGGGTATAGGCTCGGGGGTGTGGGCGAATCTGCCGGTAGCTTCGCAGTTGAGTTCGATGATGTTTTTGACACCAAGGGCACGCAGCAACTGGGGGATGATGACTCCGCCGACGGAGTTGACGGCGTCGACGGCGACGGTGAATCCGGCTTTGGCGATAGCGTCGGTGTCGACCAGCGGCAGTGCGAGCACGGAGTCGATGTGTCGGCGGTTGTAGGTGGTGTTGGTGTATTCCTGTCCGAGTTCGTCGACTGTGGCGAACGAGTAGTCGTCGGTCTCGGCTATGCGCAGGACTTCGGCACCTTCGGCGGCGTTGAGGAATTCGCCTTTATGGTTGAGGAGTTTCAGGGCGTTCCACTGTTTGGGGTTGTGGGACGCTGTGAGGATGATACCTCCGCATGCGCCTTCGGCTGTGACGGCTATTTCGGTGGTAGGAGTGGATGCCAGACCTATGTTGATCACGTCGAATCCCATGCCCATGAGTGTGCCTGTGACGAGTTTGTCTACCATGGCTCCGGAGAGTCGTGCGTCGCGTCCCACTACGATGGTGCGGTTTTTGACGGGGGTGTTGAGCGCTATGAATTTGGCGTAGGCAGCCGTGAATTTCACCACGTCGAGCGGTGACAGGCCTTGGCCCGGGGTTCCGCCGATGGTTCCGCGGATGCCGGAAATGGATTTGATCAGTGACATAACAGTTAAGGTAGAAGGTTTGTGTGGTGTATAAGTGTTCTCAGGTCAGACGCGCGAGGGGTAGTAGCGAATGTTGTAGAGGTAGGCGTAGACTGCCGAGATTTCCTCGATCGGGCCGAGAGCGGATTTGATTATTATGTTTACCTCGCAGTCGATGGGGAGGTAGCTGAGCGGCAACTGTATGCCCGAACCCCATTGGTAGGAGCTTTCGAGTGTGGTGTTGCCGAAGCGGAATGAGGTGGGGGTGGTGGCCAGGTCCGATGCGTTGCCGTCGGCAGTCCATGTGCCGTTGCGGTAGTAGAAGTTTAGGTTGAAGCGGTTGAAGCGGAAGTAGATGAGCTGGTTGTCGGTGGCCCGGTTGCCTTTTGTGCCGGGATCTACGACCTGCATGTAGATTTGTCCGTCGCTGTCCATACGGTAGAACGGAGCGAGACGCAGGGCTTCTTCGCGTTCGAGTCCCTGACCGACGAGTTCCTGAACGCTAATGAAAGCGGTGTCGGCAGGTATGGATGCCACTACCTGAAAGTTGGACAGGTAGTAGTTGGTGGCGTGGCTTTCGTCGCGCAGCAGGTCGGAGTAGCTTTCCTTATCGCTGCAGGATACGGATGCAACCGTTATGGCAATGAGTATGAGAAGAGTCTTGAGTGTTGTAAATTTCATTTATCGGGATTCTTTGGATTGTGGGAGATTGCTGTCGTAGTCGGGCATTATGGAGGTGAGCAGCCGGACACATTCGTCGAGCGAGCCGTAGAATTCGCCGCCGGCGGCGTTTTTGTGGCCGCCGCCGCCGAAGTGGTCGGAGCAGATGACGTTGACCGGAAAGTTGCCTTTGCTTCGCATGGACACTTTGACCAGGTCGGGGTCCTGGCGGAGATATACGCTCCAGATCACGTCCGGAATGGCCAGGGGCTTGTTGACGAGTCCCTCGGTGTCGCCTTTCTCGTAGCTGAAGCGCTGGAGCTCGTCGGCGCCGAGGGTGATCAGCGCGGCTTTGTGGTCGGGGAACAGCTGCATTTTCTCGCTGATGGCATATCCGTTGAGACGCAGGCTGGATTCGGAGAGGGTGTTGCATGCCTGCTGGAATATGCGGTCTTTGTTGATGCCTTTGCGCAGGAGTTCGGCTATGACCACATAGAGGTCGGCCTCGTTTGAGTTGTAGGTGAAGTTGCCGGTGTCGGTCATCATGCCGGTGTAGATACATTCTGCGGCTTTGCGGTCGATTTTGTCGAAGAGTTCGAGCCGGCAGAGCACGCGGAATATGAGTATGGCTGTGGATGAGGCTTCGGGGTGGCTGATGATGACGTCGGCAAAGTCGGAAGGATAGAGGTGGTGGTCGATCATGACCTTGGGTGCCGGGGATTCGACCAGCGCTTTTTCCATACGGTCGACTCTGCGCGGCTCGTTGTAGTCGAGACAGAACACGAGGTCGGCTTCGTTGAGGAGCTGTGTGGCGAATTCGCCATAGCGTGTGTAGGCTACCACTTCTTTCGCTCCCGGCATGAATGCGAGACTTTTCGGAACCATGTCGGGACTCACCACAGTGGCCTGTTTGCCTATGGCGGTGAGTACGTGCCAGAGTCCCAAAGACGAACCCATTGCGTCGCCGTCGGGAGTGAGGTGGCATGTGATGACTATGCGCTCGCTTTGTTCCAGCAGCTGGCGCAGTTTTTTGATGTTGTCTTCGTTGATGATTCGCGCTATCATTGTATCGGCAAATTTAGTAATAATTCATGAATTGGCAAAGAAAAATCCCGCGGCCATCCGGGCCGCGGGACTATGTGGATGCGGGGGTTGGCCGCTATCAGTGTACGATGAATTTTCCGGTGCGTGTGCCGGCCCTGTAGATGTAGACTCCGGCGGGCAGGGTGGCGAGACTCAGGCTGCCGGATTCGGAGAGACGGTGAGTCAGTGCGGCGCGTCCGGCTATGGTGTAGACGGTGAGGGTGACTGGGGAAGAGAAGGCGTAGTCGAGGGTGCGTCCGCTGACTGCGATGAAATCGGCGGCAGAACCTGTGATGTCGGTGAGCGCTGTATTTTCTTCGGGAACGAACACAAGGGTCACTTCCACTGTCTGTCCGTCGGCGGTGCATGTCACTGTGGCTTCCTGGGGGGTGTCGAATGGCATTGTTCCGGTCATGGATATTATTTCAATCTGCATGTTGAGGTCTTTGCCTTTTTCAAGGGAGATGGTTTTCTTGACCGTGTTGTCGGGCTGTGATCCGGTGGTTATGCAGTTGCCGCCGCCGCAGACCTGAACGTCATTGCATTCGGAATATACTGTTAACTGAGCGATGCAGGTGGAGTTGGCATGAAGAAAGAGTTCGGAGTCCCATTTGTAGGATATGAATCCTACGCCCCAGTCCTGAGAGGTGTAGGGCACTGTGATGCGGTCGCCGTTGTTGTAGGTGACGGTTCCTTCTTCTCCTTTCTGGAGGGTGAAGCTTTGTGCCGACATTGCTGCCGAGCATCCGGCCATAAGAATGACTGAGGTAAGAAATTTCTTCATAGGCGGTGTATGATTAGGTTAGTTGTTTTGATTGTCTGTTGTTGTGATTGAGGTGCGGCTGACGCCGATGACTCCTTCGCTTGCGGAACTCAGGATGGTGACAACCGACAGGTTGGCGGGGTTCCATTTCGGTTCCACGGATATGGTGTGGGTAAGCTCCACGGGGTCTTTGGGCGCGGGGACGGCCGGCTGTCCGTCAAGTCCGTTGACGGCGGCCCGGAATACGTGGTTGTGTACGTATGTGGGATCGGGGCGTCCGCTTTCGGTGAGCTGAGGTCCGGTGACGTCGTCTTCGACAATCCATAGCTGGAGACGGGAGTCGGCCTTCACGTTCTGGCGTGATGTGATGCGGGTGTGGATCGAAAGGGTCTGGCCGTCGGCCGACAGGCTGGCGTCGGTCTCGATGTCGGTCTGTTGCGGGCGGATCAGGTCGGAGACGATCCATGTGAGCCATTTGCCGTAGTTGCTTTCGAGGTTGCCGCTTCGGCGTCCGACTATGGCACTGGGCCATGACGCAATGTTGTTGCGGCGGTTGTATTCGGCGCCTTCTTCGGTGCCGAGACCGGCGGGGGCCGGTATGGCCATCTGTGCGCCCGAGTTGCCGTGGATGGAGACGGATATGATGTTTTCGTGGCCGAACATCTCGGCAAACCGTTTCATTTCGGCATGGGCCGTTGGGCAGTTGACGCATAGCTGTCCGGTGAATTCCTCGATAAGGACTTTGCTGTTTATCTCGACGGAGCCTTGTGGTATGTAGCGTTCGTCGGGCGCCGGGGTGTCGTTGCATGCGTTGAGCAGAACGGCGGCTGCGGCAAGGGGAAGGATATGTCGGATCATGGTAAGCATTGGAGAGACGGGGTTAGAAGTTATAGTTGTAGGAGATCTGGAATCCGCGGCTTGCCGGCACGTAGCGGCATACGCCGCCGGCGCAGTTGTAGCCGGCCCGTGTGCGTCCGTAGCCTACCATGAGTCTGTTGGCCTTGTAGTTGCCGGTGAGGGAGAACATGTAGTAGTGTGTCCCGTCGCCGCCAGAGTTCCATTGGTCGGAAACGCTGACCATCAGGTGGGGGAGCACGGAGAGCTCAAGCAGTCCGTAGAGCCAGTCGCCGCGGTCCTGCTGAGTAGCGAGATACTGCACTTCGCCGCGGAGGGTGAATCGGCTGTTGAATTTGTACTTCGCTTCGGCCACGCCGATGTGGGCGTTGATCATGCCGCCTTCGCCTTCAACGACGGTTTTGTTGTAACGCTGATACATGTACATGGCGTTGACGCTGAGCGCAGGGGTGATCTTTTTTTCGAGCTGAAGGTTTACGTCGGAGTAGTAGAGCGGTCCGCTTCCGAAGAAGCTGGTTTTTGAGCCGTCGGTGCCGTAGAGCGATGTGTCGCCGTTTTTCCACGGGTCTTTGCGGTCAAGACCGCGTATGTAGCTCACGTTAAGGCGGAATTTGGTGCCGTAGCGTCCGCCCATGGGGGTGCGCTTGCGGAATGTGTAGGCGAAATTGCCCTGTAGGGCCCATTCGCCGGGCGCGGCCTGTGTGGCATACGGGTACATCGCCGCCAGCGAGTAGGTGTGCTGGTAGGCGAAGGCCGGCATGTTGTTTATGAATGCCGAGGTGAGCGACATGCTCCGGCGGGAGCGGAACGACATGTTTTCGGAGCGTTTGGCCTGGATCTGCGCACTCCATCCTTTGCGGGAGTAGGAGCCGGAGAGCATTACGGCCGATCCGGGGGAATAGGTGTAGTTGTTGTCGAGCGACGGGTCTGGATTTTTCCATGCGACTTCCGCGAGCAGGTCGAGTCCGTTGAGGTAGAAGTGTGAACGGACGTCGAACGCGTTGACGAATTTCGGCAGGTTCAGCCTATAGAGTCCGTAGGGGGGATCCTGCGAGGGGTCGTCGGCGGGATGTACCACCTGAATCGTTTCATCGGCTTCGTGTCTCATCACCCATGACCCTGCCAAAGTCCAGACTATGCCTTTCTCGTTGAGTTTTTTGAAGTATTGCTGCAGTTCAAGCTCGAGATCGGCTCCGTAGACCTGGCTTTTGGTGCTCCACTCCCAGAACCGGCGCTGGATGCCGCCGAGGGCGGTGAAGTGCATGCCGGGCACGCATTCGACTTTAAGGCGTCCGCCACGCAGGGAGTTGTCGATGCCGAGGGAGCGCTCTTCGTAGGTGCGGAGTATGAATCCTGAACCGAACTGTTCGTAGAAGTCGCCGGCGGTCAGTTCCAATCCTTTGTATTTGCCTTTGGCGAAGAAGTTGGGTATGCCCCAGCCTTTGAAGTCGGGTTCGAATCCGGGCAGGGGGTATTGCATGTATTCCACACGTAGTCCTGCATCGACGTATTTGCTGAACAGGGCGGCGTTGGCATATCCGTTGCCGAGGATCTTGGAGTCGTAGCGCTCGGTGCCGATGTCGAAGTCTTCTTCCGGAAAGAGAATGTCGGCCTGCACCGATCCGTGTACGGAGACTTTGTTGTCGCTTTCAGCAGCGACATTCGCGGCGCCGAGCAGCACCGTCATCGCGACGGCGAGGGCAGTGGGCTTGTTCATGGTGGACAGCGCTTATTGTTTGTTAGTGGCAGTTATTTCTTTTTGCTTTTGGGCTGGCTTTTCATTTGCCGCAATTTCTCGATTATGTGGTTTTCGGCGCCTTCGGTGTATCCGCTGCGGCTTTCCACGACGTTGCCGCTGCCGTCGAGAATCAGCAGGTGCGGGATCTGCTGTATGCCCATGGCGTGGAGGAACTCACTGTTGGGGTCGAGGAGTATGTCGAATTCCCAGCCTTCGGCGTCGACAAACGGTTTTACTTTAACCGAGTTCTGGCCCTGGTCGATGGATATGGCAATGATTTTTACTCCGGTTTCGTCTTTCCAGTCGTCGTAGACTTCCGAAATGGCCGACAGTTCACGTTTGCACGGTTTGCACCAGGATGCGAAGAAGCTGATGACCATAGGCTTGCCGCCGTTTGACAAGGTGGCCGAATCGACTGTGCGTCCGGCGAGGTCTTTCATTTTCACGGAGGGCAGGGCTGCGGAAACGGTTGATGCTGTCAGTGCGACGGCCGCAGCGAGCATGATTGATCGAAAACTAAACATAGGAGTAAAGAATGAAAAATGATAATTGCAAAAATAGATATTAAATTCGAAATTATTGCAAAAACAGTGGTTAAAAATTTTGTGGCTTTAAATATTTCTTAGTCTGTCGGCAGGCTTTGGTGGCAAAGAGTGAAAAATATTTAATTCCAAGAGGTGATGCGGAGGTTGTGAATTCGGATAAAACTTTGTATCTTTGTCGCGTTACCTTGCGCGGGTAGCAATCTATGCTATATAGGATTTAATCGCGTTCGAACACAATGCTTTTTGCTAAATATTTTGATTATAGGGCTTTGCTCGCAGGGGCGGTTGTGGCTTTGGCCATGACTTCGTGTAATTCCACTAAAGAGGTTTTGTATTTTCAGGATGCCGTAGCCGATCGTACAGAGGCTATTGTCGCCGCACAGAATGTCAAGGTAGAGCCGGGAGACGAGATAATGGTCTATGTGACCTGTGAGGATCCGGAAGCGACGGCTATGTTTAATCTGCTGACAGAGACCCGTCGTGTGACAAAGCCGACATCTGTCAAGAGTCCGGGAGTGACCAACGGCGGCAATAATACGTTTTTGCCTTATACGGTGTCGCCGTTCGGAACCATTGACTTCCCGGTGGTGGGTGAGATAAAGGTGGGCGGACTGACCCGAAAGGAGATTGCCGATAAAATAAAGTCGGAACTGGCGTCGAATAATCTGGTGTATAATGCCGTAGTTACGGTGGAATTCGCCAATCTGGCGTTTACGGTGCTCGGCGAGGTGAAGTCGGCGGGAGCCTATTCGCTGGACCGTGACCGGCTGACATTGCTTGAGGCGCTTGGTCTGGCAGGCGATCTGACAATTTACGGCAAGCGTGACGGAGTGTGGGTGATACGCGAGGAGGACGGCCAGCGCAAAATGATCAAAGTGGATCTGCGTTCAATGGATTTCCTGAAGTCGCCGGCATATTATGTGCAGCAGAACGACGTGATATACGTGGAGCCTAACAGCACGCGCACGGGTCAGAGTTCGCTGAACGAGAACACGTTCAAATCAGTGGGATTCTGGACTTCGCTTGTGTCTGTGGCCATATCTGTGGCTACTCTGGTTGTCACTCTGTCCAAGTAGAAAAAATATGTAGTATCTTTTATTTTAATCTTGTCTTTACTTTTCTATGGAAGCTTTTCGACCGAATCCAAATATGAACCCTGCTCAGGATTCCGACGAGCCTGCACTGTCGATGGTGGACCTCTGTCGCAATATAAAGTCAAAGTGGTACTGGTATGTGATTTCGTTTGCCGTGGTTTTTGTGGCAGTGCTGTTTTATCTGCTCTGCGCCACCCCGCTGTACACCCGCACCGCACAGATATTGCTTAAGGATGACGCTTCGCAGTCTATGACTACCGACCTTGAGTCGCTCGGAGTGAAATCGGTGAATTCCAACATTCTTGACGAGATGTTTATACTCGGGTCGCCGGCGGTGATGGAGACTGTGGTGTCGCGTCTGGGGCTGAACCGGGTCTATTCTGTGAGGAAGGGGCTGCGGCAGAATGAACTGTATCGCAATTCTCCGGTAGAGACTGAGGTGCTCGACAGCATATCGTCGAAGCGCCCTTACAAGCTTTCGTTAGCAGTATGTATTAATGGCGACTCGACCGTCACGTTGTCGGATTTCTGTTTTGACAAGGAGGTTTTTGCCGATGATGTGACCGGGCGGTTAGGAGATACGCTGTCCACGCCAATAGGCCGTGTGGCGGTGTATGCCACCCGTTTCATGTCGGACGACTATGACGGAGAGAAGATAAGGTATTCCCAGCTTGATGTGAGACGCTGTGCCCGGCAGTATTGTGAGAAACTCAAGACCGAATATGACGAGGATCTGGGGTCGATCATCACCATGAGCATAGCCTGCACTTCGACAGACAAGGCCGACGATGTGCTGAACGCTGTGGTGGAGTCGTATAACGAGCGGTGGATATCCGACCGCAACAAAGTGGCCATGAGCACGTCGCGGTTTATCGAGGACCGTCTGCGCAATATCGAGAGCGAGCTCAACACGGTGGAGAGCAACATTACGGACTATCAGAGCCGCCATGCCATAGTGGATATGGATGCGGTGTCGTCGATGTATCTGTCGCAGAGCAATGAGAACCGGAAGGCGCTGAATGATCTGGCGCAGGAGATCGCCACTGCCACGTATGTGAAGAATGAGCTTGCCGGCAATGACATCACCAAGCTGCTTCCGGCCACGGCCGAGATTGCGGGTACGAATCTGCAGAGTCTGATCACGTCGTATAATGATATGGTGACCGACCGCAATCTGCGGTTGCGCTCCATGCCGGAGAGCAGTCCCATAATAGCCAGAAAGACCGAGGCGATCACTCAGAGCCGTATGGCTATACTGGAGTCTGTGGACAATGCGCTGGCCACGCTTAACGCCCGCTTTTCATCGCTGGAGCTGATTGATGCTAAGACTCAGCACAAGCTGACGAACGCTCCGGGCCAGAATCATTATCTGATGAGCGAGGACCGAAAACAGAAGGTCAAGGAGTCGCTTTATGTGTATCTGTTGCAGCGTCGGGAGGAGAATGAGCTGTCGCAGGCGTTCACTGCCTACAATACGAGGATGGTGACGGAGCCGTATGGCTTGAGCGTGCCTACGTCGCCCAACAAGCGCAATGTGATGATGGTGGCGTTCGCGCTGGCTCTGTTAGTGCCAACGGTGGTCATCTATGTGATGGAGATCACCAACACGAAGGTGCGTTCCCGCCGGGATCTGGAGACTCTGAGTGTGCCTTATGTGGGCGAGATCCCTCGCAACAAGAAGGCGCTGCAGACATCGCGGCTGCACCGCAGGCACAACGAGGCTGTGGCACGTGACATTGTGGTGCGTCCGAAGTGCGGCGATCTGATCAATGAGGCATTCCGCATGGTGCGCACCAACATCGAGTTCATGAATGCCTTGCAGAACAAGGGGCAAGGCAGGGTGATGATGGTGGTGAGTCTCAATGCCGGATCGGGCAAGACGTTTGTGGCCCTGAATATGGCAGCCACTTTGGCCGTGAAAAGCGAGCGCGTGTGTCTGGTGGACCTTGACCTGAGAAAGGGCACGGTGAGCCAGAGTGTAGGCGATCCGTTGAGGGGCGTGACCGATTATCTGGTGGGAAATGCGGAGCTTGATGACGTGATAGTGCGCGATGTGGACGGCATACGCGGTTTTGACATTCTGCCCGAAGGCACACGTCCGCCGAATCCCACGGAGCTGTTGTTTAACCCGCGCCTGGCCGAGATGTTCGACAAACTGCAGGCTAAGTATGATTATGTGGTGGTGGATTGTCCGCCGGTGGAATGTGTCGGCGACGCCAAAGTGATCAACAAGTTTGTGAACATGACTCTGTTTGTGGTGCGTGCGGGACTGGCCGAGCGTTCACAGCTGGCCGACATCCAGTCGTTTTATGACGAGGGCCGGTATAACAATATGGCTCTTATTCTTAATGCCACAACGGAGCTTCACGGCGTGTATGGCCGGTATGGCTACGGTCATGGCTATGTGCACGGCAAGAAGCGGGACCGCTGATTCTGTGTGTGCCTGGCAGACTTGTCGGTCGGCTTGATCAGTCGGCGCCAGCCACCGTGGCCATGAAGTAGCGTGCTCTTTCCCATGGTACATAGAGTTCATCGGAGCCGGGAATCAGCGGCACGGGGACTTCGTTGAGATCGGTGCGCAGGTAGTAGTTGCCCGACGGCGCCCGGAACAGTATCTGCTGTATGTTGGACGCCATGGGCACGACATGCCAGCTTTGCCAGTGCAGGGCCACGGAATCAAAACAGTCGGTCAGGTAGCAGCAGCCCGGCAGCCGCAGCAGAGAAGCGAGGGGCATGATGGTCTCGGCGTGGCCGAATCTCAGGTAAATTGTGGCGGGATCCGATCCGTCGATGAAATCGTCGGTGGTTTCGATCAGGTCCCATACGAGGTCTGACGCTATCCCGGCGGGGATGGAAGAGATTGTCGTTGCCGTGCGCGACAGGTATTGCCGGAGATTGTCGACCTGCCACATGCGGTTGTATTCCTCAAGGGAGAATATGTTCATGGCGTCGTAGTCAATGCCCATGGCGGCAAGGGATGAGACGACGTAGTAGATGGAGGCCGTCAGGCTTTCGGCCTGTTCTGGCGTGATGCCGTCGCCGACCATGGAGTATGCCACTTCGATGGGTTGTTCGGCGTGGGTGAATCCGGAGAGGATGCCGGCGTAGGGTTTGTCGGCGGCGAATGTGATGTATGCGCTGTCGGTTTCAAACGGGCGCAGCAGCGGAGAGAATTCCGGTCCGGAGTCCGCGGCTATGTCGGCATTGCCGCCGGAGAGCCGGTCGAGGGTCTGGACGAATGCGTCCATGCTTGCCACGCATCGCGGCACATAGCTGGATATGGCGTCGATTTTGTGGTTTCTGACGAGTTGCGGCACGGAGTGGAACATGCGTGTGGCGATGGCCTGCTGTTCGGCACGGCCGAGAGAGTCGAGCTCGCCCCAGAGGCCTTGGCCTGCGGCGATAGCGCGTCGGGTGATGTCGAGAAGGCCGGCTCCGCGGGACGAGAGCGTGCCGTCGGTGCGGGCTTTTTCCAGAGCTGACGCCACGTCATGGAAATGATGTGGAGATGTGGCGTAGCGTGCACCGTGGCGTCCGACGTGGTTGATCATGACCGGAGCCAGGGAGTCGGGGCAGGCTGTTGTGACGATCTCCGAGGGGTATGGCATGCGGCTTCCCCGGCATTGGTCGGGAGAGAAGAGTGTGGGAGAGTTAGGGACGGATGCGATTGCGGCCGATGATGATATGAGTGTGGCGGCGGAGAGTAGCAGGGTTGTTGTCGTTTTCATAGTTGGGGTTTTATAAAGGTAACAATTCTGGTGCCGTCGCCGGTTTGCCGGAAGTGTGAGTTTCGTGTTTTTTCTATAGTGCGCCATGCGGGACTGTGCCATCCGTCGAGTCTGTCGGGCAGGAGGGAGGACGGTATGGAGTCGATGTCGGCGCGATATGTGACGGGCGACAGCGGCGGATAGCCGGGCTTGATCCATATGTGGCCGTCCTCGTCGATCACGATGGATGCAGAAGTGGAGTAGCGTGGGATATACTGGCCGCGATCTATGTAGGAGTTGCGGCCGCTGTGGGGGTGGAATGAGCAGCTGACTGTGTCGGTGAGCAGAATGGGGGTGATGTCGCATCGGCGGCCGATAAGGGTTGTGGCTGCGTCGTAGCGCTCGAGTCCGAGTCCGGGACCGCACTGTCCGGAGCAGGAGAAATTGGTGCGTATGAGCAGTGAGTCGGCTGTGAGGGGGAATTTGCGGTATCCGTTGTCGTCGGTCTCGTAATATGCGCCGTGGCCTGTGCGGTCCATGGCTCCGAAGTTGGCCTGCACTCCGAGCGGCCGCGGCAGTGTGTCGAGCATATTTTCGAAGTCTCCGATCGTGGCGCATGATCCGAGGGCGAGGGTCATGATCAGGCCTTCGCGGTCGCGCAGGGCGGCGGTGTCCGGGGCGAGGTTGTAGCTGGCGGTGTTCATTACGGCAAAGCCGGCCCGGTTGACGCCGGCCCATGCTTCGGACAGGGTGGAGTCGCCGGCGTTGAAAAGGGCTACGAAGTCGAACACGGGACCGCGGCCGCGGGCAATGAAGTTCTGGACGGAGGATGTGTCGCGATGTTTCCACAGCAGCATCTTGCCCGAAGCCGAACGGTTGCGCCCGACCAGGGCTGATGTGCATGCCCGGGTCGGAACGGCGTGTAAAATAAGCGCCGACAGGATGAAAAGGATTATTCTGGCAGTCATGATGTGTGCAAATGTAGTCATAAAATTCTCAAGAGTGTTGCCTGAGATGTGAAAATATGCGGGTGATATGCCGGCAGGCCGATGATTTTGTGCTTTTAAAGAAAATTTTCCTTATTTGTTTTTACGAGTCGGAAAAACTCCGTATCTTTGTAGCCGGAAAATTAGAAAGACATCGTAAAAACTAACTAATCCCAAATAATTCAAGTTAAAGCTATCATTATGAGCAAAATTGATTTAACTCAGTACGGTATCACCGGTACTCCCAAGATCATCCACAATCCTTCTTGGGACGAGCTTTACATCGACGAAACAAACCCCGAACTCTCAGGCTACGAGAAGGGTCAGAAGACTGAACTCGGCGCTGTGAACGTGATGACCGGCATTTACACCGGCCGTTCGCCCAAGGACAAGTTCTTTGTGATGGACGACGTGAGCCGCGACACCATCTGGTGGACTTCCGACGAATATAAGAACGACAACAAGGCTATCACACCCGCTACATGGGACGCTCTGAAGGCTATCGCCGACAAGGAACTGAGCGACAAGACCCTTTATGTCGTCGACGCTTTCTGCGGCACCAACGCCGACACCCGTCTGGCAGTGCGCTTCATCGTGGAAGTGGCATGGCAGGCTCACTTTGTGACCAACATGTTCATCCGTCCCAGCAAGGAAGAACTCGAAAACTTCAAGCCCGACTTTGTGGTTCTGAACGCTTCGAAAGCTAAAGTTGAAAACTGGAAAGAGCTCGGCATCAATTCCGAGACTTGCGTTGCTTTCAACCTGACCGAGCGCATGCAGGTGATCATCAACACCTGGTACGGCGGTGAAATGAAGAAGGGTATGTTCTCCATCATGAACTACTATCTGCCCCTGAAGGGCATGGCTTCCATGCACTGCTCCGCCAACACCGACAAGGAAGGCAAGAACACCGCTATCTTCTTCGGCCTGTCAGGCACCGGCAAGACCACTCTTTCGACAGATCCCAAGCGTCTGCTTATCGGCGATGACGAACATGGCTGGGATGACAACGGCGTGTTCAACTACGAGGGCGGCTGCTATGCCAAGGTTATCAACCTGGACAAGGAGAGCGAACCCGATATCTTCAACGCCATCCGTCGTGATGCCCTGCTGGAGAACGTTACCGTGGACGCCGAAGGCCACATCGACTTCGCTGACAAGAGCGTGACCGAGAATACCCGCGTAAGCTATCCGATCAATCACATCAGCAACATCGTTACACCTTCCGCAGGTCCCGATGCAAAGAACGTGATCTTCCTGAGCGCCGATGCATACGGTGTGCTGCCTCCCGTGAGCATACTCACCGCCGAGCAGACAAAGTATTACTTCCTGAGCGGCTATACCTCCAAGCTGGCCGGCACAGAGCGCGGCATCACCGAGCCGACTCCCACGTTCAGCGCATGCTTCGGCGCAGCCTTCCTGAGCCTGCACCCCACCAAGTATGCTGAAGAGCTGGTGAAGAAGATGGAAAAGAGTGGTGCCAAGGCATATCTGGTCAACACCGGCTGGAACGGCACCGGCAAGCGCATCTCCATCAAGGATACCCGCGGCATCATCGACGCTATCCTCGACGGCGCTATCCTCAACGCTCCCACCAAGCAGATTCCTGTGTTCGGTTTCACTGTACCCACCGAGTTGCCCGGCGTTGACACCAACATTCTCGATCCCCGCAACACCTACGCTAATCCCGAAGAGTGGAGCAAGAAGGCCGAGATGCTCGCCGAGAAGTTTATCAATAACTTCAAGAAATTTGAAAACAACGAAGCCGGTAAGGCTCTCGTTGCAGCCGGTCCCGTGCTCTAATCAGGATTCCGGTTCAATTTAAGCGATAATCAAACTCCACGCCGGATTGTACGGCGTGGAGTTTTTATTTTCAGAAGTATATGTATATGAGGAAATTCCCCCCCCCCCCCATGAGAGTTGTAGAGAGTCTAATATAGAGCTGCTTAGAGTCGTTGCGATGCTGTTTGTGCTCATCGTGCACACTGATTTTCTGGCGCTCGGATTTCCGACGCCGCAGGATATGGCTGCGGCTCCCGGTTCGGTGTGGGCGAAGATCGGATTTGAGTTTCCGGCTCTGGTGTGTGTGTGAATGTATTTGTTCTTATATCGGGATGGTTCGGCATCAGGGCATCGGCCAGAGGTGCTATGTCGTTTGTGTTTCAATGTCTTTATTTCGGGCTGCTTCTATATTTTGTCGGTTGTATTGATTCGGGTGTGTTGCCGAATGTTTTGGGAATAGCACAGGTGCTGACTCTTTTTAAGGTCAACTGGTTTATAACGGCATACCTTATATTGTATTCGTTTGCTCCGGTGCTGAACGGATTTGCCGGAAATGTGGGACGTCGCCAGCTGGCAATCGGCCGGTTTTTATTTCTGGATTTACGTTGTGTCGACGGTCTGTTCCGGGGGTTTGTGCGGTTTGTTCCTTATGTATGGAAAGCCAAATATGGCTTATAAGATGCAATTTTATAATAATCCGATGATCATTGTTGGTGCCGGAGCTTTGCTGCTTGCATTTACGAGGATAAGAATGCCGTACAACAAGGGTGTAAACCGGATCGCCAAGTCGACTTTTGCCGTGTTTTTGCTCCATCTTGATGTGTCGTGGGGATTTGACACGTTCCTGCGGTCGGTGCGCGGGATCTATTCTGATTTTCCCGAAGGTATGGCTGTCGGGCCGATGGCTCTCTTTATCGTTGCGGTCTTTGCCCTTGCAGTGCTGCTTGACCAGCCGAGAATATGGATGTGGCGCAGAATCTCTTCCTGTCTTCCGGAGCCGAAGCACCGGCTTTGAGAAGCGTATGGCGTAGTGTGAAATATCCTATTTGCACGTGATTTGTGCGATTTTCAACAATGGTTTTTAATTTTTCATTTTATATGTGTAAATTTGCGGATTAATTAAAAAACCTCACAAGATAATCGTAAAATCACAGAGTCATGAATCTGTTTGATCAAGTCAGCGCCGACATAAAGTCGGCCATGCTCGCCAAGGACAAGGTGCGTCTGGAAGCGCTCCGCGGCATTAAGAAAGAGTTTATAGAAGCAAAGACGGCCAAGGGCGCCAGCGGTGACCTTAGTGACGATGCCGCTATGAAGATATTGGCCAAGATGGCCAAGCAGCGCCGTGAGACGGCCGAAATATACGCGCAGCAGAACCGCCCGGAACTTGCTGAGACGGAGCTGGCCGAAGCGGCCGTGATAGAAGGCTATCTGCCCAGCCCGCTCACCGAAGAGGAACTGACTGCGGAGCTGAAAAAGATAATAGCCGAGGTCGGCGCCACATCGGCCAAGGAGATGGGCCGTGTGATGGGCGTGGCTTCCAAGGCTCTGGCCGGAAAGGCCGACGGCAAGGCGATAAGCGCCAAGGTAAAGGAACTTCTGGCATAAATAATCAGGAAAAGAGATGCTTACACTTCAACAGATAAAGGAAAACCCACAGGGTGTGATAGAGCGCCTGGCCGTGAAGGGTTTTGACGGCAATGACGCTATAAACAATGTGATAGCTCTCGATGCCATGCGGCGCGAGCAGCAACTGAAAAATGACAATATCGCCGCCGAGCTTAAAAAACTTGCCGCGTCCATAGGAGCCCTGATGAAGCAGGGACAGAAGGAGCAGGCGGAGACGGCAAAGGCCACTGTGGCGGCTCTTAAGGAGCAGCAGAAGGAGATTGCCGACAAGTTGTCGGAAGCGGAAAACGGCATACGCGATATATTGCTTTCGGTGCCCAATCTGCCGTGTGCGGCTGTGCCTGCGGGCAAGACTGCCGCAGACAATGTGGTGGAAAAGACCGGCGGAAACATGCCTGATCTGCATGAAGGTGCCATGCCACACTGGGATCTCGCCAAGAAGTATAATCTGATTGATTTTGATCTGGGCGTGAAGATCACGGGAGCCGGCTTTCCGGTGTATATCGGCAAAGGAGCTAAACTGCAGCGCGCGCTGATACAGTTTTTCCTCGACAGCGCGTCGGATGCCGGATATCTGGAAGTGCAGCCCCCTTATGTGGTCAACGAAGCTTCCGGTTATGGCACCGGACAGCTGCCCGACAAGGAAGGGCAGATGTATCACTGTCAGTTCGACAATCTGTATCTGATCCCCACCGCTGAAGTTCCTGTGACTAATCTCTATCGTGACGTGATCATTCCCGGAGACCGTCTGCCGATAAAGAATTGCGCGTATTCGGCATGCTTCCGCCGTGAAGCCGGCAGCTATGGCAAGGATGTGCGCGGTCTGAACCGTCTTCATCAGTTTGACAAGGTGGAGATCGTGCGTATCGAGCGTCCGGAGGATTCATACGCGGCTCTTGAGGAGATGAAGGATCATGTGCAGGGGCTGCTTGACTCGCTGGGGCTGCCGTGGCATATCCTGCGTCTGTGCGGCGGTGACATGAGTTTCACGTCAGCAATCACATTTGACTTTGAGGTGTGGAGCGCGGCCCAGGAGCGCTGGCTCGAGGTGTCGTCCGTGTCCAATTTCGAGACGTATCAGGCCAACCGTCTGAAATGCCGTTTCCGCGGAGAGGACAAGAAAGTGCAGTTGTGTCATACGCTCAACGGATCGGCTTTGGCATTGCCCCGCATAATGGCCGCTTTGCTGGAGAACAATCAGACGCCTGAAGGCATTGTAGTGCCCGAATGTCTGCGTAAATACACAGGATTCGATATTATCGACTGATGGCGCTTGCGGAGGTTCACACTGAGGAGTTTTATCTGTCGGCAGGCGAGTGCGGCCCGGAGCAGACTCTTCCGGTGGCTCTGCTGGTGTCGCGTCTTATCGAAGTGGCTACGAATCATGCCAACGAGCTTGGCGTGGGCTATGAAAATCTCATGGCCCACGGCCAGACTTGGGTGCTGAGCCGCGTGGCCGTGGAGATGGACCGTTATCCCCGTGTCGACGAGCGTTATTCGGTGGTTACGTGGATGGAGAAGTTGAATCGCCATTTCTCTACCCGTAACTTCATGATCGCCATGGCCGACGGTTCTGTGGCGGGTTATGCCCGCACCGTGTGGGTCGGCATCAATGTGGCCGACCGTACGTTGGCCGATATTTCACGGCTCGTACCTCTGGCCGATGTGGCTCTGCCGCAAAAGGAATGTCCCATTGCCGAAGTGTCGCGCCACCGTCCGGTGGCCGTGCCGGATCGATGTGCTGATTATTGTTTCCGGTATAGTGATATTGATTCCAACCGTCATGTCAATACTGTGAGATATGTGGAGCTCCTTCTCAACCAGTGGCCGCTTGAATTTCACGATTCCCATTGCATGAAGCGGCTGGAGATGAGTTTCATGCGCGAATCGTATTTCGGCGAGAAGGCGCAGGTGAGACTGGCAGAAACCGAATCGGCTGCATCGGCCGATATCTCTGTCGACGGCAGCATGCGCTGCCATTTTGAAATAAAATATGACGTAGCATCGACATGATTTGGATGGCATTTAAAGCGACATTATGCGAAGTCTGTAAGGCTTAGAGAGTGCTTTAGGATGGACGGATTATGCGGTGATTGTCTGTTGGCTATTGCCGGACGTATATGTGGGGGATTTTCTGAAAACTTAATGAATTACACACGTTAAGTAATTATAATTTACGATAAAGCACATTGGATTCTCGGGAAATTGTTTTACTTTTGTTGTTCACAGCTATTTAATAGCATGCATTACATGTAGCAAAAGCTTATGTAGTGTTGAACTTGTATTTTGAGATGGCTATATGTGGCCGTTAAGACTTTAAATATAACCTGATATTTTTGCCATGAAATTATCTGACCGCCGTTTTTATCCGTGGATGGTTGTGGGGCTGCTCTGGGTTGTGGCCCTGTTGAATTATATGGACCGCCAGATGCTGTCGACCATGCAGCAGTCTATCGGCATGTCTATTCCCGCAGTGAAGGATCCTGTGAATTTCGGCCGTCTCATGGCAATTTTTCTGTGGATATATGGATGCATAAGTCCGGCGGCAGGTGCCGTGGCCGACAGACTGAGCCGAAAATGGATTATTGTCGGCTCTCTGGGGGTTTGGAGCGCTGTGACGTGGCTCATGGGTTATTGTGAGACTTTTGAACAGATGTATTGGCTTCGCGCACTCATGGGCGTTAGCGAGGCGTTGTATATTCCGGCCGGACTGGCACTGATCGCGGATTATTTTACCGGGTCGGCCCGTTCGCTTGCCATAGGGGTACATATGACAGGCTTGTATATGGGGCAGGCTTTGGGTGGTTTTGGGGCAACTGCGGCGGCAGAATGGTCTTGGCAGTCCACGTTTCAGTGGTTTGGGGTTGTGGGCGTGGTCTATGCCGTGGTGCTCATGCTGCTGCTGTGCGAGAAGCGTGTTAAGACAGTGCCGGTGAAGGATAAAGGACGCGCGGCCGGAGGTGAGAGCGTGTGGCGCACGTTTGTCATGATTTTCAGCAATGGCGCTTTCTGGGTGATTCTTTTTGTGTTCGCATCTTCGTCTTTGCCGGGGTGGGGGACTAAAAACTGGCTTCCCACGTTGTTTGGCAACAGCCTTGGGCTGTCGGCGTCGGAGGCCGGCCCGCTGGCCACGATCACGATTGCCTTGTCGTCGTTTGTGGGCGTGATGGTGGGTGGCCCGCTGAGCGACCGCTGGGTGCGCCGTAATGTGCGCGGCCGCATATACACTTCGGCCATAGGTCTGTCTATGATGATTCCGGCGCTCGTGTGTATCGGTCTGGGACATGACGTCTATGCCGCGGCCGGGGCCGCTTTACTTTTCGGTGTCGGCTACGGAATGTTCGACGCCAACAACATGCCCATACTTTGCCAGTTTGTGCCGTCGCACCGCAGGGCGTCGGCATACGGTCTGATGAATATGACAGGCGTTTTCATGGGGGCCGCTGTGACGGGACTGCTCGGCGGTCTGGTGTCGGATGGCAATCTTGGCGTCGGTTTCGCGCTGATGGGCGGGATAGTGGCGCTGGCTGTGGTGCTCCAACTTACATTGCTCAGGCCGCAATCCGACAATCTGGAGTGAAAACCAGACCGGCGGACAAATTCTATGGTTGGTCTAAAGGCTTTGATTGCAGCATTTTAATGCTTGCAGAAGAAAAAAGTAACAATTTTTGTTGTAGAAATGTTTGCACAGTTCAAAATCTTGCATTACCTTTGCACTCGCTAAGCCGCTAAAGAGTCGGCGGCGCAAAGCGACAGAAACTGCCTCTTTAGCTCAGTTGGCCAGAGCACGTGATTTGTAATCTCGGGGTCGTTGGTTCGAATCCGACAAGAGGCTCAAGCAGGCTGCATGGCAGTTAGAAAAATTGAAATTAGGGCGAATACCAGAGTGGCCAAATGGGGCAGACTGTAAATCTGCTGGTTTATACCTTCGGTGGTTCGAATCCATCTTCGCCCACAATGCGATAAACGCAAACTGCGGAAGTAGCTCAGTCGATAGAGCATCAGCCTTCCAAGCTGAGGGTCGCGGGTTTGAGCCCCGTCTTCCGCTCTAAGATTGACAATGGCAATGCCAATGTAGCTCAGGGGTAGAGCACTTCCTTGGTAAGGAAGAGGTCGCGGGTTCAAATCCCGCCATCGGCTCCAACTGGTAAAGCATGGCGCGCGATAGGGCGCCAACCTCGGTGGTGTGACGAAAAGCGCTGTCGGGGTCTTTATAGTCAAAACGAAATCATTAATCATTCTATCAAAATAGCAAAGCTATGGCTAAAGAGAAATTCGAAAGAACCAAACCGCACGTGAATATCGGTACTATCGGTCACGTGGACCACGGTAAAACCACCCTCACCGCCGCTATCACCACCGTACTTGCAAAGAACGGCCTTTCTGAAGTGAAGTCTTTTGACCAGATCGACAACGCTCCCGAAGAAAAGGAACGCGGTATCACCATCAATACTTCTCACGTAGAGTATGAGACTAGCAACCGTCACTATGCTCACGTTGACTGCCCCGGACACGCTGACTATGTGAAGAACATGGTTACCGGTGCTGCTCAGATGGACGGCGCTATCATTGTGGTTGCTGCTACTGACGGTCCCATGCCCCAGACCCGCGAACACATCCTTCTGGCTCGCCAGGTGAACGTTCCCCGTATCGTTGTGTTCCTGAACAAGTGTGACATGGTTGATGACGAAGAAATGTTCGAACTCGTAGAAATGGAAATGCGCGACCTGCTCTCTTCCTACGAATACGATGGCGACAACACTCCCATTATCCGTGGCTCTGCTCTTGGCGCTCTCAATGGCGAACCCGAATGGGAAGCCAAGGTTATGGAGCTGATGGAAGCTGTGGACAACTGGATTCCCCTGCCTCCCCGCGACGTTGACAAACCCTTCCTGATGCCCGTCGAAGACGTGTTCTCGATCACAGGTCGTGGTACTGTTGCAACCGGCCGTATCGAAACCGGTATCGTTAAGGTTGGTGACGAAGTTCAGATCATGGGTCTCGGCGCAGACATGAAGTCGGTTGTAACCGGTGTTGAAATGTTCCGCAAGCTCCTCGATCAGGGTGAAGCCGGCGACAACGTTGGTCTGCTCCTTCGCGGTATCGACAAGAAGGATATCAAGCGTGGTATGGTAATCTGCCACCCCGGAGTCGTTAAGCCCCACAGCCGCTTTAAAGCATCTGTATATATCCTGAAGAAAGAAGAAGGTGGCCGTCACACTCCGTTCCACAACCACTATCGTCCTCAGTTCTACATCCGCACACTCGACGTGACCGGTGAGATCACTCTTCCCGAAGGCGTTGAAATGGTGATGCCCGGTGACCACGTTGAGATCATCGTCGAGCTCATCAACCCGGTAGCATGTGACCAGGGCCTGCGTTTCGCCATCCGTGAAGGCGGCCGCACCGTTGGTTCCGGTCAGATCACTGAGATCCTCGACTAATATCGGACTTATCGCAAGATAAACCATAAAAAGGTGGCCGGCTTTATCCGGTCGGCCACCTTACTTTAACATACGGGTTTAGCTCAGTCGGTAGAGCACTGGTCTCCAAAACCAGGTGTCGGGAGTTCGAGCCTCTCAACCCGTGCCAAATTATCACAAATGAAAAAACTGAAACTACTTACGGATCTTGAAGAGTCTTACACCGAGCTTCGGTATAAGACCTCTTGGCCTACCAGGACACAACTTGTCAAGAGCGCTATTATCGTGCTGATTGCTTCCATTATTATCGCATTGATAGTGCTGCTCATGGATCAGGTTGTCGATAACATCATGAAGCTGATTTACAGCTTTAAAAACTAATCCCTAACAAAACCTACTCAAACGAGTCATGGCTGAAAGTAAGAAAGCGTGGTACGTGCTGCGTGCCATTTCGGGCAAAGAAGCTAAGGTCAAGGAAGTGCTGGACGCTCAGATCCGCAATACAGACCTTGGTAACTATGTTTTTCAGGTACTGATTCCTACGGAAAAGGTTCTGGCAGTCCGCAACGGTAAGAAAGTCGTGAAAGAGCGTAATCTCTACAGCGGCTACGTGTTTATCGAAGCAGATCTCCGGGGAGAGGTTATTCACACACTTACCACCACCACCAATGTGATTGATTTTCTGCGCGGCCGCGACAAGGGTTCGAAGCCCGAAGTGCTCCGCGAAGCGGATGTCAAGCGTATGCTTGGCACCGTGGACGAACTCAATGACGAGATGGCTGAAGACGGAGTCAACGACTATATGGTCGGTGAGTCTGTTAAGGTGATCACCGGTGCCTTCAACGGTTTTATCGGTGAGATCGAGGAAGTGAACCGTGAAAAGAAGAAGCTGAAAGTCATGGTGAAGGTGTTCGGGCGTAAAACCCCGCTTGAACTGGACAATTCGCAAGTGGAACGGGAACTTAACCCCGACAAGTAAGAGACTCGATTATAAAGAATACAGGCGGTGCGGTTACGCGTACAGCCTTCTTTAATGTTTGAGAGAAAAATCTGCAAGTCGGTCCCGTCAGATTAAAACCCACAATATTCTAAATTTAGTGTAACACAATGGCTAAAGAAATTGCTGGACAGATCAAATTGCAAATCAAGGGTGGCGCTGCCAACCCCTCCCCTCCCGTAGGTCCCGCTCTCGGTTCCAAGGGTATTAACATCATGGAGTTTTGCAAGCAATTCAATGCCCGCACTCAGGACAAGGCCGGCAAAGTGCTTCCGGTTGTAATCACGTATTACACCGACAAGAGCTTTGACTTCGTCGTTAAGACTCCTCCGGTGGCCATCCAGTTGCTCGAAGCTACCAAGCTGAAGAGCGGCTCGGCCCAGCCCAACCGTAACAAGGTGGCTGAAGTGACCTGGGATCAGGTAAAGGCAATTGCTACAGACAAAATGCCCGATTTGAACTGTTTCTCTGTAGAATCGGCAATGCGTATGGTTGCCGGTACGGCCAGAAGCATGGGTATCACCGTAAAAGGCGAATTCCCCGGTAATAACTAATAAACTTGATTTTTCACATGGCAAAATTGACTAAGAATCAAAAGCTTGCAGCTGAGAAGATTGAGGCCGGGAAAGCGTACACTCTCGCAGAAGCATCGGAATTGGTGAAGGAAGTAAACTACGCCAAATTTGACGCTTCGCTTGATATTGACGTTCGTCTCGGTGTCGACCCTCGCAAGGCTAACCAGATGGTGCGTGGCGTGGTGACTCTGCCCCACGGCACCGGAAAAGAAATCAAAGTCCTCGTCCTCTGTAACTCCGACGCCGAAGCTGCTGCCAAGGC
Source organism: Muribaculaceae bacterium (assembly GCA_011959405.1). Classification (GTDB taxonomy): domain Bacteria; phylum Bacteroidota; class Bacteroidia; order Bacteroidales; family Muribaculaceae; genus UBA3263. The sequence goes on from BLLX01000007.1 coordinate 30,434, forward strand.
TGCGGGTGCCGACTATGTCGGTCTCGATGAATATATCGAGAAGATCAAGGGCGGATGGACCGATGTTGACGTGATCATCACTCAGCCCGCAATCATGGGCAAGATCGGTGCTCTCGGCCGCATCCTCGGTCCTCGTGGCTTGATGCCTAATCCCAAGAGCGGCACGGTGACCGTTGACGTCGCCAAAGCTGTGGAAGAGGTGAAAAAGGGTAAGATCGACTTCAAGGTTGATAAGAACGGTATCGTTCACTCGTCGATCGGCAAAATCTCCTTCTCTCCCGAGAAGATCCGCGATAATGCCCGCGAGTTCATCAACACCCTGATCCGCCTGAAACCCGCTGCCGCAAAGGGTACCTACATTAAGAGCATTTACCTCTCGAGCACCATGAGCCCCGGCATCAAGGTTGACTCCAAGAGCGTAGAAGAATAATCATCAAGTAACTGTAACCTGAACACCGAACATGAGAAAGGAAGAAAAGGCAGTCATTATTGACCGTATCGCCCAAGCTCTTAAGGAGTATAGCTGCTTTTACTTGGTAGAGACCAACGGACTTGACGCTGAAAAGACCAGCGCACTGCGCCGCGCCTGCAACAATGCCGACATCAAGCTGATGGTTGTGAAGAACACTCTTCTGCACAAGGCTCTCGAAACGATTGACGGAGATTTCACCGAACTGTACGGCACCCTCAAGGGTTCGACCTCGGTGATGTTCGCCAACGTTGGCAATGCTCCCGCAAAACTGATTAAGGACTTCGTGAAGAAAGACGACAAGCTGCCTGCGCTTAAGGCCGCTTACGTTGAGGAAACCGTATATGTCGGTGCTGACCAGCTTGACACTCTTGCATCCATCAAGAGCAAGAACGAGCTTATCGCCGATGTTGTGGCTCTTCTGCAGTCGCCCGCCAAGAACGTGGTTTCCGCTCTCCAGAGCGGCGCTACCAAGCTCCACGGCATTCTCGAGACTCTCTCTCAGAAGGAAGGCTAAACCTCTCAAATGTAGCCACTACAAGCATCAAAACACCAAAACAAGTCAATAACATCTAAACTTATAAAAAAATGGCAGATTTAAAAGCTTTTGCAGAACAACTTGTGAACCTCACCGTTAAGGAAGTGAACGAACTCGCTCAGATCCTCAAGGACGAGTATGGCATTGAACCCGCTGCTGCTGCAGTTGCAGTTGCTGCCGGCCCCGCTGCCGGTGCTCCCGCAGCCGAAGAGAAGACCTCTTTCGACGTGGTTCTGAAGAACGCCGGTGCCGGCAAGCTCGCTGTTGTGAAGCTCGTTAAGGAACTCACCGGTCTGGGCCTGAAGGAAGCCAAGGAAATGGTTGACGGTGCTCCCTCCGTGATCAAGGAAGGTGTTGCCAAGGCCGACGCTGAAGGCCTCAAGAAGCAGCTCGAAGAAGCCGGCGCTGAGGTTGAACTGAAATAAGATACCTGTTATTCAGGTCATTAGGTTAAGAGCCCTCGAGGAAGAGGACTCTTAACCTAATTGTGTTCTTTATTCATTTTTAGTTCCCCAAAACCTAATTTCCTTAGATGTCAGTTAACGAACAAAAGCCGCGCGTCAACTTCGCGACGGTGAAAAATCCTCTGCCCTACCCCGATTTTCTCGAGGTGCAGCTGAAGTCTTTCCATGACTTCCTGCAATTGGACACCGCGCCTGAAAAGCGCAACAACGAGGGCCTCTTCAAGGTGTTTTCCGAGAACTTCCCGATTGCGGACACACGAAATAATTTTGTCCTGGAGTTTCTCGACTATTATATCGATCCGCCGCGCTACACGATTGAAGAGTGTCTGACACGCGGTCTCACCTACAGCGTGCCCCTCAAGGCCAAACTGAAGCTTTATTGCACAGACCCTGATCACGAAGACTTTGACACGGTGATTCAGGACGTGTATCTCGGCCCGATCCCTTACATGACTGACAAGGGAACCTTTGTCATCAACGGCGCCGAGCGCGTTGTCGTGTCTCAGCTTCACCGTTCGCCGGGTGTGTTTTTCGGACAGAGCACCCATGCCAACGGCACCAAGCTCTATTCGGCCCGCATCATTCCTTTCCGCGGCTCGTGGATTGAGTTCGCCACCGACATCAACAATGTGATGTACGCTTACATCGACCGTAAGAAAAAATTGCCCGTGACTACTCTGTTGCGTGCCATCGGTCTTGAAAGCGACAAGGACATCATTGAAATTTTCGATCTGGCCGAAGAGGTCAAGGTCAACAAGACAAACCTCAAGAAGGCGGTGGGCCGCAAACTTGCCGCACGCGTGCTGCGTACGTGGATCGAGGACTTTGTCGACGAGGATACCGGCGAAGTTGTGTCGATCGAGCGCAACGACGTGATTCTCGACCGTGAGACAGTGCTTGAGGAAGACAATATCCAGGAGATTCTCGACAGCGGTGTGCAGACAGTGCTCCTCCACAAGGAGAACATCAACACCAGCGACTACTCCATCATCTTCAACACTCTTCAGAAAGATACTTCAAACTCCGAAAAGGAGGCCATACAATATATCTACAGGCAGCTGCGCAACGCGGAGCCGCCGGATGACGCGAGCGCACGCGAGGTCATCACCAACCTTTTCTTCTCCGAGAAGCGCTATGATCTCGGAGAGGTGGGCCGTTACCGCATCAACAAGAAGCTCGATCTGGGCACTTCGATGGATGTTCGTGTGCTCACCAAGGAAGACATCATCGCCATCATCAAATATCTGATCGAGCTGATCAACTCCAAGACCGATGTGGACGACATCGACCACCTGTCGAACCGTCGTGTGCGCACCGTGGGCGAGCAGCTCTACAATCAGTTCGGCGTGGGTCTGGCCCGCATGAGCCGCACCATCCGCGAACGCATGAACGTGCGCGACAACGAAGTCTTCACTCCCATCGACCTGATCAATGCCAAGACCATCTCGTCGGTGATCAACACATTCTTCGGCACAAACGCTCTGAGCCAGTTCATGGACCAGACAAACCCGCTGGCCGAAATCACCCACAAGCGCCGCATGTCGGCCCTGGGTCCCGGCGGTCTGTCGCGTGAGCGTGCCGGCTTCGAGGTGCGCGACGTGCACTATACCCACTACGGACGTCTGTGTCCGATCGAGACTCCTGAAGGCCCCAACATCGGTCTGATCTCGTCGCTTTGCGTGTATGCCAAGATCAATGATCTGGGATTCATCGAGACTCCCTACCGCAAGGTCGAGAATGCCCGCGTCAACCTCAACAATGACGAAGTGGTCTATCTGACCGCCGAAATCGAGGAGGGCAACATCATAGCCCAGGGCAACGCGCCTTTGCGCGAGGACGGCTCTTTCGTGCGTGACCGTGTCAAAGCGCGTCTGGACGCCGACTTCCCCGTGGTTGCTCCGGAAGAGGTGCAGCTCATGGACGTGTCGCCCACTCAGATCGCGTCTATCGCCGCATCGCTCATTCCGTTCCTGGAGCATGACGACGCCAACCGCGCGCTCATGGGATCGAACATGATGCGTCAGGCCGTGCCGCTGCTGCGCAGCGAAGCGCCCATCGTGGGCACCGGCCTGGAGGGTCAGCTCATTCGCGACAGCCGTACACAGGTCACTGCTGAAGGTGCCGGCGTCATCGAGTTTGTCGACGCTTCCACCATCCGCATCCGCTACGACCGCACCGAAGAGGAGGAATTCGTGGCATTCGAAAGCTCCGTAAAGGAATATCATATACCCAAGTTCCGCAAGACCAACCAGAGCACCACCATCGACCTCCGTCCTATCTGCGAGGTGGGTCAGCGTGTGGAAAACGGCACTATACTTACCGAAGGCTACTCGACTGAAAAAGGAGAGCTTGCTCTCGGACGTAACCTCAAGGTGGCGTTCATGCCTTGGAAGGGCTATAACTATGAGGATGCCATCGTGCTCAATGAGCGCGTGGTACGCGAGGATATCCTCACCTCGGTCCATGTCGACGAGTATCAGCTCGAAGTGCGTGAGACCAAGCGCGGCATGGAAGAGCTTACCAACGACATCCCCAACGTGAGCGAGGACGCTACCAAGGATCTGGACGAACGCGGCATAATCCGCGTGGGTGCCCATGTGATCCCCGGCGATATCATGATCGGTAAGATCACTCCCAAGGGCGAGAGCGATCCCACTCCCGAAGAAAAACTGCTGCGCGCCATTTTCGGTGACAAGGCAGGTGATGTGAAGGATGCCTCTCTCAAGGCTTCGCCTTCACTGAAAGGCGTGGTGATCGGCACCAACCTCTTTGCCCGCGCGGCCAAAAAGAAGAAAACCAAGAGCGCTAACGCACTTCTTCCCAAACTTGACGAGGAATATGAAGAAAAACTCGAGAAGCTGAAGGACGAACTGGTGCGCAAGCTGATGGTTCTGACCCAGAACAAGACCAGCCAGGGTGTCAAGGATTTCCTCGGCGTGGATGTGATTTCCAAAGGCCAGAAGTTTACCGCCGGCGCTCTCCGCGACATCAATTACGATACTGTCAACCTGAGCAAATGGACCACCGACACGCATAAGAACGACCTTATCCGTGCCACCATCGTGAACTATCTGCGCAAGTCCAAGGAGATCGACGCTGAATTGCGCCGCAAGAAATTCGACATCTCCATAGGCGACGAACTTCCCTCAGGCATCATGCAGCTTGCCAAGGTCTACATTGCCAAGAAGCGCAAGATCTCCGTGGGTGACAAAATGGCCGGACGTCACGGTAACAAAGGTATCGTGTCGCGTATCGTGCCGCAGGAAGACATGCCGTTCCTTTCCGACGGTACTCCCGTGGACATTGTCCTGAACCCTCTGGGTGTGCCTTCGCGAATGAACCTCGGTCAGATCTTTGAAACCGTGCTCGGATGGGCCGGTCGCGAACTCGGCGAGAAATTCGCCACCCCGATCTTCGACGGTGCGTCGCTTGACGACCTCAACGCTTGGACCGACCGCGCCGGACTGCCCCGCTACGGCAAGACCTATCTTTACGACGGCGGCACCGGCGAACGTTTCGACCAGCCGGCCACAGTGGGTGTGATCTACATGCTCAAACTCGGCCACATGGTTGAAGACAAGATGCACGCGCGCTCCATCGGCCCGTACTCGCTGATTACCCAGCAGCCTCTGGGCGGTAAGGCTCAGTTCGGCGGCCAGCGTTTCGGTGAGATGGAAGTGTGGGCGCTGGAAGCATTCGGCGCATCCCACATCCTTCAGGAGATTCTCACGATCAAGTCCGACAACGTCACAGGCCGTTCCAAGGCTTATGAAGCTATCGTCAAGGGCGACTCGATGCCGCAGGCCGGCATCCCCGAATCGCTCAACGTGCTTCTCCACGAACTCCGCGGTCTCGGTCTGAGCATCACCCTGGAATAAGTCAATCTCTCCAAGATTTCTCCAATCATATATTGAAGGATATAGCTATATGGCATTTAAAAAAGAAAACAAAATAAAGAACGGCTTCTCCAAGATCTCCATCGGGCTTGCATCGCCCGAGGAGATTCTGGAGAAATCCAGCGGTGAGGTCCTCAAGCCCGAAACCATCAACTACCGCACATACAAGCCCGAACGCGACGGCTTGTTCTGCGAACGCATTTTCGGTCCCGTGAAGGACTACGAATGTCATTGCGGAAAATACAAGCGCATCCGCTATAAAGGCATCGTGTGCGACCGTTGCGGCGTTGAGGTCACCGAGAAAAAGGTGCGTCGCGAGCGCGTCGGCCACATCAAGCTCGAGGTTCCTGTGGCCCACATCTGGTATTTCCGTTCGCTCCCCAACAAGATCGGCTATCTGCTCGGTCTGCCATCCAAGAAACTCGACGCGGTGATCTATTATGAACGCTACGTCGTGATTCAGCCGGGCGCTGCCGAAGATGTGGCTGAACTTGACCTGCTCACTGAAGAGGAATACTTCGACATTGTCGACAAGCTCCCCAAGGAGAACGCTCTGCTTGAAGATTCCGATCCCAACAAGTTCATCGCCAAGATGGGTGCGGAAGCCGTCTATGACCTGCTCACCCGTCTGGACCTTGACGAACTATCATATAAACTCCGCCACCAGGCCAACACCGATGGCTCGCAGCAGCGCAAGGCCGAGGCTCTGAAGCGCCTGCAGGTAGTTGAGTCGTTCCGTGCAAGCAAGGGCCGCAACAAGCCTGAATGGATGATTCTTCAGGCTGTGCCCGTGATCCCGCCGGAACTCCGTCCTCTGGTACCTCTGGATGGCGGACGTTTCGCCACCTCCGACCTCAACGACCTCTACCGTCGTGTAATCATCCGCAACAACCGTCTCAAACGCCTTGTGGAGATCAAGGCTCCCGAAGTGATCCTGCGCAATGAAAAGCGTATGCTTCAGGAAGCCGTTGACTCTCTGCTCGACAACTCGCGCAAGAGCTCAGCGGTGAAGACCGACGCCAACCGTCCTCTCAAGTCTCTTTCCGACTCTCTCAAGGGCAAGGCCGGTCGCTTCCGTCAGAACCTGCTCGGTAAGCGTGTGGACTATTCGGCCCGTTCGGTTATCGTCGTAGGCCCCGAACTGAAGATGCACGAGTGCGGTATTCCCAAATACATGGCTGCCGAACTCTACAAGCCCTTCGTGATCCGCAAGCTCATAGAGCGCGGCATTGTCAAGACTGTGAAATCGGCCAAAAAGATCGTGGATCGCAAGGAGCCGGTGGTATGGGACATCCTCGAGCATGTGATGAAAGGACATCCCGTCCTGCTCAACCGTGCCCCGACACTGCACCGTCTCGGCATACAGGCTTTCCAGCCCAAGATGATCGAAGGCAAGGCCATTCAGCTGCACCCGCTGGCATGTACGGCGTTCAACGCCGACTTCGACGGTGACCAGATGGCCGTGCACCTCCCTCTGGGCAACGAGGCCATTCTGGAAGCCCAGATGCTGATGCTCGGCGCCCACAATATTCTTAACCCTGCCAACGGTTCGCCTATCACGGTCCCCTCGCAGGACATGGTGCTCGGTCTGTACTACATCACCAAGCTCCGTCCCGGCGACAAGGGCGAAGGCTACAAATTCTACGGACCTGAAGAAGCCCGCATCGCCTATAATGAAGGCCGCGTTACACTCCATGCACCTGTTTCGGTGATTGTGGACGACGTGGACGAGCAGGGCAATCCCATACGCCATCTTGTAGAGCAGACCTCTGTGGGCCGTATCCTGGTCAACGAGTTCGTGCCGAAGGAGATCGGCTATGTCAACACCATCCTGTCCAAAAAATCGCTCCGCGACATCATATCGCGTGTGATCAAGAAATGTGGTATCCCCCGTTCGGCACGCTTCCTCGACGACATCAAGAACCTCGGTTACCAGATGGCCTTTAAGGGCGGTCTGTCCTTCAACCTCGGCGATGTGATCATTCCGGCCGAAAAAGAGGAAATGGTGCAGAAAGGCTACGAACAGGTACAGGAAGTGATGAATAACTACTCAATGGGCTTCATCACCAACAACGAACGCTACAACCAGATCATCGACATCTGGACACATGTGAACTCTTCACTGGCCAACACGCTGATGAAACAGCTCAGCGCCGACCAGCAGGGATTCAACCCCGTTTACATGATGCTTGATTCCGGTGCCCGTGGTTCGAAAGACCAGATCCGTCAGCTCTCAGGCATGCGTGGTCTTATGGCCAAACCCCAGAAGAGCGGCGCGGAAGGCGGTCAGATCATCGAAAACCCGATTCTTGCCAACTTTAAGGAAGGCCTGTCGGTGCTCGAATACTTCATCTCCACCCACGGTGCCCGTAAGGGTCTTGCCGACACCGCCTTGAAAACTGCCGACGCCGGTTATCTGACCCGTCGCCTTGTCGACGTGGCCCACGATGTGATCATCCGTGAAGAAGACTGCGGAACGCTCCGCGGACTCGTGTGCACCGAGATCAAGAACAACGACGAGGTAGTGGCTTCGCTCGGCGAGCGCATTCTCGGCCGTGTCAGCGTGCATGACGTCATAGATCCCACCACCGGCGAAATCATAGTGGCTGCCGGCGAGGAAATCAACGATGAGGCCGCCGACCGCATCAACGCTTCTCCGATCGAGAGCGTCGAGATCCGTTCGGTGCTCACCTGCGAGAGCAAGAGCGGTGTGTGCGCCAAGTGCTACGGCCGCAATCTTTCCAACCTCCGCATGGTGCAGAAAGGCGAGGCCGTGGGCGTTATCGCCGCACAGTCAATCGGTGAGCCTGGTACACAGCTTACCCTCCGTACCTTCCACGTCGGTGGTGTGGCATCGAATATCGCTGCCGTATCCACCGTCACTTCCCGCTATGAGGGTGTGCTCGAAATCGACGAGCTCCGCACCGTCACAACCGAGGAAGTCGGCCCCGAAGGCAAGCCTGTGGAAGTGGTCATCGGCCGTCTTGCGGAAATGCGCATTCTTGACCCCAAGACCCGCATGATGCTTACTTCGTCCACCATACCTTACGGTTCGAAACTTTACTTCTCCAGCGGCGACAACGTCAAGAAAGGCGATGTGATCTGCGAATGGGACCCCTTCAACGCCGTTATTGTCAGCGAAGTGGCCGGTAGCATCAAATTTGCCAATCTGGTGGAGAATGTCACATATCGAGTGGAAGCCGACGAACAGACCGGCCTGCGTGAAAAGATCGTCATCGAGTCGCGCGACCGCACCAAGGTGCCTGAAGCGAATATCGTTGATGCCAGTGGTGAGATCGTCAAGACTTACGCTCTGCCTGTAGGCGCCCACCTGATGGTGGACGAAGACGCCACACTCAAGCCCGGCGAAATCTTCGTGAAGATTCCGCGTGCAGCCGGCAATGCCGGTGACATCACCGGCGGTCTGCCCCGTGTGACCGAGCTTTTCGAAGCACGCAATCCGTCCAATCCCGCTATCGTATCGGAAATCGACGGTGAGGTTAACTTCGGCAAGGTCAAGCGCGGCAACCGAGAGATCTCCGTCACATCCAAGCTCGGCGAGGTCAAGAAATATCTTGTGCCCCTGTCCAAGCAGATACTTGTGCAGGAAAACGACTACGTGCGTGCCGGCACACCGCTCTCCGACGGTGCCATCACTCCCGACGATATCCTCAACATCATGGGCCCGACGGCCGTTCAGGAATATATCGTCAACGAGGTTCAGGATGTGTACCGCATGCAGGGTGTGAAGATCAACGACAAGCACTTTGAGGTCATTGTCCGCCAGATGATGCGCAAAGTCAACATCATTGATCCGGGCGACACCAACTTCCTTGAACAGCAGGTTGTCGACAAGCGTGATTTCATGGATGAAAACGACCGCATCTGGGGCAAGAAAGTGGTGATTGACGCCGGCGATTCCGAAAACGTCAAGCCCGGCATGATCATTACGGCCCGCCGTCTGCGCGACGAGAATTCCGCTCTGAAGCGCCGCGACCTCAAGCTGATCACGGTCCGCGAGGCTGTGCCCGCCACCTCCGAGCAGATACTTCAGGGTATCACCCGCGCTGCATTGCAGACCTCGAGCTTCATGTCGGCCGCATCGTTCCAGGAAACCACCAAGGTGCTCAACGAAGCTGCCATTCACGGCAAGACCGATACCCTTGAGGGCATGAAGGAAAATGTGATCTGCGGACATCTCATTCCCGCAGGCACCGGCCTGCGCGAGTATGAGCGCCTTGTGGTGACATCCAAAGATGACATCGAACCCCTTCTCAACGAAGACTGATCCTGACTTTTCGAACAGACTTTAGTCATACAAACCCCGGCGGCCCTGCATTCTTTCAATGCGGGGCCGTTATGTTTATATAATATTCATGGTTGTGGTTGTATGTGTTGCGGGAAAAAAGTAATTTTGCGGGGTAATAGACCAATCGGATCATGATAAAGAAACTGTTGATATTAGTTGCTTGGGCGCTTGTCGGCGTGGTTGTCGGGTTGGTGCTGGCCATGACGGGCATAGCGGTTTTCACTGATATGACTTTCGGAGAGTTTGTCAGGCTGCTTGTCTCGCTGAACCCGGGAGAAGTCTTTGCCGCGGCTCTGTCAGGTGTGGCGGCTCTGATAGTGGCGGTGCCTGTGCTGGCGCTTGTGCATGAGACCGGACATTTGGTGTGCGGGCTGCTTTCGGGCTATCGTTTTGTGTCGTTCCGTATTTTCAGTTTCACCGTGATCAGAGACCACGGGCACCTGAGAGTGAAGCGGTTTGCCATATCCGGCACGGGAGGGCAGTGTCTGCTCGCTCCTCCTGATGTGCCGGACGGGAGGATTCCGACGGTGTGGTATAACCTTGGCGGAGTGTTGGCCAATGTGGCTGTCCTGCTCATTCTGCTTCCGTTTCTGTGGGCCGTATCGGATCCTTTTGCCGAGGTGTTTCTGACGGTTTTTCTGCTTGTTGACCTGTTTTTTATTCTGATCAACGGTGTGCCGATGCGGATGGGCGGCATTGCCAACGATGCTAACAACGCGCTTATGCTGCGCCGTGACGCAAGGAGCCTGGGGGCCTTGGCCGTTCAGCTCAGGGCCAATGCTCTGGTGCAGGAGGGAGTGCGGCCGCGTGATATGCCGCTGAATTGGTTTGAGACGGAAGGCGACATTGATTACAGGAATCAGTTGCAGGTTGGTGTGGCGCTGATGAAAGCCGGTCGCCTGATTGACCTTGAGCAGTGGGACGACGCTTATTGGGAGCATGAGATGCTCTATGGCCATAAGGAGGAGATAATGCCGCTGTATGTCCGCGAGATCGAGTGCGAGCTGCTGTTTCTGGCTCTTGTGACGGGCCGTATGGCTCAGGCCCGCGAACTTTATGGCTCGGACTCTCTGAGGAGTTATATCGGAAATTACCGCCGGATCATGTCGTCAAAGGAACGTCTGCTCTTTGCTGTGGCTCTGTTTATGGAGGAAGATCACGGCAAGGCGGCAGGAATATTAGATCAAGTCGGCAGCTACCGGAATGATTATCTGATGCAGGGTGAGGTGAAAAGTGATCTGGCGATTATGGAAAGTCTGCTTGCGAATGTTAAAAAACGGCATGGGTAATCATAATGTGTCAGTGGCGTAATAAAAATGTAACATTGATGCCGTATCTTTGCAATGTACTCCTCGTCGGGTAATATACCAATCGTTATTCTTTGACTTAAAAGTCTGTCAAAAAAACACTATTCAAAGTAATCATTATCACATTCATTATAAAGCGGACCGTCGTGTTGATGGACCGCTTTGTTTATTTGGAGGTAAATCGTTAACTTTGTCCTCATAATAAACCTGACCGCAATTATGCCGCGCAAAATACTGATAGCTACGTCGACCCGTGCTGACTGGGGGCTTCTTTCCCCGGTGGCCCGTATGCTTGCCGATATGGCCGGAATCGAAGTGAAGGTCATGGCCACCAATATGCATCTGGATCCGGTGCGGGGCAACACGCTCGATGAGATCCGTGGCGACGGGTTTGAGCCGGTGGCGGCGTATATGCCCACCGGATATGCAACCGGAGCCGATGCCGCCCGGGCCATGGCCGACGGAGCGCGCAGTGCCGCCGACGTGATTGAGGGCGAATCGCCTGACATTGTAGTGGTGCTTGGCGACAGGTTTGAGATACTCGGGATTGCCGCCGTCGCCAACGTGATGAGAGTGCCTGTGGTCCATATTTCCGGTGGAGAGGTGACCGAAGGCGCTTTTGACGATAATTTCCGCCATGCCGTCACCAAACTCTCGGCGCTGCATCTTGTATCTACGGCTGACTATCGCCGGCGCGTGATCCAGCTTGGCGAGGAGCCGGACCGTGTGATCGACACCGGCGCTCTCGGGGTGGCCAACGTGATGGAGGATACCGGACTGACCGTCGGTGAGCTTGAAGCTGACATAGATTTCCATTTTTTTCCTGTGTCTCTGCTGGTCACTCTGCACCCGGCCACTCTGTCGGATATTCCTGCCAGAGAGTCGGTGTCCCATCTGCTGGCGGCGCTTGACCGTTTTCCGGATATAAACCTCCTGTTCACCTATCCCAATAACGATCCGGAGGGAGAAGAGATAATACGGGCCATAGACGCCTATGCCGCGGCTGACCGTGCAGGGCGTGTCAGGGTGGTCCCATCGCTCGGACGTCGCCGCTATCACACGGCGCTTCGCGGTGTAAGCGCCGTGGTCGGCAACAGCAGTTCCGGCATCATGGAAGTGCCGTCGGCCGGCATACCCACCGTTGACATAGGCATCCGTCAGCGCGGACGCCTTTCGCCTGCCAGTGTGATCCATTGCGATGACTCGGCCGATGCTATCGCCGCAGCCATAGCCCGCGCGCTTGAAACCGACTGCTCCGGCATGGCCAATCCGTATTACAAGCCCGACACTGTCAAACTCATTGCCGACGCCATAGCCTATACGCCGATGAAGCTGTTGCGCCGGCCGAAACGCTTTTATGACCTGTCATGACACCGCTTTTCATCATACCCGCCCGCGGCGGCAGCAAATCCATTCCCGGCAAAAACATCAAACCGCTGTGCGGCAAGCCGCTGATAGCCTATTCGATCGAGTCGGCTCTGGCGCTGGTTCCGCAGAGCCGTGTCATAGTCACGACCGACTCTGACGATATTGCCGCCTGTGCCCGGAAATATGGCGTCGACAACCCTTATATGCGGCCGGAATCACTGGCTTCCGACACAGCAGGCTCCCGCGAGGTCATGCTCGACGCTATGGACGAAGCCGCAAGACGTGGTGTTGATTTCGACTGCGTGGTGCTGCTTCAGCCCACGTCACCGCTGCGCACCGTGGCCGACATACAGGCTGCTCTTGACGCGTATGCTCCGTCGGTCGACATGGCCGTGACAGTTGCTTCGGCAAGCTGCAATCCATATTATGACTGTTTTGAGACCGGCGCCGACGGATTTCTCAGGGTGAGCAAGGGCGAGGGGCTTCTAACCCGTCGCCAGCAGGCTCCTCCGGCATGGCAGTATAACGGCGCCGTATATGTGATAAATCCCGGGTCGCTTCGCCGCTATGCCATGGGCGCCTTTCCCAAAAGGGTGGGGGTGGAAATGCCGCGAGAGCGGAGCATCGACATCGATTCGCCTACGGACTGGATTGTGGCCGAAGCGCTGATGGGAAACCGCAGGGGCGGATAACACGTTGTAGGAGTATATATGCTGACAAAGATGACAGGACATGATTTGCCCGACAGGCACATAATATCTTCAGATGCCTCGCTCCGGGTGGCGCTGGAGACGCTCAACAGTCTCTCCGGAGAAGTGATGACGCTGCTGGTCACCGATTCCGGCGGCAGAATGGTGGGGACCCTTACCGACGGGGATGTGCGCAGGGCGCTGCTTGCGGGAGTCACACTGGACCGGCCGGTGGAGAGTGCCATGCACCGTGCTTTCCGCTCCGTGCGGCAGGAATCGGATCCGGCCGACATCAGGCGCATCCGTGAAAGCGGCATATCTTTGCTTCCGGTTCTGGATGCGGACGGACGCATAGTTTCGGTCATCGACCTGCGCAGGCAGACTACCCGACTGCCTGTAAGGGCCGTGCTCATGGCCGGCGGCCGTGGCGAACGCCTGCGCCCGCTCACCGACTCTGTGCCCAAGCCGCTGCTGCGGGTAGCCGACAGGTGCATAATCGACATCAACATAGAGTCTCTGCAGCGGTGCGGCATTGAAGACATTACGGTGACGGTGCGCTATCTGGCCGAGCAGATCGAACGTCATTTCAGCTCCACGCCGGTGAAATGCATTCGTGAAGACGAGCCGCTCGGCACCATAGGTGCGCTCTCGCTGCTTCCCGCAGTCGATCCGCAGGCGTCGACCCTGCTGATGAACAGTGACCTGTTCACCTCCATATCATTTGAAGAATTCTATCTGCGCCATATCGAAACCGGTGCGGATATAACGATAGCCACAGTGCCCCACACCGTAAGCATTCCGTTTGCCATCCTTTCCGTCGATGGCGACAGGGTGACCGGCATAGAGGAAAAACCCACATATACCCACTATGCCAATGCCGGCATTTATCTGATCCGCAACAGTCTGGTCAATGATATGCCGCAACATCGGCTCGATGCTCCCGATTTCATTGCCGGAGCTATCGGGGCGGGTGCGAAAGTGAGCTATTTCCCAATTTCCGGCACATGGCTCGATATCGGCACGCCTGCCGATTTCCGCCAGGCGTGCGAGGTGATGCGCCATCACCGCAACCTTTCTCCTCTGTAAATTAAAAACCTAAAAAACTACAAACCAGCAATGGCCGATTCAAATTTCATAGACTACGTTAAGATACAATGCCGTTCAGGCAAAGGCGGAGCAGGCTCGCGCCACTTCCACCGTGCCAAATATGTGCCTAAAGGAGGTCCGGACGGCGGCGACGGCGGCCGCGGCGGCCATGTGATCCTCCGCGGCAACCGCAATATGTGGACTCTGCTTCCGCTCAGATACCGCCGTCATGTTTTCGCCACAAACGGACAGAGTGGCGGTGCGGGACGCTCGTTCGGCAAGGACGGGGAGGACGCGCTGATAGAAGTGCCGTGCGGCACAGTGGTGTTTGATGCGGAAACCGGAGAATATCTCACAGAAGTGACCGACGACGGTCAGGAGATAAAGCTGCTCCGCGGTGGTCGCGGCGGTCTGGGCAACTGGCATTTCGCCACAGCCACCAACCGCACTCCGCGCTATGCGCAGCCCGGTGAGCCGGCTATTGAAAAGACGGTGATTCTTGAACTTAAACTGCTGGCAGACGTGGGTCTGGTGGGCTTCCCCAATGCCGGTAAATCCACTCTGCTGTCGGCTGTGAGCGCCGCGCGTCCGAAAATCGCCGACTATCCTTTCACCACCATGGAGCCGCAGCTCGGCATCGTGAGCTATCGCGACAACCGCTCCTTTGTCATGGCCGACATACCGGGCATTATCGAGGGGGCGAGCGAGGGACGCGGACTTGGCCTGCGTTTTCTGCGTCATATCGAGCGCAATGCCGTGCTGCTGTTTATGGTGCCGGCTGATTCGGACGACATCATGGCCGAGTATGAGGTGCTGCTCAACGAGCTTCGGGAGTTCAATCCCGACCTGATGGATAAGCCGCGTGTGCTTGCCATCTCCAAGTCAGACATGCTTGACGATGAGCTGATAGCTGAAATCGAAGAGACTCTGCCGGAAGATCTGCCGCATGTGTTCATTTCCGCTGTGACAGGCATGGGGCTTATGCCGCTCAAAGACATGCTGTGGCGCGAAATCACGTCCGATGCCAACCGGCTTGCCACATCGTCGATCACCCACCGCCCGCTTGACGGACATCACCGCGTCACGGAGGAGGATGAATTTATATTCGAACCGGTTGCGGCCGCAGGTCCCGATGATGACGACGAGCTGTATGACCCCGATGACGATTTCGATGAATTTGATTTCGAGGATACGGAAAACTGAATAAAGCACAGGCGCGGACGACTTCAATGGTCTCTGCGCCTGTGTGGTATTTGAGGAAGATGCGACCGGCGTCAGTGACGTAATCTGACAATGCGGTCGGCATCCACTTCCACCCCTTCGGGCACGATTGCCACCGTGACGCGGCCTATGATCTCGTGCACGGGGCCTGTGGCGAAGAGAACAGAGACATTTCCGTCCATAGTCTCGGCGATAAATCCGCGGTCAATGCCCGTCACGCTCACTCCACCGGGAATTGCGGGGAGTATGTTGCCGGCTGACAGCATGCTCACCGGCCGGCCGTCGGCAAATGCCGCGCGGTTTTCGGGATTATCGGCCAGAACGAATGAGCGTACACGGTTTTCAGCCATCGAGAAGATCTCGTCGCAGACGGTCAGATTGAAGAATGCGGCCGGCATGCCCGGATTGGCGCTGAGCACTTCCGACAGGCGTCCGTCGGGGTCGCTGTCCACATTGAACGCGAGCACGGCGCCCGGCAGTGTCACCGCCCACGCCCGGTCGGACACCGGTATTGTCTTAATTGTTGTCATCTCTGTCAAACTGATCGGGAATGTGGATCACAAGGCCGTCGTAGGCCAGTTTCACGCCGTCGGGCAGACGGAGCGACGCTTCCGCATGAGGTCCCATGTCGTGGCTCATGTGAGTTATATATGCTATCCTGGGTTTCACTTCCGCAATTACTTCAAGGGCCTGCTGAAGGTTGAAGTGCGAGATATGGTCTTTGATGCGCAGGGCGTTGATCACAAGGGTGTCGATGCCGCGTATCAGCTCCAGCGTGGAGTCGGGTATCTTCTTGGCGTCGGTGATGTAGGCCAGATTGTCCATCTTGAATCCGACTATGGGCAGACGGTGGTGCATCACGGGCAGCGGCACCACCTCGAGGTCGGCCACAACAAAAGGTTTGGTGGAGATTTCGGTGATGTTCAGCGCTGGCACTCCCGGGTAGGGTACCTCGGCGAAACAATAGGGCACCCTGTCGCGCAGGTCGCCGGCCACATCGGCGCGGCAGTATATCGGGAAGCCGTCGCCCATGGCGCAGTAAGGTCGCAGGTCGTCCACT
>BLLX01000008.1 GCA_011959405.1 Muribaculaceae bacterium
CTATGCACACCCACTGGTCTATTCCGGCCATGTACATCACCACGAAAATCACGAACAGCGCGAGCAGTCCGCCGGCGAAGATGAACAGGTACTGGCTTTTGAGACCCTTGAATTCCGGGCTGCGTCCTATCCCCTTGTTTACCTGGTATTCCGCCATGATCAGAGGAAGAATGAACGGAGAATGGTGGCCGCCACTATCAGGAAGATGCAGGCGCCGAACCATGAGGCGGCGGTCTTGGAGGTGTCCGGATCTCCCGACGAGAACTTTGAATAGACCTTCACGCCTCCGATAAGGCCGACAACGGCTCCGATGGCGTAGATGAGCTTGGTCGCGGGATCGAAGTAGGATGTCACCATGTTGGTGGCTTCCGTGATGCCGCCGATACCGTTACCCTGGGCGTATGCCCCTGCCGTGGCGAGGAGTGCCACCGCTGCGAAAATGATTCTTTTTTTCATGTGTCGAAACATTTAAAAGTGAGACAAAAAATGATTTCGACCACAAATATATAGCACTTAATCCTTTGATTTACAAGTCGGACGATGCGTGTCGCCGGATGTCATCACGTTGCATTGCCGACACTGTTGCGGGGGTGCGTAAAGCATATAAAAAGTATGGATGATAGATAGAAGATAAAGGCTAAAAAGTATGTGCCATGATTCCGATTTTCTTGACGGCAAAATTAGCCGTGTCCCTTGTGGATTGAGCAAGGCCCGGCCTTGCGGTTTTTGGAAAAATCATCCTCGCTGCGCTCCGGTATTTTTCCAAAAAGCCTTGCACAATCCGGTCCACGGCTGTAATGGCCGTAAGAAAACCGGAACACTGGCTCCGAGAGCCGGTCTATGTCTAATTAAAAATTCTGTATATATGAAAATCAGCATCAGTCCCGAAATGAAGTCACGCCTGCAAAACGCGGCGGCCAACGGAAGCGTGGTGGCGGAGGATATACTGTCCGAACTGGGAAAGAACCGCGACGCCTCGGAAATCATCAGAGGTACATACAACTATTTCACGACCAAGCGCATCAAGGCGAACCATGATTCGTACCACAAGATACGCATCATGTTCACGGCCTGCGCCAAGAACCTTGAACATGAGAACTTCCCCGACAAGGGAAATCCGAGCGCGCCGTGGTTCAAAGAAAACCGCACGGACATCGACCCCTCGACATTTGTAGGGCTGTTCAGAAACCTTCCCGAATATGACTCCGAGGAGATAAAATACTTTATCAGCACCATCACGCTCGACAGCCGTGTGACGATAAGGATCTATTCGGGCATGAAGGACTTTTACGAGGCGTACTGCGAGGACAACTACACCATAACCACCGACAACGATGTATCCACTCTCCACAGTTCATGTATGCGTACTGAGGAGAAAGCCCGTAATGCCGCCGATTTCTACCGTAACTTCGCAGGAGCCAAAATCCTTGTTGCCAAGGACAAGGATTCAAATATCCTCGGGCGCGCAATTATATGGGAAGGGCTCAGATGGCATCGTGAATATGAGGAGGATGTGGACGTGTCACTCATGGACCGTATATACACATCCCATACATTCGTCATCGACATGATGAGGGATGCGGCAAAGAAAGCGGGGATAACCTTCCGAAAGAAATACAACGATTTCTCACATCAACGGGAAGTCGTTGCCCTGAACCCCATAGCAGAACTGGAAGAAGATGACGAGACCTCCGCTGACCTTGTGCTTGACGTGCCGGTAGGTCAGTGGCACAAAAGAGGGGTTCCCTATCTTGACACTTTCATCAATCTGACTGTGAACGGGGAGTGTCTTGAACTCAGCAATTATTACATCGGCAACCAGATTGCCGATTGCCAGTCAACGAGCGGATATGCGACGCGAACCGCCTATGTATGTCCATGTTGCAACCGGGTTCATAACGACTCTTATAACAAATTCTGTGGACAGTGCATATCGGAAATCTATACGGAAACAATATTCGGGAGGGTGTTGAACGGACATCCGGTTCCATATAAGGGGGAACAGTATCCCTCCTCACTGTTCAAAAGGGGGAAACCTATACCTCAACTGAAACGCTACCTGCAAATCGAAAGGCTGTTCAATAACTGATAGAGCAAATGGAAAGACTGATAGAACTGTATAATATCGCTTCACCGTCCGGCAAGGAAAAGCGTATGGCGAGATACATAATGGCGGAACTCAAAAAAATGGGAGTTGCCTGCCGGAAAGACAGGACCGGCAATATCTATGCCGTCAAGGGGAATGCCGACACATATCCCTGTGTGGTGGCACACATTGACGAGGTGCATCGTAACAAGACCGGGAGCTATGGTGCGTATGTCGTGGCCGATGAAATGGTGATCGGCTATGACAGGCGAAAGAAGCGTCAGACAGGCATCGGTGCCGATGACAAGAACGGAATATGGATATGCTTCAAAATGCTTGAACGTTTCAAGAATATGAAATGCGCTTTCTTCGTCGGTGAGGAAACGGGCTGTGTCGGAAGCGGCCGTGCGGACATGGATTTCTTCAATGACTGCCGTTTCGTGATACAATGCGACCGCAGGGGCAACAGCGACATGGTGACACGGATAAGCGGTACGCCGCTATGCTCGGATGACTTCATTAAAGCGGTTGAGCCGGAGAAATACGGATATGCGGAATGTTCCGGGATGCTGACCGATGTATATACGCTCAAGACACGGGGACTGCCGGTTTCCTGTATAAACCTCTCATGCGGATACTATAATCCGCATACTGATATCGAGAATACGATACTTGGTGATCTGTCGAAATGCTACCGTTTCGTATGTCATATCATACGTACCCACAAACAAGTAAGCGAACATCGCTACGAAAAACCGAAATATGAATCCCGCTATCCATACGGGATGTTCAATATTTTTGATGATGATTGGCTATACCTTAACCGCAGAAACAGGAATAAACAGGATATGCAGGATAATCAGGATATGGATGACTTTGAATTCTGATAGAGCCGGTAAATACCATAAATCAAAAAGGGAATGGACTGCACATTGCAGCTCATTCCCTTTTTTGATTATAGTGCTTATACATATTGGCTCCAATCAAAGCCGGATGTTTGTGCTTCAAGTCGTTCAGAATGCTTATTCGGGGCGGCTTTTTCATCAAAACGCTCGTTCATAAGCCTCTCAATCCTATCCTTATTGTCAGATTCACTGAGAATAAACTCGTAGATGTCAGACTGACGGATGGAATACAGAGTCTCAACAGCACGGATAGTATCGGTCTCATCCTTATTTGCACCCGAAGCCACCGCGACCATATTGTTAATGTCGTCGTATGTCATGGCCTGGGAGAAGTCTGGGTCGGCCTCGGACAAGCCCGGTTCCATAAGTTCCTGCAAATCCTTATCATCCATAGGCTCCAGAATGTCATCCACATCATCGGCTGAAATATCATCGTCCTCGCCGATGAAATCAGATTCGGGCAGCGGCTCGCTTCTGACCGGTTCTTTTGCTTTCTTGGGATCCGGGATATATACACTCTTGGTCTTGCCAATCACCTCACAATATGTAGAGGGGGCAACAGCCGCTGCTTCCTTTTTCTTCTTTTGGTTACGGACAGTGCGGCGTTTTCTTCGTTCTGCTTTGGCGAGCATCCGTATTTTGTGCCATCGCCACATCATTATGCGGATTATGCGCGCCCAACGGTATAGCCGGTCCCATAGACCTTCTGCCTTACGGCGGAACAGGAAGAACCAGAGCCGGTATAGGATATAGACCGCACATATAATGTTAACGGTCAGATAGATTTTGGTCATCATATCATTTGGCATTTAGTTTGATTGGCGAGAAACTTTTCTCGTACCTTCTGTTTATCTCGTCGATATATCGCTCGAAATGCTCTTCCACTATGTTTGTTATATAGCTCGACAGGCTGACATCGGGTGCTACCGCCGGAAGAAAACGCTTGATCTGCTCATGCAGGCTACGGTCAATATATACCTGCACACGTCGTCCCTGTGGATTATTCTTCAAGAACTTGCGTCTATAGCTTGCTCCATCATAGTGATTTTTTCTCGTAGTCATATCCATATTGGATATTTCGCATGGCTGCGTTTCATTAATACCGGCTTTTTTGATTGGCTTTTCCATACTTACATTCGTTTTAGGGGTTTTACTGATTCGTTGATATACAGTTCATGGATTTTATTCCAGTGACACTGGATATGATCCTTGAATATGTTGCTGAGATACCCGGACACGCTGACACCGGGGGCTATTATAGGTAGATAGCGCTTGATGCAGTCCACAATCTCCCTGTCGATGTAGACATGGGAGCGGTTGGAAGCCTGCGTGTTGGTCAGGAATACTTCGCGGTAGTCGGACGAGTTTTTTATCTTCTTTGTTTTCGGCCTGGTTGCCTTTGGTTCTGTTTTCATATCAGTTGTCGTATAATGGGTTGGTAATCTCGTTATTGTAAATCCGGTCAATCTCCTCCATGTATTGTTCAAGATGAAGGGACAAAATGTTGTCCACGTATCGGGATATGCTTACCTCCGGTGCAACAATCGGAAGGAAACGCTTAAGGAACTGGTAGTTCGCCTGACTGATATAAGTCTGTTGGCGATGTGTCACATTCCCCGGTGATAGATACCGTGCACGGTAGTCGTTACTCTCATCCTTACGTTTTTTAGGACGTGAAGGTGTTTTTTCACCGGGTACAGGTTCTGCCTTTGTCTTTGTGTCTGGTTCAGCCGGGTCACTCGTAGTCTGGTCTGCGACTGATTTAGTCTGCTTGCCCTTGCCGAATACCGGGATATCGCCTGCCATGATATCTTTTATCATGTCCTCATTGACTTCCACTTTATTTCTATTTCTCTCCATGTCCGTCCAATTTAAGTTTGACAATCAGTTCTTCCGCAAGTTCGGACAATCCGCTGCCTTTCATTAGTTTGGCCGGAGGCGGGAAAAGTGTGCATCGGAAGTAGTTTTTAGATTGTGTTGACAGTTCCTTGTCATAACGGTTGGTGTCTGGTATGACCGCATCCAGCAGGGTGAGTCCGAGATCCTTCATGATGCTGTTATATGCGTCGAACACCTCCGTGGATGCGCGGGCATCTTTTTTGTTCCAGAAGAAAAGAATGTCCTTTAACGGAATGTCCGGGTGTTCCCGCACATATTCCAACACGGTGGTTGAGAATGAGAGGCTGCTGTGCATAACGATGCGGTCTGCGATAATCGGGGTTATCACATAGTCCATGTTGATTATGGTACGGATGACACCTGCTGAATTCACGGTGCCGGGCAGATCGACAAGAATGAGGTCGTATTCACCGTCTTTCCTTAGCTGGTCTGTCGCTTCCCTCGCATTTTCCGCCTGCGCCCCCACGATGGCGTAGGCTTTTTTATGGATGCGGTTCCACTGGTTCACCAAAAGCTGGCGGAAATACTCGCTGTTCTCAACTGTGCGCATATCGCGCTCTTTCATACGGATAAGGCTGAACTGTGGAAAGTCACAGTCAACAACGGCTACATTAAGACCTTTCAGGTAGTGGAAATACCCGGCCAGCATGATTGTGATGGCGGATTTGCCGACCCCGCCTTTCTGGTTGCTGATGGCAACGAATAATGGTTCTTTTTTCATGTCTACGTTTTTTATGTTATATGATACTGAATTCATTCCTGCATGAGTGCATGTCCGTATGACTGAATATGTACGCTCATTCATGACCTCTGTCAGTCATTCATACATACATGAGTTCGGGCATTCACTCATTCGTGATTTACTGATTCTTTAAGTGCGGTCACTCTGTCACTCGTGCCTGATTGACCTCACTCAGTCAAGATGTCTCTCAATCTTTCAATCGGTCACTACTGACTTGCGGATCTCAATCACACTGCAAATAAAAGGAGATTTTTTAGACTTTCAACCATCTTGTCAAGCCCCTGACATTACGTGTCATCGTATGTCATCACGTTGCATATAATACCCTATTTTACAGCCGAATAAATGCCTGTAACTTTGCCACCGACAAGGAAACGGACCGATGCAATCGGTGGAAATCCTAACTAATGTCAGGCAAGAGGGCCGGAAACAATTTGACGAAGGAAAATTCATGTTCAAGCGAACATAGCAAGTTGTGTTTCTCGGCACACGAAATAAATTTCGTGCCTTGAAACAACTTGCCACTCGCCTGACGGCTCGGGAGGGGATTTCCTCCAAAGTCGGAAATCCGTGCCGGATTATCAGTAACTAAAAAATGTATTGAACCGTATGAAAAAAGAGAACCCACAACGAAGAAAAGTCGGGCGAAAACCTAAGGCCAAACCCGAAAAATACCGTTATGTTGTCCGTATGGACGAGGATGAGAACCGTCAGTTCAAACTGATGTTTCAGAAATCAGAGGCGGTGCATCACTCCAAATTCATCAAATCCGTGTTGCTGAATAGGACTATTAAAATAATCAGGATAGATCCTGCGACGACGGATTTCTACATCCGGCTCACCAATTTTTATCACCAGTTCCAGGCGATTGGCAACAACTACAACCAAGTGGTAAAAGCCGTAAAGACCAATTTCGGGGACAAGAGGGCCTTCGTGCTGCTCCGCAAATTGGAGAAGGAGACCGTTGAACTTGTGATAGTGAGCCGCCAGATAGTGGCTCTCATCAACGAGTACAAGGAGAAGTATCTTGACACCCATCTCCCGGACTAACATGGTGGCGAAAATCAACCGGGGCGTTTCGCTCTACGGGGCACTCGCCTATAACTGGCAGAAGGTGGATGACAGGACCGCGCGTATAATATCGGGGAATGGAATGATTACTGATTCGGCCAACTGCCCCGATATGAATATGCAGAATGCCATCTACGGCTTCCGGAAATACCTTTTGGCAAACAAGAACACGGACAAGCCTATACTGCATATATCTCTCAATCCGTCGCTTGATGACAATCTCTCGGAAAAGCAGCTGGCAATGCTTGCCGACGAGTATATGCGCAAGATGGGCTATGGTTCCCAGCCATACATAGTGTTCCTTCACGAAGACATAGAGCGCCGCCACATACATATAGTGTCAACCTGCGTGAACGAGCGCGGAGAGAAGATCGACGACTCATACGAGTGGAACCGCTCCATGCGCGCCTGCCGCGAGCTGGAACGGAAATTCGGTTTGCAGCAGGTGGCTGACAAACGCCGCGAGCTGCTGGAACCATATCTGAAAAAGGCCGATTACCGTGACGGTGGTGTGAAGCGTCAGATCGGCAACATACTCAAGAGCGTGTTTTCATCATACCGATTCCAGTCGTTCGGAGAATACAGCGCGTTGCTGTCATGCTTCAACATCGAGGCGAAACAGGTGAAAGGCGAACATGACGGAGCTCCCTACAACGGTATCGTCTATGCGATTACCGATGATTCGGGTCGTCCGGTCAGCACACCTGTCAAGTCATCGCTTATTGGCAAAAGGTTCGGGTATGAGGGGATACAGAAACGTATCGGCTACAACGCGCGTGACTACAAGGCGAAGAAATGGCAGCCGAAGATTGCGAATGATGTCACCTTTGCCAAGCACGGTTGCCGTGGCGACCGTGACACTTTCGTGTCTATACTGGCCTTGCGCGGCATAGACGTGGTGTTCCGTGAGAACGATGACGGGCGCATATACGGCGCCACTTTCATTGACCACCGCAATAAAGAGGTGTATAACGGCTCCCGGCTCGGCAAGGAGTTTTCGGCAAACGCTTTCGAGAATCTTTTCAATTCCAATACAGATATTCCGGGGCTTGACGGACTTAACGATGGCCTGCGTATTGGCACACATTCCAATGCTGTCACCGACATGGGCGAAGCGATACAGCAGGCTTTCGGAATACTGTCTCTCGACACCAATGGCCCCGATCCGCAGGAGGAGGCTCTGGCGAACCGTCTGCTCCGAAAGAAAAAGAAAAAACGCCGTTATCGCGGCCTGCAATGACAACCAATATTATAAACCCATTAAAAATTATCCCATATGCAACAGGAAGATGACCTCCGGGGATTGGCGAAAGTCATGGAATTCATGCGCGCCATCTCCATAATATTCGTAGTGATACACGTTTACTGGTACTGCTACCAGGCTATAACCGACCTCGGTGTGAACATCGGTGTCGTGGACCGCATACTGCTGAACTTCCAGCGGACTGCGGGACTTTTCAAGAACCTTCTTATCACCAAGATGTTCGCACTGATATTCCTCGCCCTGTCATGCCTCGGTACCAAGGGTGTCAAAAATCAGAAGATGACATGGGAGAAAATCTACGGAGCCTACATATCGGGACTCGTGCTTTTCTTCATGAACTGGTGGATGCTTTCCTTGCCATTGTCTCCGATGGTGAATGCGGCGTTATACACCGCAACACTCACGGCCGGATATATACTGCTGCTCATGGCCGGAATATGGACGAGCCGCATGTTCCGCCACAACCTCATGGACGATGTGTTCAACACGGCCA
This sequence comes from Muribaculaceae bacterium, assembly GCA_011959405.1. Lineage (GTDB taxonomy): Bacteria > Bacteroidota > Bacteroidia > Bacteroidales > Muribaculaceae > UBA3263. The sequence goes on from BLLX01000008.1 coordinate 8,461, forward strand.
ACGAGAGCTTCATGCAGGAGACACGCCTCATGGAGAATGAGTATTCGGTGAACCTGCCGACCAAGTTCGTGTATCAAGGACGCGAATGGGACGGATGGATAAACGTGGTCAATCCGTTCCGTGCGTCGATAGTCCTCGGTACACCGGGTTCCGGGAAAAGCTACGCTGTGGTGAACAACTATATCAAACAGCAGATTTCCAAAGGGTTCGCGCTATACCTATACGGTGCGCCAGTCAAGGTAGTGTCTTAATCGTCCCTTTGGCAAGGATTAGGCAAGTGTTCTTTGAAAATGACCTATCATCACCGACTTATCTGTCCAACGAAAGACGGCAGGGAGTGTAGCACGTCGGTACAACTATAAGTCAGTTAGTTACCAAACTGCGACTGAATAGCGATGATAAGACAAGTATGAGGGTAAAGCCCGAATTGGTTGAATGATAATCTAAGCGGTCCGTGTAGTAGGCTATGACGTAAGGTAACTATGGAAACAACCACAAGAAGTTTCTAATCGTCATACTGCATCACTCTCTTTGCAGTCGTAGCGTAGGGAGAGCAGGAACTTGGTGCAGCGCAACTGTAATATACAGGAACAGGTGGAAGTCATACCCGACAACTTGTCAAGCCAATAGTTAAGGCACTATAAACTGGGATTGCCTAAACTGTCAGCATCCGCTGACAGCATGGTAACGGAGTCTCCGCAGTAGTCCGAGCGAGGGAAAGCCTCGTACATGGCGAAGGGAGACAGTGGAGATTTTTAATACAATTAATGAATGAAGTGTGAGACTTTATGAGAAATTCAACAAACGTATTAAACAGTCTATACAAACATTGCAAGGACTTGGATTACAAGTACGAGCGTCTGTATCGTATTCTTTACAACAAGGATATGTATGCTGTCGCGTACCAACGTATTGCCCCTAAGCAGGGTAATATGACGGCAGGCACTGACGGCAAAACCATTGACGGAATGAGCATCGAGCGCATTGACAGACTGATAGAGTCATTGAAAGATGAAAGCTATCAGCCAAAACCGTCAAGGAGGGAATATATTCCCAAGAAAAACGGTAAAATGCGTCCACTCGGTATACCATCTATAGAGGACAAACTGTTGCAGGAAGTGGTGAGGATGATTCTTGAGGCAATCTACGAGGGACAGTTTTCTGATTGTTCCCACGGCTTCAGACCTCAAAGAAGTTGCCATACCGCAATGGAACAGATTTCAAAGTCTTTCTGTGGAGCCAAATGGTATATCGAGGGCGATATTAAAGGATTTTTTGACAACATTAATCACGATGTCATGATTAAAATCCTTGAAAAACGCATTGGCGACTGCCGTTTCATCCGATTAATCCGTAAATTTCTCAACGCAGGTTACATTGAGGATTGGCAATACTTCAAATCTTATGACGGAACACCGCAGGGTGGAATCATAAGCCCGATACTTGCCAACATATATCTTGACCAGCTTGACAAATATATGGAGGAGTATGCCTCAAAATTCGACAAAGGTGTACGCAAGGAGGTGAGCAAACTATACAGACACTACCAACGTAAGAAAGGACGTGCAAAAGTAGCTCTTAAGAAAGCCAAGACCGCAGAGGAACGAAACGAGGCTCTTCGCCTCGTCAAGATGTATGACAGTCTCATGATGGTGACTCCTGCGAAAAACGAGGGAGACACCAATTACAAACGATTGAAATACGTTAGATACGCAGATGATTTCCTATGTGGCGTGATAGGCTCTCGTGAGGATGCAATCAAGATTAAAGCGGACATAAAAGAATACCTTGAATCCAAATTAAGATTGGAATTATCCGAAGAGAAGACCCTTGTCACCTACTCAAATAATCCTGCGAAGTTTCTCGGCTTTGAAATCCGAAACAGAAAATGTGCGGAAACACGCAGAGACACACTCGGTAGAAAGAAAAGGTCTCGGAATAAAACGGTTGAGATTCGTATCCCTAAAGATACGGTCAAGAAAAAGCTTCTCGATTATGACGTTGTGGAAATAAAGAAACACAACGGTAAAGAAATCTGGAAGCCGAAAGCAAGACCCGAACTCAACTTTAACGATGACCTTGAAATTCTTCAAAGATACAATTCTGAAATAAGGGGTTTCTACAACTATTTCGGAATTGGTGTCAACTGCGCCAAGCAGATGAACAATTTCGGATACATTATGGAATACAGCATGTATAAGACTTTTGCCGCAAAATATCGTAGCAAGGTTACAAAGATATGTCGCAAATACAAGAAAGACGGCATTTTCACCGTGAGCTACCAAGGCAAGAAAGGAAATACTATCGAAGCTAAATTCTATAATGGTGGCTTCAAAAGGCTAAAGCCATCAAAGGACAGTAGAATTTCAACTCTGCCGAACTTCATAATGCACACAAGCACCACAAGCCTGATGGACAGGCTTAAAGCACAAAAGTGTGAATTATGCGGGGCAACCGACAGACTCGAAATGCATCATGTAAGAAAACTCAAAGGACTCAAAGGAAAAGAGCCTTGGGAAAGAATGATGATTGCACGTAGAAGAAAAACGATTGCACTGTGCAGTAGTTGTCATAAGAAAGTTCACAATGGCAAGGCATAGACTGAATATCAAAACGGAGAGCCGGATACGCTGGAAGGTGTACGTCCGGTTCGGAGGCGAGTATTTGGAAACCGGTCATGATTGCATGGCACGGCGCTGGGTGCTTAGCCTACACTACAAGTTCGATGACCTATCCATCATCGCCTACAACGAACTGCTCAGGAATCTTGACAAGTACAAGGTGAAGCCGGAGTTCTATGTGATAAATTTCGACGATCCTCGCCGCTCGCACAGGTGCAACCCCATCAATCCGCAGTTCATGGCGGATATCAGCGACGCATACGAATCGGCATACACAATACTCCTGAATCTGAACAAGACATGGATACAGAAACAGGGAGATTTCTTCGTTGAGTCACCGATTATCCTGCTCGCCGCGATAATATGGTACCTCCGTATATATAAGGAAGGGCGTTACTGCACCTTCCCCCATGCCATAGAATTCCTCAACAAGCCGTATGCCGACATTTTCACCATTCTCACTTCATATCCATCGCTTGAAAACTACCTGTCTCCATTTATGGACGCTTGGAAAGGGGGCGCCCAGGACCAACTCCAGGGCCAGATAGCTTCCGCGAAAATCCCACTGTCCAGAATGATTTCACCTCAACTGTACTGGGTAATGACCGGCGATGATTTCACGCTCGACCTGAACAATCTGCAGGCTCCCAAAATCCTTTGTGTAGGCAATAATCCGGATAGGCAAAACATATATTCGGCCGCCCTCGGACTATATAACAGCCGCATAGTAAAGCTGATAAACAAGAAAGGACAGCTCAAGAGTTCAATCATCATTGACGAGCTGCCGACCATATATTTTCGCGGCATCGACAATCTCATCGCCACGGCACGTTCCAACAAGGTTGCGGTATGTCTCGGCTTTCAGGACTTCTCCCAGCTTGCGCGCGACTACGGTGACAAGGAGGCGAAGGTTATCCAGAACACTGTTGGCAACATTTTCAGCGGGCAGGTCGTCGGCGAGACGGCAAAGAACCTGTCGGAACGCTTCGGAAAGATACTCCAGCAGCGCCAGTCGGTATCCATCAACCGACAAGATACTTCCACTTCGATAAACACCCAGCTTGATTTCCTTATCCCGGCATCCAAGATAGCCAATCTGTCGCAGGGAACGTTCGTAGGCAGCGTTGCCGACAACTTCGGCGAGGAGATAGACCAGAAGATTTTCCATTCACGCATCATTGTTGACAGCGCGAAAGTGGCGGCTGAGACGAAAGCCTACAAGAAAATACCTGTAATTAATGATTTTCTGGACGAGGATGGCAACGACATCATGCAGGAACAGATTGAAAGAAACTATTCTCAGATAAAGAATGATGTAGAGCAGATAATCGCCGACGAGATGGAGCGCATCAAGAACGACCCGGAATTACAGCATCTGCTCCCGCCGGAGGATAACAGAGAGGCCGGGGAGAAATAAAGCCGGTGTCTATTCTATCCGCAAAGGTAGCCACACGCCTTTGGGACGGATGCAAGGCCGGGCCCTGCGGGTTTCGTGGAAAAATCTTCCGCGCCCCGTGGGGCTTGCGGTATTTTTCCCGAAAGCCTTGCACTGTCCGGCGTGTGGCTGTCATGGCGGCAAGAATAGGACACAGGCATCTGTGTTTGATAAGGATTTATAATCAACTAAATAGAAGATGTATGAGTGTTATATGTACAAGGTGTGGTAGCACCGATGTCGCTTGCGAGGCCATAGTCAACCCCAACGGAAACGTGTTCATGCGTTATACGGATGAGTCATTCCTGTACGGACTGTGCTATAATTGCGGTACTTGTCCGGAGCTGACCGATCCCGATGAAGTCAAAATGGATATCGACAGATTGTATCAGGAATTCAAGTCTTATTCGGACACGGAGCCGGATTATGCCAACTGCCGGATAGTGTACAAGGATGACGGTAATGAGCATGATATAAAAATATCATTGAAAGTGGATGACAAATCCGCAGCAATGGAAGAGAGCATATTCTATTACTGCGACTGCCTTTCCGATTTCAAATCTCTGGCAGAATATGGCTGTGAGGATTTCATACTGGTCGGATGCTACAGATTCGGCAAATGGGCAGAAGAAGAATGTCTTTCAAATAATAAATAAATGCTTATGATAAAGTTACTGAAAGAATGTGCGGAGTATATACGCTTGCATCCGGATAATGGGCTGTCTGAAAAGCTCCTTGATAAAATAAAACTGGAACTGTCACGCAATGACGGCTATGCTATTGTCTCAACAGTCTCGCGTGAAGATATAGTGTCCGCAGGATATGATGCCGATGCCGTCAGTGATGATGACCTTGAGCGAATTGCTGAAAGTATGCACGAGGACCATACAGAGTATGGAGGCTATTGGGTGGCGTTGAAAGATGCCTGTGATGACTTGATGATACCCCGGCTAACAAAAATGCCAAATGAAATTGCACAATAAAATACAAGAAAACAGCGGAATCTACATTGAAGCACGTTCCGCTGTTTTTATATTATATTACACACTGATACAGCTCTACAATATTGCTGTGTAAAAAAACATCAGGGGCGACACAACCGAGTGCCGTCCCCCGTTTTTAGAGTTTTGTTGATGTCAATCGCTACACAGCCACCATAATCCAGCTATAATACCCGCTCCAATTACAAAAGGAGCGGCTGGAGATGCCAAAAGGGTGGAGACCATTGAAACCACCTGTGTTCCCATTACGGCATTTCCGACTCCTGCCGAAGCAGAACTGATAGATGCACCCGCCGCACTCACGGCTGCGGAAACGTTGCCGCCCGTAGCTGCTGCACCAACGATTTGTGCACCACCGGAAATGGTGGAAGTCATTAGAGTTTGTGTTGCACTTGTTACTGCGTGGTCGGTTATAATTGATTTCCCAATTTCACACGCTACATCTATAGCACTCATGAGAAATTAAATTTAAGTATGAATGAAACGTGTTAATAATCTCTGCATGAGGTCTGCCACCTTGTGACTGTCGCCTCTTTATAAGTATTTGACGGTATCATAAAATTAGCATTCGGGAACTGAAATGTCAAATTTATTTTTATGTTGTAAAGCTGATTTTGTTAAAGAATTAAAGTTGCATTAGAACTTCTATGATATTATATTGTAGTCGGGTCAAATTTTATCCCGTCATTTATCACGCCATCCAAAATTTATTACGCCATTTATATCGCCATCTTTTAGTATATAATGTATGACGAATAGACTGCAATAATTAGTTCCAAAACGCTCCAAAATGGCGATCAAAGCTCAAATCTTGCGGAATATCTACAAAATTTGAGTTCTAAGAGGTTAATTCTCGTATTTGGGAAGCAACAATATTTCCTTTTCTGCTGATAACTTTATTGAAACGACCTCTGTTTTATCGAGATGACAGTCCAACACACACTTATCATGAGGCTGTATCAGAATGGGTGTTTCATTCAATATACGGACATCTCTTTTTTCCCAATCATATACTGTAAACTGTCCCCTACTTAAAAGTATCGTCCTGTCACTATGGTTATCAATCTCAACGCCTTGCACTGAAAGTTCTATCGCCCAGTCCGTTCCGGACTCGCGAATCTCTTGTTTAATACCAAATGGAACAGTATGTTTGCCGATTAGTCTTCCCACAAGTCGGTCAACATCTGTATATGGATTCCTTTCATATATGGGCGCTTCGGTTTTAGCATCGCTTTCAGACCTGAGTCTGCACGCATTTATCATCCCCTTGATTAAATTGTCTTTAACAAGTGGGAATGTTGATTCCCTGGATTTCGTTTCCATCCAATATCCTCGTGTCCGGGCATAACCGTTTATGCATATCGTTCCATTGCAATCCTTATCAGGCATCTTACCGGTACCGCATTCAAATATGTACTTATTGCCGTCAACACGTTCACCGCACTCCGTTTGCAAGAACGGTCGGTACAGATATTCAAAATGCAGAAGCAGATAATATTCAAAACTACGGCTACTGAAGGCAATGTTCACAATTTTGCCGTCAACCACTTTGGCGGCCTCTTCAAATGCCTCTTTGTGTTTTGGATGTTCGTCCTTGTCATATACAGCCCATGCCTCATCGACACCTTCTGAGAGTATATTACGGGCATACAGAACCCATTTTAACGGCGGTTGACCGCTTATGATAATTGGTTCCGGTTCCTTCTTTTGTGAAGCTTTAACCTTCCGTTTCTTCCCTTTGTGCCATCCTCTTTTTGTATTATCCACATCACCTGCTTCTTCAGGGACATATGGTTGCGGTATGGTACGGATATCGACATATTCGTTATCATGGAAGTATGTGTTACACAAGTCGCTGAAAAACAGCGGCTCGGTCTTGTCTCCCTCGCAAACTATCCTGATTACAAATTTACTATGGCGTGTATCTTCATTCTTCCTTGCCATTATCCGCAAAAAGTTTTTCAAGCGGCTGCAATGAAGGCACGCCACCGAATTTGTTGTTCAGATACCATTTGCCGAAAAGTGTGTCCTCCCGGACATCGGAAAAGTCAGAGAGGGAGAATATTTCGGATACACCATACTTATTCTTTTCGGTAAACCATATCTGGTCCTTTCGGATTGTATTCTGGTCAAGAAGGCTTACATCATGTGTGGTGAATACCAATTGGGCATTGTTTCTGTTTATACGTTTATTTCGGAATATATCCACAATAAGCTGGGTTATGTGTGAGTGCAGCCCCGAATCCATTTCGTCAACAAAGAAAGGGCTGCCGTTTTGCAGGGACTGCAATATATTACATCCGATAATGAATAACGCCCTTGTACCGAAGGACTCCTCTTTCATCGGCAGGTCTGATTCTCCTATATCCTTACCATCTTTATAAAGTCCATGCAGACCGCTCGCTTCAACTCCGTCACTTCGTTTTTCAAGCCGGAAGTCAGTAACGCCCGTATCTGCGAAAGAAAGAAACTCTGACAGCATACGTCTGTTGTCAGGATGAGAATATAGCCAGCGAAGCATCTCCTTGTCCTCTCCGAGCATCGTATCTTCATGGAAACCATTTGAAACGACGATTCCGGACAAATATTTTGCGGCATTGGTTATAGGTTCACACGGTGTGTCCTTTAAGAATTTTGACAATATCAACTGATTCTTAAAGACATTAAAGCTCTTGTTTGAGGTAAGGCTTGAACCGAATTTGATTGAGTCAGACTCATTGTCGTCTTCAAGTAACATACGCTCGTATAAAAGCACCGGCCGCCCGACAGGATATGATTGTAATGTTTCTACCAGGATTTTGGTTCTTTCAAATTTTATAGTGTACTTGTATCGGACATTAGCTGTTATGAACTCTATGGAAAATTCAATTGGAGCGTCTGCCGTATCACTGTCGAATTTGAACGGCATATACAATGGGATATCCTCACCGACACGATTGTCTATATTCAGTACCCAACGGCGAAAACCATACATAAATTTAATAATATTGGTTTTCCCCGAGGCATTTGCACCGAAAATCAAAGAAATCTTCAAAGCCCGTTTATCCCCTTCAGCATCAGTAGCGGCTTTACAGATGTTGTCAGGTTTTGCTCTTGAAGATGTCGGCTCTGTCGTAAAAGAACAACACCCTTTAAATGATCGGAAGTTCTTAAATTCCAAATTTAGTATCATAATCTTGCGGATTTTCTGCAAAGATAGCATTTTAATTCCGCTCAAACAAATTTATTTCAGCGATTTTGCGTAATTAACTCAAAAATCCTATTTTAATCGAATTTTCAATATTTTGCTATTTTATATTTTTGCGAAAATTGCATTTTTGTAAAGTTGATTATATGCTTACAAAAGCTGTTGTAATAGAGTTATCGCCTAACAACTAAGGCAATAAATGCTTTCTGCCTGATGTCGATGTTCTATTTTTCGATGTTTTGCCAATGCGCGTTTCAACTATCTGAATTGTTATATACTATTTTTTGTTTTTACACTGCGGATTATTTATTTACTTTATAATATTAAATTGAATGAGCTTTCATCATTGAAGAAATACTTAGAGACATAAGCAACGATTTTAGAACTCGGGGGATACCGATTAGAAGGAACGATTGTTAAATCGCCCTTTCTCATTAAAAGAGGTGCAGTTCATTCCGTAATTCTCTTGTAATAATGTTTATTCAGCATTCAATCCTTGAAAATATTGCCAATCTGTTCACTTGCCACATACATAGTAGTTTAGATGGTGTATATTACCTTTATACCTCATTTATTCTGTGTCTCATCTAAACTCGTATATGTGTTTTTTGTTCAAATTTCATAAATGTTCATTAATAATGAACCATTATAAATAGTGAACAAGACGTAAGAGGAAAAAACATCATGGTCGGCATCGTCGGCTAAGTCCCTTTATCAAGGTAACTCGGAGACCGAAATCCTCACGTTCAGGCCCTTCGGGTTTTCCTGCAAAAAATTCCCTGCGGTAATTTTTCTTGGAAAAAACGTTCCGGTTTCGCCCCTCCGAGTTGTAGTGTCGGTCGGGACTTAGCAAGCGATGCCGACCGATGACGCATAAAACGGTCAACTGAGAAACTGTGGCGCCGGCATTATGGAATATTGACGGTGCCACAGCCGATATAATATTACAGGAACACACATAATCCTGCCGCCTGTTTTTTACTGACGGATATAAGCGGGGACAAAAGCAGCTCCGCCTCTCAATTCTGCATATTACGGTCGTTTTCTCCGTCCCGCCAGTTCTCCTTTCCGTTTCCCTCCGTACCTGTCTTTTTCGTTCCGTAATCGGTTCATTCCGACCTTTGCGTGACACCCTGCGGTGCAACGTGATGACATACGGTGCAACGTATTGTCAAGCGTTTGCAAATCAGTATTTTGTGTGATTTTAGAGCCTATATTTGCAGTGGAAACATTTATTTATTCACTCTAAATACTTCAAGGTATGGCAAAAAAATCAGCAAGGGCGCAACCGGAGCCGCCGACACCCAAAATCACCGAGAACGAGCAGATTAGCGACATCGTGTTCATACTTGACAAGATGGAACTGATATTGCAGGCGGTGTCAAAACTTGACAAGGACGGGCGACATGAAACTGTCCCAGCAGACACGAAACACCGAAACTCGTTCCTGAAAATCGACCGCTATGCGGACATGTTCGAGAATTTCCTCAAGAATTTCTGGAGCCAGCTCAAAGACCCCACACGCTTCGGCATCCTGTCGGTTAAGGACAAGCACCTTGACGACCCCGATGTAAGACAGGCAATAGAGGATATCGCGGCTGGGAAGAAAACCGACGCGGTGGAGGAATTCCTCAAGAAATACGAGATTACCCCGAAGGGGAAACAACAAGAAAACACCAATAATCAAAATGTAAAAGAAATGGCAAAGAAACAAAAAGACAATGAAGAAGTGCGGATGTCACCCCGCGAGGTACACGCACAGCAGGCCGCAGCCGCCGGACAACAGCCGGAACAGCGCGCCCCGCGTTACAACGAGTCAATGATCGACTGGGAACAGCTCAAATTATTCGGTATCTCGCGCGACTATCTCGCCGAGCGCGGACTGCTCGACCAGATGCTCCGTGGCTACAAGACCAACCAGATGGTGCCTATAACCATGAACTTCGGCTCAGCCGTGCTCCGCACGGACGCACGCCTGTCGTTCCAACAGTCGGCTAATGGCCCCGTGGTGCTCGCCATCCACGGTATGCGTCAGAAACCGGATCTCGATCGCCCGTATTTCGGGCATATCTTCTCCGACGAGGACAAGAAGAACCTGCTTGAGACCGGCAACATGGGGCGCGTTGTGGACCTCAAATCCCGCAGCGGTGAGATTGTCCCCACCTTCATCAGCATCGACAAACTCACCAACGAGGTTGTGGCGATGAAAGCCGAGAACGTATTCATCCCCGATGAAATCAAGGGTGTCAAGCTCACCGAGCAGGAAAAGAACGATCTCAAGGAAGGGAAGGCCATATTCCTCGAAGGTATGAAGTCGCAAGCCGGCAACGACTTCGACGCCAAGGTGCAGATAAGCGCCGAACGTCGCGGCATCGAATACATCTTCGAGAACGACAGGGTTTTCAACCGTCAGGAACTCGGCGGAGTTAAACTCACCAAGCAGCAGGTTGAGGATCTGAATCTCGGCAAAGCTATCTTCGTGGAGGATATGAAGCGAAAGGACGGTGAATACTTCTCTTCGTTTGTCAAGCTCGACCCACAAAGCGGGCGTCCCGCATACACGCGCTACAATCCGGATTCGCCCGAAGGAGACCGGGAAATCTACATTCCCAAGGAAATCAACGGTGTGAAGCTCACCGGTGAAGAACGGGAAGAACTGCGTGCCGGTCGGGTAATATTCCTCAAAGATATGGTGAGCCGCAAAGGTGAGGAATTCTCCTCGTTTATCAAGGCCGACCTTGAAACCGGACGGCTGAGCTACTCCCGCACGCCGGACGGTTTCGAGCAGCGCGAGCAGTTCAAGATTCCCACCGAGCTGTGGGGCAAGACTCTGACAGCCACCGAACGCGCCCAGCTTCAGGACGGCAAGGCGGTATTTATCGAGGGAATGATTGGTTTTGACAAGAAACCTTTCTCACAGTATGTCCGTGCCAACTTCAACACCGGCCGTCTGGACTACTACAACGAAGACCCCACCCACAATCGTAACGCCTCGCAACGCAATGTCGTCGCACAGGCTCAGGAACGCCGTCAGTCACAAGGACAAGGACAGCAGAACCGCAAGCCGAAAGGCCAAAGCGTCGGCTGACGAAAAATAATGTGTAACGTAAAAGACCATGACAATGAATCAGGAAAACATAACTCCTTTCAATGCCGAAGATGTGGACTGGGGCGAACTGGAATCCATCGGCATACTCCGCGACGAGCTGGAGATGGCCGGCGAACTCGACACGCTCCTGCAAGGAGAAAAAACCGGTGTGATATCCCTTAGTCTTGTGCTCCTCGGCGTGGATGTCGTCCTTGACGCCACCTTGCAGCTTGTACGCAGGGAAAACGGCGAACCTCTCCTTGAGATTATCGGCATCAAGCCCGCATGACAGAGTTCTTATATAACCCAATGTCAAACCGCCGCTCCCTGCCTCCCTGACTATGGCGGGGAACGGCTAAATTTTCACCAATATGATAGCAATCATAACTGAAAAGCCGAGCGTCGGGCAGGACATCGCCCGTGTCGTCGGCGCCAACATACGCAAAGAGGGTTACTGTACCGGCAACGGCTACATGGTGACATGGGCGCTCGGACACCTCGTGTCGCTCGCCATGCCGGGCGCATACGGTTACGACCGGACATCTACCGAAAGTCTTCCCATGATTCCCGACCCATTCCGGCTTGTGGTTCGCCAGATCCGTACCGACCGGGGCTTGGTGACGGACATCGCCGCCGCTAAACAGCTCAAGATCATCGACGATGTGTTCTCCAGATGTGACAGCATCATCGTGGCGACCGATGCCGGACGCGAAGGGGAACTCATTTTCCGTTATATCTATGAATACCTCGGCTACACCAAGCCTTTCCGCAGGCTGTGGATATCATCGCTTACAGACGAGGCAATCCGTACCGGCATGGCGAACCTGCGCGACGGTCGTGAGTATAATAGCCTTCATGCCGCCGCAGACTGCCGCGCGAAAGCCGACTGGCTTGTGGGAATGAACGCCAGCCGCGCCCTCGCCTGCGTGTCGGGCACTTCCAACAGCTCCATCGGACGTGTGCAGACACCCACGCTTGCTATGGTCTGCTCCCGTTTCCGTGAGAACCGTGATTTCGTGTCCGTCCCTTACTGGCAGCTACATGTGACTCTCTCCAGGGACGGCAGGCTGTGCCGTTTCTTCCACAAGGATGATTTCAGGGAGAAGACACAGGCTGACGCCGCCTTTTCCCGTATCGTCCCCGGTGCCACCGGACGTGTCACCAAGGCGGAATGCAGGCGTTCCGACCGCCAGTCACCGCTTTTGTACGACCTCACGGTTCTCCAGAAGGACTGCAACGTGCACCACGACATGACCGCAGAGAAGACTTTGGTCGTGGCGCAGTCGCTCTACGAGAAGAAACTGATATCCTATCCGCGAACCGGAAGCCGTTACATACCGCATGATGTCATGCGAACCGTGCCGGAACTGCTGCAAAAGGTGTACACCATGCCGGAATTCCACACCTACGGTGCCACTTTTGACCTATCGGCGCTCAACAACCGCAGTGTAAACGACACCAAAGTGACCGACCACCATGCTCTGATTGTCACCGGTGTCACACCTTCGGGCATTTCAAGCGACGAACGTGCCGTCTATCTGATGATTGCCGGGCGTATGCTCGAAGCATTCTCACCCCCGTGTGTCACCGAAACACACCTGATAGAAGCCGAAATCTGCGGGATGCCGTTCCGTTCCAAGTCCTCGTCCGTCGTAATACCAGGCTGGCGTGCCGTGTTCGACCGCAAGGAGGACCGTGGCGAGGATGAATCCGATGACAATGCGGCTTGCCCAGCCTTTTCTGTTGGTGACACCGCGCCGGTGTCGGGGCACGGGCTGGCGCAGAGGAAGACCATGCCGCGCCCTTTGTACACCGAGGCCACCCTCCTTGCCGCAATGGAATCGTGCGGTAAGGATATCGCCGACGAGAAGGCGCGCGAGGCTGTCCGCGACATAGGCATCGGCACGCCCGCCACCCGTGCGGCCATTATCGCCACTCTGGTTAAACGTGACTACATACGACGCTCAGGTAAGAGCATCATGCCTACCGACAAAGGTCTGGCACTGTACGATGCCGTGAAGTATATGCTCGTGGCGGATGTAGGCATGACAGGCTGCTGGGAAAACACACTGTTGCAGATTGAACGGCACACTCTTGAACCCTCTACATTCATGAACGCCATCGTCGGCTATACACGCAAGGCCACCACTGAGATTCTCGGAATCACAGTGCCTGTCACCCCGGTGCATTCCCGCCCATGTCCCAAATGCGGCAAAGGGAATGTCGTGATACGGGCTAAGACCGCCCGGTGCGACAATACATCCTGCGGTCTGATGGTGTTCAGACGATTCTTGAACAAGGAACTCACGGACGGCCATATCGAGCAACTGCTGTCATCCGGCAGGACTAAGCTGATAAAGGGGTTCAAGGGAAAGAAGGGAAATTCATTCGATGCCATGCTCGTTTTCGACCGCGGCTACAATGTCACACTCGTTTTCCCGGACAAGAAGACTTCAAGAAAGAGATAGGACAGTGAATGCCGTCATTCGGATTCGGAGGCGAAGTTCGTGGCTTGCCATTTTCCACCGTCAAGGCCGGGCCTTGCGGTACGGGCAAAAATCATCCTCGCTGCGCTCCGGTATTTTTACCCGTAGCCTTGCCTGTGGAGGCGCGCCACGGGGGAGCCTCCGAAATCCGGATGACACCGTGTCCCCCGGTAAATATATACAGTTATGAAAGCATCTGCACTTATCACAAGGATCACCGGTATGGGTTGGCTGTGGAAAGCAATCCTGATACTCGCTTTGGCCGCCGTGTTCGGATACCTCTATACAAGGGGCGTATCACCTGTATGGGCGGCGTTGGCGATAGTCTTTTTCAGGGGATTCTTCCGATTCCTCTATAAGATTGCCTGCATCATAGTGGCGGCGGCTCTGCTGTTCGCCATAATCAGCGGTCTGATTTTTTGAAACAACGCATCATGAGCTTCCATCTCAGGCATAGATTTACAAAAGGCATATATGGCAGAGCCGTCCACATGGGCGGCTCTTTTTATGTGCTGTATGAAATAAATATATGTAAGAAGATAATAAGGCAGAAAAGAATAGTCTGGCTGACAGACCCGAAGAAACTACCGGGCAAAATTAGCGTCCGCCTCATTCGGACTGCAAGGCCGGGCCTATCGGTTTCGGGAAAAATCATCCTCGCTTCGCTCCGGTATTTTTCCCGAAAGCCTTGCATTACCGGAGTCGGCCGCTGTAATGCCCTTGTAGTTCATCGGGCTGCCAAGCCCGGATATTCAATAATAAATTAAAAAAGAAATGACTATGAGACAGGCTATCATGACAGCGGCACAACCGGCGGTTACAATCCCGGTGCCGAAGAAAAGAATCGTCCGGATTGAAAGACCGGAAATCAAGTTCCCGTCACGCAGGACAGGGGGACAGGGGGACCGGTGCATATCTCCACCATCCTGGATCCTATAATGGAGATAAGCCGCCATCCTGACCGTAACAGGCTTCTCGCAGAATTCTTCAAGGGATGAGCGCAGGCAATAACCGGAAATATTCACACTAAATACGATAAGAATATGTTTTTTCAATCAATGAACCAGATGATGAACCCTAACGTGGATATCACGTTGGTCATCCGCAAGTCCGCCGACGGGCGCATGGCAGTGTCGGTGCTACCGAAGTCCAACACTCTCAAGGATGAGGCGCAGAACAGCATCGTGCCGTTGACATTGAACGGCACACCCGAAGAACTTGACACCGGCTTCATGCAGGTGGTCGCACGCCCAATGCAGAAGGCGTCGGGACTGATCTCCAACATGGCGCAGTTCGAGGCGCAGGCCGACAAGGCCGCGTCATCGAGCAAGAGTGCTAAGGAAGCCAAGGCGAAAGAATCCAAAGAGGAAAGGGAGAAGCGCGAGAAGTATGAGAAAAATCTCAAGAAGGCAGAGGAGCATATCGCCGCCAAGAAACATAAGGAGGCTGTGGACGCGCTTACCGAGGCACGCAAGTACGCCAAACCCGATGACTTGAAGACAATCGACGAGCGGCTTGACGAGCAGAAGAAATTAGTGGGACATGGAGATCTCTTCGCAATGATGGAGGAACCCGCAGAGACTCAACCACAGCAGGCTCAAGTCCAACAACCGCAGGCTCAGTCTCAACCAACGCCGGAACCGGTACAGCAAGCTCAACAACCGACCGTTCAACAGCAAGATGCACCACAACATCAGTCCGCCATGCCACAGCAGGAAATGCCGGCACAAGCTGCATATCCCGCTCAAAAGCCATACGGCAACCCCGGACAGGGATATGGCGGCCGGTACGGGTATCCGCAACAGCCGCAGGGATGGCCGCAGCAGGCGCAACCCAATGGCGGCTATCCGCAATATGCGCATCCAAATGGCGGGATGATGCCGCCAAACGGAGGTCAGAACGGCTCGTATCCTCACAACGGTCAGCCACGGTACTCACAGCAGCCGATGCCGTTCGAGCACGACATGGCGGCTCATGCACCGAGAATGGCGGATCCGGATGACGCACCACCATACCGACCGGAGGAATATGCGGAATATCCCGACTTCCCGGCATCAATGTTACAAGGAAATTATGCACAACCCCAAATGATGTAAGACTATGGCACTCGAAATCACAGGAATCAAACGCGTGTTCACTTTCAAGAAAGGGACAGCCACAATCACACTCGACGACCCCAATCCGTCGGACAGCCCCGAAATGGTGATGGGATTCTATTCCAACACCTATCCCGAACTGACAACCGCCACGGTACACGGTCCCACCATGAAGGACGACGCGGCGGTCTATGAGTTCAAGACCACAATCGGAACCAAAGGATAAGAACCAATGCCCATAAAACCTAAAAAAGAGAACCAATGCAGACTCCTGAGCGAATCACAGTCGGAACAGCTCGCAAAGCTACTCATAAGCCAGACCGAGAGACGCTATCATTACGGAGTGAACCGGCAAAGAAGAATTACAGCGCCCAGCGGTGCTGTAATTCTTTTCTGAAAACGACCTTCCAGAGCACCGTACCTTCTTTCATAATCAAGGATTATGGAGAGGATACATTCAACATAATCACGCAGGAGAACTATGATTTCCTGCGTGATTCTTATTTCCGGTATGCGGAATTGTTGAATGTGAAGGTCGATCATACACCCGGCAAGACTCTGAATGAGAGCATCAACCATCTGTATTATGAAATGCAGACCATTCTCTCCGACAATATTGGACTGAATATCGAGATGTATGACAGCAGGCTTCATTTTACACTCTGGAAATGCCACAGGTGGGGAACCTGCAAGCTGTATTATTTCCCGGTGAAATTTCTGACCCGAATCAACAACGGGCTTAGGCGCATAGCCATATCGTTCCTTAACAAGTTTATGCACGCCAACCGAATCGGTTCAATATTGGACTGCGATGAACATGACTGTATAATGGAATGTGTCCTTATGGATTATGACACTAACGAGGCAGACAAAGAAATTATCAGGGACAGGAAGCGCATAGAGTCATATCAGTCAGGAGCAA
Source organism: Muribaculaceae bacterium (assembly GCA_011959405.1). GTDB lineage: Bacteria > Bacteroidota > Bacteroidia > Bacteroidales > Muribaculaceae > UBA3263. Next base: position 25,297 of record BLLX01000008.1, read on the forward strand.
TACACAAACTGCTCAGACGTGTTGAAAGTAAGTCATATCATAACGACATACACACGGCGTTGCACGGTTATAAACCCGTTAACGCATGGGAATCAAAATTTATAGATGCCATGCTGGATGGAATGGAATTCCTTGAACCGAAGAAACCGATAATGCATTATGCCTATGACCCATATTACGATGATGACCCGGACATACGTCCGGTGGACCTGCACCGTCAGATCTGCATTGTCTATGAGGAAGATGACATAGTCACCAGGACACTGATTGACTTCATAAACTCGGATTATCAGGAATCGTATGAGATAATACCGGTGACAACTATGAAACTGACTCCAAAAACGGAGTCACTCTTCAAAATATCGGATGAGTATCCCGAACGGTTCTTCCAATGGTCCGATAAGTTCATTAACATAATAAGTAATCTTGAATCATGACGAATTCCAACCAACTGACTCGGGAGATAAGCTCCGTGATATATCCCAAAGCCGTTCTCATCGCCTATGTCAGCGAGGACGAGAAGAAACATTTCCTTGAGATGCGTGCAATAGATAAAAAGGGTAATATGGGTGAAGGACGCCCTGTAACCTTGGAGTTCATGAACGATCTTGTGAGGAATTATTCGGAAGTCCACAACGGCACTCCATGCGGGATGTTGCCGTCAAATCTGCTGTATTGCGACACTCGCAAGGGGTCTGAACGGTACGTATGGTACAATCCGCCGCAAAGACGAATGATGTATTTTGTGGAAAGCCTGAAGATTGAAAATGCGGAATATAATGTTCCGGGAGTGATCTATGAATCAAAGGAAGGTGGCGGAATGAACGTGTATGCCTTCAAGGGAGAAGTCCCAACTCCGGAGACAAAACTGTATGCCGCCCCGTTTTTCAACGTCACGAGCACCATTGTGTGCATGGGGAATCCGAAAATTGAGAGTCCGAGGCAACCGACATTCGGAACATTTCTGGAATATCTTGAGAAAAGGTTCTGGCTGACGGAGTTCTCACACTTGGGCGGAGGCCGTAACCCAACGAAATCCAATCTTGTGCTGGTGACAAAGGCCGCACGTGACAAACCGTTCAACCTCAATGAACTTATACCTCTGAATAATCTTAAACTAAAAGACCTTATGAAATGAAACGTGTACATTATATTCACAATTACCTGCTCAATCCGCAGCATCCGGTTACGGTAAATCTTATAGGCGCCGGCGGCACGGGTTCACAGGTCCTTACAAATCTCGCCCGGCTCGATGTGACACTGAGGGCATTGAACCATCCCGGTCTGTTCGTGACAGTCTATGACCCCGACATAGTTACCGAAGCCAATATCGGGCGTCAGCTTTTCGGATGGTCGGATATCGGGCTGAACAAGGCGCAGTGTCTGGTGACACGGATAAACAACTTCTTCGGGAATGACTGGGCTGCAATCCCGGACTTATATCCGGTATGTCCCAAGGATGCACGAAAGGACAATATGGCCAACATAACGATTACCTGCACCGACAATGTGAAATCACGTATGGATTTATGGAAAGTGTTGAAGGCTGTACCGGAATCAGACTACACCAATCATGGCACACCGATATATTGGCTCGACTTCGGAAACTCGCAGTCAAGCGGACAGGTTGTAATGGGAACCGTGCCAAGAAAAATCAAGCAGCCGGAATCGCATCTTTATGAAACGGTAAGCTCTCTGAAAGTGGTGACACGCCTCGTGCGGTATTCAAAAGTGAAAGATAATGATTCAGGTCCGAGTTGCTCCCTTGCCGAAGCATTGGAGAAACAGGATCTATTCATCAACTCGACATTAGCACAGCTCGGCTGCAACCTGCTGTGGAAAATGGTTCGCCATGGTATGATAGAACACCACGGCTTGTACCTGAATCTCTCCACCATGAAAGTGAATCCGATTTCTGTATAACTCCAAATGTGCAGTTGCCTCTGAATATTTTTAGACGTATTGTGGTATTTATCAGGATAATTGACTAACTTTGTTATCGGCGACGGATTGTTGCCGGCATATTTCAAGCGCTGATGGCTGACACGTTCAACTCATACAAGGATCTGGTCGACCTCCGTCCGCTCATAGAGCTTATCAGGACGGAGGGCAAGCCTGTGTTGTATGAACGTGGGGAATATCTGCTGCATGAGGGGGATATCGAGAAATACATATCAGTGGTGATTTCGGGATATTGCAGGTATGTGACCCATCGCAGCGATGGGTCCGAGGGCGTGGTCGGATTCTCGTTTCCCGGTGATATCGCCTCAGGTTTTTCTGACAGAATGTACCGTAACCCGTCTCGTTTGGCCATCATCGCATCATGCCGGCTTGAAGTGTTGCAGTTGCCGTTCGGCTATGCATTCTCAAAAATATCCGAGCATGACCGGCATTTCACTTTGAAAATGGAGAATGCATTTTCAAGGACATTGTTTGAACGCCATCTGAATCTCTACAAACTGACTCCGGCGGAACGTTACCGGAAATTTGCCGCGTCATATCCTGAAATCATCGGGCAGATACTGGTCAAGGAACTCGCATCGTTCCTACAGATTACACCCCAGCATCTCCGTTGCATCAGAAAATAGTACTTTCAAGTACATTTATCAGCAATATTTTTGTCGAAAGGAACATATGTTCGCTCTAATGTCGTAAATTATAGCGAACTTTGCATAAGGCTATTAGTGTACGGCCAACAATAAACCATCAATCATTTAAGGACAATGACATAAACAGAAGGCAATGGAACCTCCGAGAGCAAAAGTGATAGGCGTGGCGCGTCACCGTCTGGCAACCGACGGCGACGGAGTGACGACGCTTGTGGCTTTTAACGGATGCCCGCTCCGTTGCCGTTATTGCCTTAATCCCCAGTCGCTCGGTGATGGCGGCAGGTTCAAGGAATACTATCCCGAATCGCTATACCGGGAAATACGCATCGATGAACTTTATTTCCTTGCCACCAATGGCGGCGTGACATTCGGCGGCGGCGAGCCGTGCTTGCGTCCCGAATTTATCCGACGTTTCCGCGAGCTGTGCGGTGACGGATGGCAGATCAATCTTGAAACATCGCTCAATGTTCCGGCAGACAATATCGCGTCCTTACTCCCTATGGTAAATACACTTATCATCGACATCAAGGACTTGAATCCGGAAATTTACCGTAACTATACCGGGCAGGACAACTCCCTTGTCCTATCCAATCTCCGGCTGATAGCCGACAGTGGACGGCAAAGCGATTGCATCGTCCGCATACCGCTGATACCCGGCCACAATACCAATGCCGACCGAGAGAACAGCCGCAAGGCACTCGAAGCCCTCGGCTTTACCCGATTTGATTTATTCACCTACCAAATCCGCAAACACTGACTATGGCACGAGGAAAGCAGACCTGCAAGATACTGAAAGAGATACGTCGGCAGATTGCCGAGGCAAACGGCATCGAGTTTGCAACGTCGGAGTGTCGCTACAAGGGCGACTGTCTCGGCACATGCCCCAAGTGCGAGGCCGAGGTGCGCTACCTTGAGCAGCAGCTCCGCTCCCGCTCCCTCGCCGGAAAAACTGTAGCCCTCGCCGGCATCTCTGCGGGTATGATTCTCATGTCGGGGTGCAGCGGCACATCAACAAAAAATCAGACCAATGATGATCTTCTTGGCGAATTTATTGAATCGCCCGAAATGATTGAAGAAGTAGAAGAAACTGAGGAAGGCGAAATGCCCTTGCTTGAAGATTCAATCTCATGTTTGACGCCTGAGATTAACGGTGTTAAAGAAGGCGAGATTAGCAACGCCTCCGAGTTCATAGTAATACAAGGCGATATCGCAATGGAACCGGAAGATGACACTGATGAAGTCAAAATATATAATGTAGTGGAGCAAATGCCAGAGTTTCCTGGAGGACAGGCTGCATTGTTGAAGTTCATTGGTGACAATCTCAAATATCCGAAAGAAACGGTTGGTTGTTTTCAAGGAAGTGTCAGAGTAAAGTTTTATGTTGACACATTAGGCCATGTATGTGACCCACAGATAGTCCGAGGTCTGGATTCCGCTCTTGACAGAGAAGTCTTGAGAGTCGTGAGGCTGTTCCCCGATTTCATCCCGGGGCAACATGAGGGCAAGAAAGTTAATGTATATATGAATTTGCCAATAAGTTTTGACCCTAACCGCTATTGACTATGGTACGAGGAAAGCAGACCTGCAAGATATTGAAAGAGATACGTCGGCAGATAGCCGAGGCCAACGGCATTGAGTTCGCCACTTCGGAATGTCGCTACAAGGGCGACTGTCTCGGCACATGCCCCAAATGCGAAGCAGAGGTGCGCTACTTGGAGCAGCAGCTCCGCTCCCGCTCCCTCGCCGGAAAAGCCGTAGCCATCGCCGGTATCTCGGCGGCATCCCTCGCCATGCTAATGCCTATCAGCACGGAGGCACAAACGCAGCAAGAATGTCAAGCCTTTATGAAAGGGAACATACCGGCAATGACAGATACAATCACAGTCAAAGGCATTGTGCTAAGTGGCGATACGTTGCCGGACGGAGGCATATCAAAAGAGCCGTTAATCGGAGCGACGATATCAAACAAGCGTACAGCGTTAGGAGCCATAACCAATTTGGACGGTCATTTCGGACTGGCCGCCTGTATCGGTGATACATTGAAAGTGGAATATGTCGGTTATGAACCACAGACGATTGTCGTGACCGAGGATATGAGAGATGTGGAAATCACACTCATACCTGATAATAATGCTTTAACGGGCGAAGTTGTTTTTGTAGGTGCTATTTCAGTCAAAAGAGAGATGAATCATTACCTCGACCTTAAAGTGACTGACGAAAAAGGAAACGTGATTGATCGTGATAATCTTTATATTGAGCGAGTATGGATTGATGAGGACGGAGAGGAAGATTCCAAACATCTTTCACCGGAACACCCATGCCGAATTTATTGGGATTATGATTATGATTTGCAAGACGAAGCCGGCAAACCACTAAAAGAAGCCACGCTCCGCATCGAGGCAGAAGGCTACGACGACCCGATAATAATTAAGGTCAAGTACCCCAAACGCAACGCCAAGAAAACCATCAAGTTCAAACACAAAAAGGAATAGCCTATGGAACAGATTGGCAAATTCATAGCATCGGCGGCGGTCATGTTCTTATTCATGTTCAGCCTGATATTCTGTTTCGACTCCCCCGACACACTGACCAATATCCTGCTGGTCTGTGCAAACGTGCTGTTTTGTGGCGGACTCCTCTGGCTCATCAATCGGAAAGGAGGTAAGCCATGAAAGAGAACAAGATGCTACTGCGATATATTAAAATTCTGATTTTGTGTGGTATCGGACTAACCCTGCTTCCATCTATATTTGTGATGGTAGTTAAATCGGCAACAGGTTTTATAAGTTTACCCATTCTACAATTAGCATTAGTATATATCTGTAATGTTGTCATATACCCTATAGGTGGCTCGATTGCCTGGATAATATGTGGAGGAAATAATCAAAGTAATTACCTTTTTACAATTATTTTGACATGGCTTATATACTATGTTTTGTTTTCAGTATTGGCCTATTGCGCTGATACATATTCTTCATGGTGGCCTTTGGCTGTTATAGGGTGCTTTATAGCCTCATTTTTGCCACAAATTGTGTTAATCCCCTTTATCAATAAATGGCTTGTTAAGCAAAAATCAACGACATTATGAAGATTCTGTTGAATATGATAATTGCTATCACGTTATTGTTGATAGGCGCGTCTCATGTCAATGCGCAGGAGCGTATTTTGCCCGAAGAAGAGCGTCAGGCAAAACTTGACTCCATAATTGCTGATACGGAGCGTCGTTTTGGATGGAACGATGACGCTTATTCTGCCAAAGATAAATATGGCACCGAAGCCTTCAAGGAAATGAAGTATGGCGAAAACGGAGTAGCTACCATAACGGTACCGGTTATTTATAGGGCATTAGGTAAAGCTGCTTATCAGAGCGACAAAGACGAAATAGTTATAAAGGAGCTGCTTGGCTGCACCCCATCGACATCACTTGCATTCCTGTATCGTGGAAACGAGTATTACATTCCGTTATCCTGTAATAGCGATATTGAGGTAACTCCGGCAGAAAATGAACTGATTGAGGTAACAATCCGGGTATTTAACCCGACAGTGTTTCACTGCTCCGGAAAGATAATACATTGTCCGTATTGCGTTGTCGAATCCATTAATCTACTCAGATGAGCTATGAAAAAGTGGCAGAAAATAATAGGCGTAATCGCTTTCGGTTTAATTGGCGCATTATTAGCATATTCAATATTTGAAATTGAACTTGCCTACATGTGGTATGACATCATATGCGATGCAAATCGGGGATTTTGGGATGCTCATCCCTTCTTTATCACATTGGAATGCGCAGCTGTCAGTCTGTATTTCATTGCTCTTGCTCTGTTCATTTGCCTTTGGCGGAAAGGAGGCAAGCGATGAAACTGACAGGTAGTAAATCATTTTTGCTTGGCATTGCATTGATAATGTCATTTATTGGGGCTTTGGGCGCGGGTGTATTGCTTGGAACGGGCTTTAATTGGTGGCTGTTTGCCGTTTTTGCAGCAATGGCGATTTTCGGGTCGGTGTGGGCTTCAAAGATATTGAAACCGGTGCCGGATGTCGGCATTATCATAAAATACAAGTTTCCCAAGGATGCAGGTTATTACCAAAAGGGGAAACGGAAGACTGCACCTGTAAACGATAATGACATTCTGTATCATCTAAAGATGTTTCTACCCTTTATTCAGATAGGTATGTTCGTGTTTGCGGCTGCTCTATTTAGCGGTGGCGGTAAACATCAAAGTCATGATGCCCAACATCGAATCGGATTTATCAGTTTTAATGGTGGTCAGGCAGAGTTGGTTATTTTTAACCAGAGTGCAATTGGACTATACGCCGACCTTAGAATTTATAACAGTGAAGCGGAACATATTGAGAGTATACACATTAGAGCCGAGGATGCTACGCCCACTATTGACAGCATCAAAGGTAAAGATGTCTATGTCAGTTATCATAATTTCCCATGGAACGATACCATCCTAACTTATGACAGAGTTATGTTAGGCGAGTCACTTATTGACCATGACAAACTGAAGTTCAATTACCATTTCAGAAATATCAAGTAAAAGTTGAGAAATATATGACAGCAGCCCAATTTGTAACCGCCATAAGGGAGATAACTCCCGATGAAAGTAAGTTTACGAAAATGCCGGAAGGTTTCGCCCAAATCTATCTGGACGAACTATTCATTGGCAATAAGAGTATTCACACGAATGTAGAGCCGGAAAATGCTATCATAGACTTGATGTCAAATTATGATGTCTCCAAGCTGATAATAATGATTTTCAGTTTCAGCAAATCCAATGAATTGAAAGAGACAGAGCCATTTACTTTTTTCGGATGGAGAGAGGCTTTTCCGCTTGCAATTCATAAAGCTAACGGGGAGATAGTCGAAATAGACTGGGCGGACGATAACTGCATTGTAAGTTATATTGCCAAGGATCAGCAATCATATCTCGACCTTTTGTTTGCATTGCAAGAGAACAGCCTGTCAACTCTCTTTTCAGATAGGCAAAAATGGAGTACCGAGCAATTGGCTGAAATTGCCGGAGGCAGTAAATATCAACCTCATTTAACGGATTTGTTGTCATAAAGTGCTTAAGCCATGAAACATATACTTTTGATAATTACAGCTATATTGACCTTGTGTATCTCGTGCAAAGGCAAAGGCTCTGTGTCGGTATCGAATGATCCCAGCCATGACTCGATTGCAGCGATAGATGACAACAGGCCTTTTGAGTTCCTAAAGAAGCTCGGCATAGAATATGAATCGCTTATAGCTAAAGATGATTCTTTGCCGGCCCCATCTGATCGTGATTTTCTCCTCACCACTCATGAGCAGTGTTCATTACTAAGAGGCATAATCACTCCTGATTTTGCCCCGTCTGATACCGCGTCGGCATATCTTGTAGCAGTCCGTCAAATAAACGACAACGTAATCCTATGTCAATACAAATATCTTTTCAGTGATGCCGAAGATGTGTATATTGCCACATACGATACTGACGGACATCTGATTGACGCAATGTTCGCAGGTAACGATTGGGATAAGTCGGAATTAGCTTATAATCTGACGGACTCTACAGAGTTAGTCTCCGTCGATCATACTTTAGTATATTTTATCGGAGACCATGAGTTTACATATAACCATGAATACAAAGAAATAGAACATAACGTCAATACCGACAAGGACACGACCACCTACTCTCAAATGGCATCAATGACTTGTAACATAAATCCTAACGGTAAAATCGACATAACTATGGAAGACGGATCTGAAGATGGAGCGTTCAGATTATGTTCAGACTGTAAAAAGGAATGGAAACTAATGAATGCCATACTTTCACTGTCCCGCTATCCTTATTCAGATAATAAAGTGCTTGACCGATGGGATGATTTGGGAAATCGGGTTGATGCGTCTTCCTCCGAATCATTCGATTATCATTTTTTCAAATATGTATTCTTGCCACAGCCTGAAAAGGTCTTGAAGTGGGTTTACGATAATCGCGATTACAAATCGCTGTCCTTGACAATGCCGCTTGGATTCTATTATACATATACTCCACAATCTCGCAAAATCATCGACGAAGCCATCGCCCGACTTGACAATCCGGCAATGCAGGCATATTACGAGGAAATGACTGAACTATGGATTACAAATGATTGATATTATGAAAAAATTGATTGGCATAATTATTCTGATACTTATTCTGTCTGTTGTGGTCGTTGGATGTGGCGGAGGTCATAAATCCGAAACTACCGTATCACAGCAAACGGCGGAGGACACCGTAGTTGCAACCGTTCCTCAGATTGTCAGAGGCAGGGTTGTAGAAGATACCGTTATAGGACACTGGACTATAAAATCATTAAAAGACTCCAATGATGTAATTGTTGGACGACATGACTGGGCTGTAAGAGATTCATCCGTATTTCTTACCCTGTTGTATGACAGAAATATCGTGTACTCCGACAAGGAAATTCGCACGAAAGATTTGGTCGGCAACGAGGGGGAATATATGATGCAGTGGGGTGGCGAAGTCTTTTGGTCTTCTGACTCCGCTATTTACTTGTCGTTTGGTTGCGTTCTTCCCGACACGGACGATGGATGGAATATGCTGTACCAAATTCTGCCCGACGGCACATCAAATATCATTGTCATTGATGTATATATGGGCGTTGATGGCTTTTATGTAGTAGCAGACTTCATGGCTCTGTATCTGAACGAAAGAGCAGTAAGCGCGTCACCGGCAGACTTGAAAAGACTGTATGAGCAGTATTGCTCCAATGAGCTTGCCGAAGAACTTTCAGCGGCGACTTTCCCGATTGTTTCGGATAACACCGACTTTCGGCACGCTTATAGGACAATTCATATAGAACCTCAAGACGGCTTTACAGGGCTTCCGCTGGAGAAGTATTCATTCGAGGTAAAGTTCAAACCGAACCCTAACGATGATAACGTGACCGACATCCTGTATATGGAAGTCGATGGTTCCACTAATAAGATTATAAAGATTGACAGCGGCGAAAGGGAAGTTATATGACAAACAAAGAATTATTTTTAACCATAGTTGAGCGGCTAAAGACAGAGCCTTTTCTCAAAGGCTTTAAGTTCCGTAAACGTGATTCTTCTTTTATTAAACAAGAAGGTGGTTCGCGACGGCATATCGAATTAGACCATTGGAGTAAGGAGGGAGTGCTTATCATCTATCCTATCTATATGGTTCGTTTTGATGTTCTATTGAAATGGTTTGAGCCGTATAATGTAAAATCACCGCAAAACCAACAGGATAATCCTTCAGTCGGATTTACCGGAAATATGCTTGGCAGGCAGGATAAGTTTACGATTTCAGAAGCCAATCTGGAGTGTGAATACTCAAAACTCTGTGGTACACTTGCCGACTGTTCCGGCATAGTATTTCAATCATACACGTCATTGCGCGATATGTTTGAACACGAGATTATACCCAGATTGGAGGGTAAGCGAGCATTACCCGATGTCGGTGCAGACTGGGCGTTCAAGTATCTTACACTAACACGTATTGAATCGCCTGAAGATTATCCGGCAGTCAAAGCATTGGTCTTGGCGCAAGTCCTGAAAATGGCTGAAAGGCACGAACCAAATATAATGGACTATTTCCCTCGACTGGATGAGATAATCAGCGTTATGGAACAGACTTTTCCAACAAAATAATTGCATACGTCATGGAAATAGATGTGCCGAAATATGATAGGAATATTGGATTGCAACTCTGTTGGCATCCGGGTTATTCGATAAAGGTTTCAAGCGATAATAGCGAAGTAACTATATCTGCTAATCGGGAAGGATTGTTATCAATGGCAAACCATCTCCTCAATTTAGCACAGGCAGATGTGCCTCCCGGCACACATATACATTTGGATGAATATAATTCATTGGAAGACGGTTCACAAAGTATAATTATAGAGAAGGTATGAATCAACGAAAGAGGATAGGTGACTTTTTTGTTGGAGTGATTGTTACATTATTCCTTGCAGTATTGGCTATCCCAATGAAAGCCAATGATAATTGCCGTCATGATACGCTGAAATATGATTATGAAAGTCTGTGTGCAGTTCACTGGGATGTGACTGCCTGCCCGGTGGCAAATGTCTTTACATTCCCTCAAAATGATGTTGACAGGATTGTAGAAGCACTATTAGACACTCCAAAAGAAGCTTTATTTCAAGGGAATTGGATTTTATGTTTCTATTTGGATACTTCGTTTGAGGAAATCTCACAAATCAAAAGCAATCTATCATCTATTGATTTACCACACGGATATGAGTGGAAGTTTGGATTATTTGAAAATGACAAACAGGGGCTGGCTCTTTTAGCAGCAGTTGTCGAATCGGACTCTAAATTTGTCGCTCATATCGGACATGCCTGTATAGATAAAGATCCATCAGGTAGACCGGTAATCAGCTTTTCGCTGTATCAAGGAGAATCCGATGACCTTTCAATGGAATTTAGAAAATTTCGAGTAAATCATAATTGCATTTTATTGACAATTAATGATTGGGCTTTCGCTCCAACCCAGATGAAACAACTTGACGCACCCTCTAATGACTATATCACTATTTCTTATGTGCCTGATGTCGTTATACAAGACTTGTACTCTACTTCCGTCAGGTATATGCTTGAAAACGTTATGCCAAACGAAGCTGTTAGACTGGCTCCAATAAAACAACAGCCATGAAGCGGTGGCAGAAGATATTGTTAGTGGCTTTTCATGCCGTGATGCTGGCGCTGTTCCTCTTTGTGGTTTTGAACGGATTGCAGTTGCGTTGGCGGTTGGGTTATGTACTGTTTGGGATTACCGCTCTGTCAGGTTGTGCGGTATATTTTATCCACGGTAAAAATGCGGTGTATAATACTATTTCTCGGATATATGCCTTTTGTTGGATGCTTCTATCGATTGCAGGTATAATCTTTACATTCCTGACATTTGATACCGTGTATTGCGAAACAGATAAATATATCATGAAGGAGCCGTCAGAGATAATAGGCTTTGACAGTGCCATTCTTTATGAAAAGAAGGGTCTGCTTGAAGTAGAGAAACAGCGATATAAGTTTGTACGTCCAAAATCCTTTACCCCGTTGGACACCATCGGAGCTATTGTGATTTACGGAGATTTCGATAATGGCGAAACAACAGAGGATGGCGTGGCAATACTCCCCCTTGACGATTCGTTTGATAAAGAAAAAGCCAAAGAATACGCACTAAACCACAACATTGAGTATGGAGAATAACGGGATAAGCAAGCCTATAAATAAACGACAACGATTCAGCCGATTCATGCGGTATCTTTCTGTGGCAGTTGTCACGGTTTGGTTGCTTGTATTTTTGATTGCATCTGCCGATAAAAATGAATTTCGGGCGGTCGGCGTCATTGTGTTATTGTTTTTCGTATTCCTCTTTATAATTCCGCTTATCGGATTTTGGATTTATTCTTTTGTCAAGGCCGTAAGGCGACACTCAAAAGCCGACAGGATTCTTTTATGGTTCCATATCGCTGATCTGTTAATCCTTGGGGGTATAGTTTTTCTACTTAATAGACCACCTATGAGATGCGATGCGTTCATTATGGCTGAATGTTACAACGGAGAGCCTGTTTTCTGGATGTGGAATACAGTAGGTCGTTATCGCGATATGCTGCCTGACAGCACACGACTGGTTGTTGAATTTGATAACGGAGATATGCCACAATCTATGCCCCAATCCGATATACTGGACGAATTTGAAAAAAAGCAACTAAAAGAACGTTTGGACTACTTAGATTGTATAGGGATAGATGTCAACAATTATCCCGATTCGGAATATTCAACTATCCGATTCCGACGTATGAATATGGGAATGTACTCATATCGCCTTTATAATCATCCTCTCTCGCATGACCAGCAGGACAGCATAAACGCTGATCCGTGCCTGATAGTATATAATGACTCTACTGTTTTCGAGTTTAGTGCCGGTGTCTTAGGAGCACAGACTTTTCCTGGCAAACAGGAATTTCTTGAAGCGCAAAAAAGGAATGAAACTAAATGAAACTGACCGATAAACAATATAGCAATCAGGTTTTTAAGCGCACCTCGTTTTGTAACGAAAGCATTGCCGTGTGGTGGACTAAAAAGAAATTTGAGCGATGCCAATTTCTTGGATGTGATTTTTCAGATGTCTTTGCAAGAGGGTGTCGATTTATAGAATGTGTTTTCAAAAGCGGTAAGTTACAACATTTCTCTATGGGTGGACGGACTTCGGTCTTGCTACGGAAAACAATCTATATGGATTGCACTTTTGAAAATGTCAAATTAAGAAGCCTCGGAATTGCAGATTTCATTGGTTGTACGTTCATTAACTGCGACTTCAATACCGCATTCATTGCCGCGTCATTTTCAAAGTGCAAATTTGTCGGAAAGATTTATGGATGCGTGTTTTGCGGGCCGAAGTTCGACAGCTATTATTATGGGAATAAATTATCATTTTTAGTGTCTAATAAAGGACGATTGGAGGATGTTGACTTTTCCGAAGCCAGTCTTACTGACGTAGATTTCCGCGGAGGTATTGATTTATCAAAGGTTCTGATGCCTCACACTACCATAAACAGGATGTGATTATGAAGATACAGGACGTTAAAAAACATATTTTCTCCACCTTGGAGCCATTCGCTGCAGCTAAAGGTTTCAAGATCCTCAGGGGTCGATTTGCATTGAGTCGAAAAGCCGGCAGTCGTACTGATGAAATATTTTTCACTTATCATTCATGGGGTTTTGAGGTAAACATATTTCCGTATGTCAGTGTGGACTATGGAGAGATAACTACAATCTGCAATGACTGTGACTTCATTCTGAACCATTCTGCATTTATCAATCTTTTATTGCTTCAAAGAATAAAACTGCAAGGATTTAATCCGGATTTAAGATGGAAAACGCAGATTGTCAAAACAGACCGCTTTATTCTTTCAGACGATGAGCCGGACGACTATAACCGGCTTGATATGGGGCTGTCGCCATTACTTCCTATTGCGTTGGATTTTATCTCTCAATATGACAGTATCAATTCAATAGACCGGCTATTCAATACTATGCCAATAGAACAATATAGCCCATATTGTTCAGGGCTTGATACTCATTGTATGGTTGGACTAATTTCTGCCAAACTCTCCAAAAATGCTGATTACGAAAATATTAAACGAATGTATCAACGAATAGTGAAAAAAGAGGATTTCACAATCGAGATGAAATCTTCTTTTTCACGAATTGTTGCTTATCTTGAACAAATATGATACTGACCGATAAACGATTTTGGATATTTGTGGCTTTTGAAACTTTTGTTTCAGTAGGAACAGGTTATAGTATGTTGTATATGGAATGGGACATATACTATACGTTTATATTCCTATTATGTAGTTTGTTGAGTGGATTCATTGCATTTAAGTGGTTTAGGAAAAGTATTATCAGACTTTCTTTGTCGGTCTGGATAGCTAACAGCCTATCTGTTGCAATCTGTTTTCTTTTCCCCAATCTAAGTAAATCCACAACACATTCAGATTACCTGATATTATTTATGATAATGTATTCGTTAATCTCAATTATCCCATATATTATTGTGACGAAAATTTATTCGCTTATTTCAAAACGACTATGACACATAAATTGGATGTATTTTGGATTGCGCGGGGAGCGTTGCTCGTTCTCATGGTCGGGTGTTGCTTGTCCGAGGGTTGGATTGAAGATACTGCACTGCTTGGCGGAACTTATGTGTTGTCGCTGTTATCGTTCAAAGTACTATTATCTTTTTTTGACCTTTGCGCGTTATTACTTTATGAATTAGAAATTTCACTATGAAAAATCAGCAAGATAACTTAGGCAGTCAGGATGGAAAGATTGATTTGAAGATGTGGATGGAGGAGCATCCGCAGGAATATGGCGAGTTTGCTGCGGCGATGGGCGAAGCGGACTCGCTGGAGGTGTTTTTGTTGGGTGCAGCCGCATTTCTTGCATCGCCGGAGTTTCAGAAGCGATTGGAGAATATGATTGACCTTGACAATCTGGACTTGGATGAGCTTTTGAAGATTCTTCAAGAGTCGGATTTTGCTGAGAAGATATTTGGCGAACAGGCAGAAGGGAGCTAATGGGCTAAATACCGGTTGCCCTTTGCCGCATGGCTCAAATATGGACGCTCTTCTGAAATGATGATAGATAATATTGAGGAAGCGGCAGAGTCGATTGACAACAAACAGTACCAGTGGCAGCTTGCAAAGTTCATGAAGACATTTCTTGCGAGGGAGGTAGAGGATAAACGACGTTCGCGCAAGGATTTGAAGGAGTATCTTGATTATCGCATGAGTGTAGATAACGGCAATTTGGCTGATTGGGCGTTGGAGGGTATTGATGAGTCTAAACCGACTGCTAAAATTACAGAAAACGCAGAATTATCTCATGACCTTCTTTCCCTTTTGGCATCTCACGGCAGTGAGATTGTTAAGCGCATTGGCAAATGGATAGAAACACATATCCGTGGCGTTGACATAGCGCACTTATATGTCGCACTTGTCGAGTCTGGCGAGCTGGATCCGTCAACACCTGTCAAACGATTTGTCGAGATATTATCCGCCACATTCCCTGAATGCAAAATCGTCGGCGAGCGTCAGGTGCAGAAGAGCGTAAACACGCTACAAGATTTATCTCCCAATCGTAAGCGATTTATCAAAGACGAGCCAGAACATCGCTTCGCTATTGACTCTATAAAGACCGATGTTTTACGAATTGACCCAGATGGAGTAGACTGAAATAGCCTCTTTTCAATTCGTTTGATTCGTTTTATAGTTCGCGAACTTAACGAACCATCAATTCTTTTTAATCCAAGAAATTACGCTATACTTTTGCGTCATCGTTCCATTTCGGAGCGGTGGCGTTTCTGTCTTATGCCGCCAGTAGAAGCGTCGAACAATGTCGGCAATCATAACAATAATGCAGGATTTATTAGATATGCTCAATGAGGGTCGGGCCCATGTCAAGGTGGAGATGAACGCCGAAGACCTCAAGGCATTTTCGGAGGACTTGATCCGCCGCGCAAAGGATGAACTCGGCTCGATGGTCGAGGCAGCCAAGAAAGAACGTATGCTCACCAAAGCCGAGGTAAAGGAACTCTTTGGCGTATGCGATGCCACACTCTGGCACTGGGCAAATAAAGGTATCCTCAAACCTGTCAAGACCGGCAACAAGATTATGTACCCGGAATATGAGGTACGCAAAGCCCTCGGACAACGTAACATCAATATCTGAGCATCATGAAAGCGAATGGCTATTATAACCATCCACGTTTTCCGATGGAAGCCGGATGTGGATTGATCGAGGAGGATAGCATTGCCTTTACCAGCGATTCCGGTAAAACTACCGAAACTCCTTCTTTCCCTTTGGAGATATTTCCGAAAGCAATCCGCGACATAATAGAGGCTCTTGAGGAGTATGAGAACTATAATGTCGATTTCACTTCGGCTTCATTCCTTACAGTATTCGCGGCTGCTATGGGCAACACTTGGTCAGTCCGCTTCATGACAGGATGGGTAAGCCGACCGATAATCTACATGGTGCTTGTAGGCTCGCCGAGCTGCGGCAAGACTCCGCCATTGCAACAGGCGGTCGCACCTCTTCTCAAACTCGACGGAGAGTATGACATGATCTACTGCAAGGAGATGGAAACCTACCGCCGATGGGAACGCATGTCGGCAAAGCAGCGTGAGAGACATTCTCTTCCTGAAGAAATGAAGATGCCTAAGCGAAAATGCCATGTAGTGGTTGATTCCACCGTAGAGGCTCTTATCGGAGCTTTGCGCGACAATCCGCGCGGAGTGCTGATTTACAAGGATGAGATAGACAGCCTTCTTTCCAATTTCAACCGCTACAACGGTTCGGACGAGGGCTACTTTCTCAGTCTGTTCAGCGGTACGCCTTTCAAGTACAGCCGAAAGTCAAACAACGAGCATATCTTCCTCGCCAATCCCTATTGTTCTATTATTGGCACTACACAGCCCGGTCGTCTGGGCGAACAGTTCGGCGGCAAGCGAATGATGAATGGCTTTTCATCTCGATTCCTGAAAGTCTATCCCGAAATTGACAAGATGCCGTCGTGGAACGACACCGCCATGCCTGACAGCGTTCTTGAAGAATGGGAGCGAATTATCCGAAAGGTGGTAGCCGCTACTCCTTCAACAGACCAAGAGGGAAAAGCAACCTCAATAGAGCTACTGTTTTCCCAAGAGTCGAAGCTCCGCATAATTCAGTGGAAAGACGAGGTCAATAACAAGGTCTATGCTGAAACGGATTCGGATGCTGTCAGGGCGTTGTGCGGCAAACTGGAAACTTATCTCGTCCGCTTCTGCCTGGTCATACAGATTATGCACTGTATCTGTGGAGAATCGGGCATGGATAAAATTGAACCGGGAACTGCCGAACTCGCCATCAGGCTCACCGAATATTTCAGAAACATGGAGAGCCGGATTGCACCGGAGATTGAACCCGGCATCCTCGACAACCGGTTCACCGAGTTACTCGGAAACCTCAGGGATTCGTTCACCACAGCCGAGGCAGTCAGGGAAGCCCTGCAACTCGGAATCTCGGAATCCTCGGTCAAGAGATTCCTAAGAGACGGAGGCCGAGGATTCGTGAAGAAAAAGTCACACGGTTGCTATCGCAAAATATGACTCATGCGCTGACACTATGAACTTTTGACATTATGACATTTTCGACCGAGGTCGAACTGACTGAGATACCCCGGTTGCTCACGCCTGATTTGGAGTATAAACCTTGCTTTGCAAGATATGCCGATTGTGTCCACAACGGCAATCCCGCCTCCCCCAAGGTGAGGATCAATCCCGCTCGAAACTCGCAGTCTTTTGTCTAATGATACATTGCCCGTGAACGATGATAGACTGAAAAATGAATGATGATAAACTGAAAATATGCGGTTGATAGATTATTCAATATCGCATTTATCATGAACCGTGATACTTCGGTTTATCGGTCATCGTCACATTGGATAATCGATACATTGGATAATATGATAATGAGCCATTGGACAATAAGTCATCGGGTAATGGAGCATTGGATAATCAGACAATCGAGTCACTAAGATATTATATCATCAAGGTATCAGTTCATCAAATCATCAAGCAATCATTATACCAAGTCATATAGTCTTCATTGTATCAGATATTCAATCAACCAATCTATCAAACCATAATATCTTAAAAAGTTAATCTCTATGCCGGATAAAAAATCCATCACTATAAAAATACGTGTCGATTCGCAGACCCACGCAGAAATGCAGTCAAGAGCCGACCGATACACCGACGGTAATCTGAGTGCGTTTGTACGTTGTGCCACACTCAAATATGAAGAGCAGCCGATGGCTGACCAAGACAATCCCCGTATGATTGCTTTGATCAAGTCCGCTATCAAGCTCATCGAAAGAACCGGCACCAACACCAATCAGGTTGCGAAGCACATCAACGAGCAGCAGAAAATGAATCCTTACTCGTTGCGGGCGGCAGATCTTCTTCCCTTCGGTCAGTTTTGCGAGGGTACAGATAAAATCCGACAGATGCTGACATACCTCTATAACATAATAATCACAGGTAAATGATAGTCAAGAAACTCAACGATGTGTCCGGCGGCGGTTTCCCCGGCGCTCGATATAACGAGAAGAAGATTGCCGATGGTGTGGCATCCCTCATGGCGATGGAGAATGTCAGCGAAGCGTTGCGTCACAATGTAGATACGCTGCACCGCTTCGGCCTTGATGCGTCGGCAGAAGTCGAGAGGTATCTGAAAGAAAGTTCAAAGACCTATGGCAATACAAAGACAACACGTTTCCAGTTCCATGTGTCGGCCTCCGTGAAAGGACGCGCCATGTCGCCGGAAGAACTTACCGACTTTGCGCGTGAGCTTATGGTGGGTATGGGATATGCCCGTC
>BLLX01000009.1 GCA_011959405.1 Muribaculaceae bacterium
CCCTTTTCAAATGTTAGATGCACTCTGGTCTGATGACGGGTTGATCTTGTTTTAACGGTTTGTCTCTCATGCCGCAAAGCACGCTGAGTGTGCGCGGGCATATCCTGCGCATGGTTGCGAATGCAAGGAGAGACAGACCGAGGTCAATGGCAAACGAGCCGAAGTAGACGGCCGCGCACGTAAGGTCAGACACGGGAGGAATGACAATTGTGACGGATTTTCTGACTATGGTGGCAAACAGACCGTGGAACGCATAGATGAAAAAGGTGGCGGATGTGAGGAAGCGGGGCACGCTACATCCGCGGTCCACGCATGCCGCGGCAATGCGCACCGTCATGATCAGTCCGGTCAAGGTAAGCGCCACCGTCAGCGTCGGGCTGAGCTGTTGCGGTATTGCTTCTGTAGCGGACAGGACTATCAAAATGAGCCATGCCACTGTGGGTGGAATTATGTTGCCGCGGATTGCGGATGTGCTGCCGGATGATGCCATTGCGGCTCCTGTGGCGAAATATATCATGTCGACAGGCACTCTGAGAAAAGCGGCGTGGCCAGTCATGTATGCAGCGATGAAAAACAGCGCAGGTGCCAGCCACCTGTTTACTTGCAAGGCCCATGATACTAATGGTGACAGAATCACGATCAGTATCAGATTCCTGAGAAACCACAGCACGAAGTCGTAGGGGTAGCCGCTGCCGGCCAGGTCCACGTAACCGGTCAGTATCTGCGGAATGGAGAAGGTGAATGATTCGTATTGTGGAAATGCGGGAGCAAGTGCCGGCAGTTTCTTCAGGGCGAGCAGAAGCAGTCCGATGGTGTTCCATGCCATGTAAGGGATAAGAAGGCTCCGGGCTCTTCCTGCAAGTTTGTGTGCATAGCCGGTGGCTGACAGCTGTGGACCGGAACGAAAAAACAGGTATCCTGACATGAAGAAAAACAGAGGGACACTCAGGCTCAGAATGTATCTGTCGAACCATGCCAGACAGGCAGTGAACATGGCGGTGTTTGCGCCTGGAGCCATTGGTTCTGGCATGTCGGGCAGAAAATTGCAATGGATCAGGATGACTCCCGCCATTAACGGAAATCTCAGAAAATTGAAAATTTCGAATATGTCTGTCTGCTCTCTGCCGGTCATGATAGCATGTGAAAGTGTGCGGTCACAAAGTTAGCGAAAATTTGCCGATAATTTCCCAGGTCAGGCTTGACTGAGCAGTTTGCCCAACCGCTTTGCGACGGCAGTCTGGCTTCTGCCGGTCTTGTCCGAAATGTATCTGATGTCTTTGCCTTGACGGAATAATTGCATCAGCAATAGTTCTTCTTTGTCTGTCCATTTCTTGTAGGAGTTGGGATACTTTTCATAGTTTTGTTCAGAGATTTTTTCAGGGTTCAGGAATTCGTCTACGAAGACAGAGGGGCAACATCTGTCGTATAATATGATTGGTTATCACTGTATAATGTATTGAAGCCGGTGGTCGGATATGATGAGATAAGGGATGATGTCGTACATATCCGGTTGCAAATGTAAGAAAAAGCGGTAACAAGATACGTTTCGCCGGCGCATTATTACGCTGAAGAGTGTTGTGTCAGTGAAAATATCGGCTGCTGATCTGAATATGCGCTAATCCTATGATTTGCATTGATTATTTCGGCGTTTTTTTATAACTTTGTCAAAATTTTAGCAAAACGATGACTAAGGTTACGTATAAAGGGCTGACATTTAAGCCATATATCACTAACGAAAGAATAGCGGCCCGCATCAATGAACTCGGGCGGCAGATCACGGAGGAATACAGCGGTCGCAACCCTCTTCTTCTGTGTGTGCTTAACGGTGCGTTTCCATTTGCCGCCGATTTGTTCCGCAGGATCGAGACGGACGCCGAGATTGCGTTTATCCGGTTCAAAAGCTATGACGGGATGTCGTCCACCGGAAATGTGAAGCAGCTTATGGGGCTGACAGAAAACATCGAGGGTCGCCCTGTCATAGTAGTGGAGGATATTGTGGATACAGGCAACACGATAGTGAGCCTTGTGGCCGACCTCAAATCCAAGAACCCGTCGGAGATAAAGGTGGCGACACTGCTGTTCAAGCCGGAATCGCTTCAGTGCGATGTGTGTCCGGATTATGTCGGCTTTTCGATTCCTCCGAAATTCATAATAGGTTTCGGCCTTGATCTTGACGGAGCCGCGCGTAATCTGCGCGACATCTACGTGCTGGACGAAGACGAGGATTGAATGTGCGGCACATAACTTTTAATTCTTGATTTTGAACACAACACTATGTTTAATCTTATAATTTTCGGTGCCCCCGGAAGCGGTAAGGGCACACAGAGCGAGCGCCTTGTGGAGCGCTACGGTCTTCATCATATTTCCACCGGAGAACTTCTGCGCAGCCATATAGCCCAAGGCACACCGCTGGGCAAGGTGGCCGACGGGTTTATTTCTCACGGCAACCTTATTCCTGACGAACTGATGCTTGACATTCTGGCAGAGGAACTTGACAGTCATTCCGATGCCGCAGGCGTGATCTTCGACGGTTTTCCTCGCACTATCCCTCAGGCAGAGGCGTTGCGTGGACTTCTGGCCGGAAGAGGATCTAAAGTACATGCTGTGGTGGGGCTGGAAGTGCCGGAAGATGAATTGATGACACGTTTGGTGAAGCGTGGCGCGGAGTCCGGACGTTCTGACGACAATCCCGAGACTATCGCCAAGCGGCTGGAGGTATATCATCGCCAGACACAACCGCTCAAACAGTTTTATACCGAGGAGACCACGTTTCATCCTATCAACGGTATCGGTTCGGTCGACGATATTTTTAAGAGCATCACTTTGGTTGTCGATCCATTAAAGGATGCTGCCGAATGAACCGCGTATAATTGAGATTGCCCGCGTGGAAGATCCGCGCGGCAATCTGTCGTTTCTGCAGAACGGCAGTGCGGCTCTGCCGTTTGACATCGCGCGTACATACTGGATATATGATGTGCCGGGCGGACGTCGGCGTGACGGTCATGCTTTCCGTACGGCATCGGAACTTATCGTCGCTTTGAGCGGGTCGTTTGATGTGGTGACCCGTGACGGCGACGGCCTTGAGACGCGTTTCCATCTGTGCCGTTCCTATTACGGTCTTCTTGTTCCGCCGATGACGTGGCGCGAACTGGATAATTTTTCCACTAATTCCGTGGCGATGGTGATTTCGTCTACGCTGTATGATCCGGATGATTATATAGAAGACATGGACCTGTATCTATCTGTGAAAAAAACGTTATGACAGTCGGCATGAATCAATCTGACGAAGTGTTCCGCCACAGTAATGTGGACGAGTGTCGTGTGATGGACCTGCCAAGGATAGTCCATCCCGACGGTTCGCTCACGTTTCAACAAAACGACGGACTTCAGTTGCCGTTTGACATCCGCCGTGTCTACTATTTGTACGACATACCGGGAGATTCCCATCGCGGCGGCCATGCCCACCGTGACAATTCATCGCTGATTGTGGCCGCGAGCGGTTCGTTTGAGGTGACCCTCGGTGACGGCCGCCGTAGCCGCACGTTCCCGCTCAACAGGCCTTACCGGGGACTTTACGTTCCGCCGGGGCTGTGGCGGGAGATCGGCAATTTTTCCAGCGGGGCAGTGTGTCTGGTGCTTACGTCCGAGCTGTTCAGTGAAGATGACTATGTGCGCGATTATTCTGAATTTCTCTCTCTAACCGCATCTAAATTATGAAAAAATACACTTTTCTGGATCTCGCGGTAGTCAATGCGCCATATGAAAAGGCGATGACAGAGGCCGTGGGTCGTGTTATAACTTCCGGCCGCTATATAGGCGGATCGGAAGTGGCTGCTTTTGAAGCCGGTCTGTCGGCGGCGCTCGGAGTGGACCATGTTGTTGCTGTGGCCAACGGGCTCGACGCATTGCGGCTGATTGTCCGCGCATATATGGAGCTTGGCAGGCTGAAACCCGGGGATGAAGTGGTGGTGCCGGCCAATTCCTTTGTGGCCAGCGCTCTGGCGGTGAGCGATTGCGGGCTGGAAGTGAGATTTGCCGATGTAGACCCCGATACTTACAATCTCGACTGGGATAAGATGCCGTGCGGGCCGAAAGTAAAGGCCGTCATGCCGGTGCATCTTTATGGCCGTGTGTGTGTGGTGCCGGAGGATATACGGCAACGGTATGTGGTTATCGAGGACAGTGCTCAGGCTATCGGGGCTCGGGGAGCGTGCCTGATGGGTCATGCCGCCGGCATGAGTTTCTATCCGACAAAAAACATTGGTGCGCTTGGCGATGCCGGAGCTGTGATCACGCCGTCGGAGGAAGTGGCAGCCGTGGTCCGCTCGTTGGGCAATTACGGCACAGACCGACAGTATCACAACATATACATGGGGTTGAATTCGCGTATGGATCCGGTGCAGGCGGCAATGCTGCGGGTTAAACTTGCGGCGATGGATCACGAGAACTCTATTCGCCGTGAGCGTGCCGGAATCTATGACGCGCATATCAACAATCAGCTGATAGAACTTCCGAAGATGCCGGATGATCCGGAGACCCACGTATGGCACCAGTACGTGGTGCGTGTGGCTGACGGCCGACGTGATGAATTCCGACGTTTTATGGAAAGCAGAGGGGTGGAAACAGCCGTGCATTATCCGTGTCCGATACATAGGCAGCCGTGTTATGCGTCGCGCTACAGCGGGCTTTCTCTTCCGGTGGCTGAGCGTCTGGCCGAGGAGGTGGTGTCGCTTCCTGTGAGCCGTGGCACGTCGGTTGACGACGCACTCGAAATTTCGGCTATTGTCAACGAATTCGAGTGATAATTTGTTGTTAATCGGGATATACTTTATTAAAATTCTTTGATCTATGGCAAAAATACTATGGGTGGACGATGAGATTGATCTGCTGAAACCGCACATTCTTTTTCTTGAACGGAAAGGTTATGAAGTTCTCACTGTCAATAACGGACATGACGCTGTGGGGATGGCGCGGACAGCCCGGCCTGATCTGATTTTTCTGGACGAGAATATGCCCGGCCTGTCGGGGCTGGAGACACTCGGCAGGATCAAGCTCGAGGTGCCTGACATTCCAGTGATCATGATCACCAAGAACGAGGAAGAGAATATCATGGATCAGGCTGTGGGACAGAAGATCGCCGATTATCTCATAAAACCCGTCAACCCTAATCAGATTTTGCTCTCGATCAAGAAAAATCTTCATTCGGAGGAGCTTGTCAGCGCCAATACCGGAGGAAATTACCGGCAGGAGTTTCTGAATATATCGAACGCCATATCCGATTGCAATACGTTTGACGGCTGGAGTGAATTGTATTCGCGGCTGGTGTACTGGGAGATGGAACTTGCCGGTGCGGAGACCCACATGGACGAGATACTGGAGCAGCAGAAGCGGGAAGCCAATGCCGCTTTCGGCCGTTTTGTGCGCCATAACTATGAAGATTGGGTGCGTCGTGATGCCGGTTCGGATCAGCCCGGGCGTCCGCTGATGAGTCCCGACGTTTTTCGCAGGCGTGTTTTTCCCGCTCTTGACGCCGGAGAGAAACTGTTTTTTATATTGATAGACAATTTCCGTCTGGATCAGTGGCGCACGGTGCGTCCGATGCTCGGAGAGTATTTCAGTATGGAAGAGGAACTGTATTGTTCGATTCTTCCGACTGCCACACAATATGCACGCAACTCGATATTCTCAGGTCTTATGCCTGTGGACATAGCGCGTATGTTTCCAGATCTGTGGGTGGACGAAGACGATGAGCAGGGCAAGAATCTGAACGAGTCGCCGCTTATCTCCACGCAGTTTGAACGGTTTCGGCGCAAGGTAAGGTTCTCTTACAATAAAATAAACGATTCTGCCGCCGGAGAACGTCTGATCCGTGAATTTGCAAATCTGGAGACAAATGATCTGAATGTCATAGTGCTTAATTTTGTCGATATGCTGTCGCATGCGAGGACGGAATCACGGATGATCCGTGAGCTTGCGTCGACAAATGCGGCTTACCGTTCACTGACCGGATCATGGTTCCGTCATTCGTCAGCGCTCGAACTTTTCCGCAAGATTGCCGACAAAGGTTATAAAGTCATTCTTACCACCGACCACGGCACCGTTCGGGTTGATTCTCCGGTCAAGGTAGTCGGTGATAAGAATACGAACACCAATCTGCGTTATAAACTTGGCAAAGCTCTTAATTATAATCCTAAGCAGGTGTATGAGATGAAGCATCCACAGCGGTTCGGACTTCCGTCGCCAAATGTGACCACATCCTATATCTATGCTCTCGGACGAGACTTTTTCGCATATCCCAATAATTATAATTACTACGTACAATATTACACGGATACGTTTCAGCATGGCGGAATATCGTTGGAAGAGATGCTGATCCCGCTTATAACGCTATCGCCGAAATAACAAAAAACGGTATTATTATCAATAATTTATAAAAAAAAGCAGTATATTTGCTTAGAATATTTTTTCAAGGGATAATATTACAATCAAACACAATCTAAATACCATTCATTCTCACATCTCTAACATTATTAACACATGACGATTTTACACAAGATTATCATGCCCGCGTTAGTGACCGCTGCTGTATCCGTGAGCGCTATGGCTCAGGACACGGTATTGCCGGTCACCATCACTGTGGACAAGTCTAACGGTACTCTTGCCAGAGCAGACGGCGACACAGGCAATACGTGGTGCAGTGTATGGACAAGTACAGCCACTTCTCCAGGCGCTACGTTCTCAGCTCCTGTGAACAACATGCAGTGGAGCGGCGAAAACATTGACGCCCGCACTGGATCCGCGCAGAGTTCCGTGTACACTGTAGCATCTGCTTCGACCGGCTGGTACGTGTCATCTTATTCGTTTAAGTTTGTGAATATCGGCACAGGGACAAAAACTCTCACAGCCGGTTCGAAGGTCATGACCTCGTCGTCGACTGAGCAGACGTGGTCGGTGACTGACATCGCTGAAAATGTGGTCCCTTCGTTCACCATGACAGGAAGCAATGACGGCGTGTTGCTGACGGATTTCAGCATAGTCCTTTCGCCCCGCACACAGGAAATACAGCCTGCGTTTGTCACCACCACGGTGGTTGACGGTGAATTTGCGCCTGAGACCAACTGGTACACGCTGCAGATCGGTGCCGGCGGATTGTATCTGAAATATGAGGACGGAGCTTCGTCCATGTCGCTTAATTCTCCGCAGACAACTCTGGAAGATAAAGACCTCTGGTGCTTTGTGGGAGATGATACCGAAGGATATCAGATCTATAATAAAGCCGCAGGAACCGGAATGCGCCTTGCCGCTCCGTCTGAAATGAAAGGCACCACCGGCGGCAGTTCGTATGCCGTCCTTAAGCCTGCCGATGTGGCCGGATACGTGTATGTCTGGCATTTTACCGAGACCAATGTGCTGGGAGTGGGAACACCGGCTTTCTTTGTAAACCTTGACGGCAATGAAAACGCCAAACTCAATAACCGTGACGGCAAGCTGGCCTTCTGGACCGGAGGCGCCGATGCCGGTTCGGCGATTCAGGTGATATGGTCCAAGCAGACTTTCACGATCAATGCTGACAACGGCACGATGGGCAATGTGCCCGGCAAGCCGTCGACATGGTATATGTCGTGGACGCGCGACGCTGCTCCGTCGGTGGTGATGAGTTCTGTGGCCAACAATATGCAGTTCGATACAGACGGCACTCTGAAGATCGCTTCCGGCATTGAATATGGACCTTGGGCATTCACAGCGCCGCAGGGCATGCATGTGTCGTCATACGAATTTGATGTGAAGCGTGCTCAGGATGCAGGCTCGGCTACTCTGTCGATAGACACTCCAGATGGAAAGACCGTTGAGGTTACCGATGAGTTCCAGCATGTGGCAGTTACAGGCATTGGCGTGGATGATGCCAATGGCTTTACGGTCGATGCCGATCCTGCCGATGCCAACAAATGCGTCAATGTAAAGAACTTCAATGTGACTGTGTCTCGTTCGATCGAGATATCAAAGAATATCATGGTGTTCCGCTATGACGGTACCACCGGATATAATGTCTGCTACCGTATCCCTGCTATCACCACTGTGGAGAACGGTCCCAACAAAGGCCGTCTGATAGCTATCAATGACTATCGTTATGGTGGCGGTGACATCGGTGCCGGACGCATTGACCTCTACCAGAGCCACAGTGATGACAATGGTCTTACCTGGAGTGAACCCGGACATCTTTGTGATGCCGAAGGCAATCATGTGGCTGAAGGTAATTATACGACCGACAAGGACTGTGCGTTCGGTGATGCAGCTATTGTCAGCGACCGTGAGACTGGCAAGGTGCTTATGATTGCTGTGGGTGGTCATGTCAATTTCTTTTCAAGCCGTCGCGATGCGCCCAACTTCTGTTTCCGCTGGTACAGCGAGGATGGCGGCGACACGTGGAGTGACCATCAGGATATAACCGAGCAGATTCTGTCGATTTTTGACGGAGAAGCTGCGTATGGCAAGATCGACGGCCAGTTCTTCGGATCGGGCCGCATGACACAGAGCCGTCAGATCAAAGTCGGCGACTACTATCGTCTGTATGCCGTGCTTAGCAGCCAGAATGACGGCGGCAATACGCGCAACTGGGCTCTCTATTCCGATGACTTCGGCCAGACATGGCATATACTCGGCGGCGTTCCTGCCGTGTCGTCCAACGGCGACGAACCCAAGGCGGAAGAACTGCCTGACGGCTCCGTTCTGTTGGCCGCGCGCAACCGTTGGGGCAATCGTAACTTCAATGTTTTCCGCTACACCGATGTGGCTAAGGGCGAAGGTTCATGGCTCGGCACTGTGGCCACAGACATGGGCATGGGCTCCATCAACGCATGCGACGGAGAGATTATGATCCTTCCCGTGCGCAATATCGAGACTCAGGAGAAGTGCTATATGGCTTTGCAGTCGTTCCCTTACGGCGGATCACGCAGAAATGTCAGCATTGCATGGAAGGCTCTCTCTCAGCCTGAAGATTTCTCATCTCCGTCATCCTTCACCACATGGGACGGCCGCAAGCAGGTGAGCAACCTCGGTTCTGCATATTCCACAATGTGCTGGCAGCATGACAATACGCTCGGTTTCCTGTTTGAAGAAGAGACATTCGGCAAGGCATACTGTGGAATGTTCCGCAATCTCACTATAGAGGAAATCACCGGCGATGCATATGAATATTGTGCCGACGAGGATGATTCAGTGCGCCAGGGACTGACCTCCGCTATGATCCGCTATCGTCTTGAAACCGAAGCTCCGAAAGGGGAACCGGGTAAATATGTGGGCCAACCCACCGGAGAGGGAAACCCTGAGGCCGAAGAGGCTGCCGCCGCTTATGATGCCGAGCCTACGCTCGATAATTATATCCTCTTCAATAAGGCCATAACTACAGGGTCGGCTATTGAGATCAAGCATGGTGGAATCTACCGCCTGCAAAGTGCACACAACGGCACATATACATTCGGTGACCGCTACCTGACCACAGACGGATCCAAGCTCACATCTTCAGCCAGCCATGACACTTCGGCCTCTACGTTCATTTTCATGAATAAGAGCGAGGATTCCAAGAACTGGATCATCTATCATCCCG
Organism: Muribaculaceae bacterium; assembly: GCA_011959405.1. Taxonomy (GTDB): domain Bacteria; phylum Bacteroidota; class Bacteroidia; order Bacteroidales; family Muribaculaceae; genus UBA3263. Next base: position 9,605 of record BLLX01000009.1, read on the forward strand.
ATCATAAGGTGTTTGTGGCTCAGTCGCCGGCTGCGGTGGAAACAGCTTTCTCAATGACTCCCGATCCTGCTATGGCTCATGAATATCGTGCGGTAAGCACTATGGAAGGCTATACGAACCTGACTGACGTGCAGCCCGGACACAACAACTATGGATCCATCCATCAGGGTGGAAATAATAACGGACATATTGTTGTGTGGACTTCGGACGCGCAGGCTTCCCAGTGGTATATGGAGCTGGTCGGCATGGCCGATGAGTCTGAACTGCCTGATATGAATGTGTCGATTGATGAGATTGGCGTTTCGGATAAAGTTTCTCCTGTGAAATATTACGATATCATCGGCAGAGAAGCGGCGGTGCCCGTACGCGGGGGGCTTTATATCACTTCTGAACGTACAAAGGTGATTTTCTGAGTATAAACGCATTTGACTGAAAAAAACGGGGCGTCACAGTACAGTGACGTCCCGTTTTGTTTGTATATGTGAGGTTTTGAGTGAACAAATCGCAGGATTCTTATGTATAATATGGAGTGATGAAACAGATTCAGACCTTTCTGCTATTTATATTGGTTGTCATGGCATGTGTCGTGGCAGGTTGCGGCCGCCGGGATCGGATGTCGGACGGCGCCGGCAAGGATTGTGCTCTGCCTGACACTTTTAGAGTGGGAACTCTTTACTCTCCGACGTCTTTTTTTATATATCGCGGTGATTCCCTCGGCTATGACTATGATCTGGTGAACCGTTTTGCCGCCGACAAGGGTATGGAGGTGAAACTGACTGTGGCCGGCTCGCTTCCCCGCCTTATAGAAATGGCCAACGAGGGAGATATTGATCTGATAGCATATGAAGTTCCGGTTACGGCGGAATATGCCGGACAGGTGTCACCGTGCGGCTATGAGAATATCTCCACACAGGTGCTGGTTCAGCCTACTTTAGGGTCGGATACGGTTATCACGGATGTGACCCAGCTGATAGGCCGCGAGGTGTGGGTGGAGCGCGGGTCCAAATATTTCCACCGTCTTCAGAATCTCAATGACGAGCTTGGAGGAGGAATAATCATCAGGCCTGTCGACAGTGACACCATCGTCACCGAGGACCTGATTGAGATGGTAGCTTCCGGTGCCGTTCCGCTTACGGTGGCAGACTCTGATGTGGCGGCGCTTAACGGCACTTATTTCGCCAATATAGATTATTCGATGCCGTTGTCGCTCGAGCAGCGTGCTTCGTGGGCTGTTGCTCCGGACAGGCAGTGTCTGGCTGATTCGGTAAACTCATGGATGAAAGATGCCGCTCCGCAGGAGGCTCAGAAAGAGCTGTTGAAACGCTATTTCCAATTGGCCAAGATCGTAGGCAATCCTTATTCTTCGATAGACTTTACCGACGGCACCATATCGAGGTATGACAATATATTCCGGCGCTATGCGCCGTCTATCGGGTGGGACTGGAGGATGCTCGCGGCCCAGGCCTATACCGAGAGCCGCTTTAATCCGCGTGCGCGTTCATTTGCCGGCGCGCGCGGACTGATGCAGATCATGCCACGTACGGGGCGTGCCTACGGTTTGCGCAATGCCAACGACCCTGAGCAGTCGGTGCGCGTGGCGGTGAACCTGTTGCGCGATCTTGACAGGCTGCTGCAGTCAAAGGTCCCTGACGCCGGTGAGCGTATCAAGTTTGTGCTTGCGGCCTATAACGGAGGTATCGGACACGTGTATGATGCTATCCGCCTTGCCGAAAAGCATGGAATGGATTCCCGGAAATGGGACGGCAACGTGGCTGAAGCGGCATTAATGTTGGCAAATCCCGCCCATTATAATGATCCTGTCGTAAAATATGGTTATCTTCGCGGTCGAGAAACGACGGACTATGTGGCGCGGATCATGCGTTTCTACGATGTTGGCAAGACCGCTATACCCGTCTGACTCTTTAATCACACTATATAATCTTATTTTATTTATGAGAAAAAATGTATTGACCGTAGGTGTGGCAGTGGCTTTGGCCGCATCTCTTTCGCTTTCATCGTGTGTGGGAAGCTTCGCTCTGACCAACCGTCTGCTGTCGTGGAACAAAAGTCTTGGCAACAAGTTTGTCAACGAACTTGTGTTTTTCGCTCTGTGGGTGCTTCCCGTGTATGAGGTCTCGACTTTGGCCGACCTGGTGGTGATCAACAGCATAGAGTTCTGGAGCGGTGACAATCCCATGGCCTGCGGTACAAAGAAGATCAAGGGCAATGACGGCCGCAGCTATCTGGTGAAGTGCGACGGCAAAGGATACGATATTGTGTCGGAAGACGACAAATCTTCCGTGCGTCTTGATTTCCATGCCGACAATAACAGCTGGAATGTGACTCTGCCTTCCGGCGACAGCTATGAGTTGTTTGCCTATCTGGACGACAATCATGTGGTGATGCCCGATAATTCCGTTGTGGAGCTTACTCCTTCCGGAGTGCTCGCTTTCGGAGCTAAGGTGCGTTCGCTTCAGCCTATGGCTTCACTCTGATCTTTAAGGACCAGCATAAATTCGCCGCCATGGTAACGGAACTCCACCGTGCCTATGGCGGCGAGTTTCGTTATGGCTTCTTCGATCGTAAAACGGCTGGCTTTGACCGTGCGTATGAGCTGCTCTGACGAGATCATTCCACCGACCGATGCGGCGATGGTGTCGATGACGGTTGTCTCGACTGCATTGAGCGTGAGCAGGGAACCTTGAGGAGAGTTTTGCCGGCGCCAGGCTCTGACAAGCAGCTCCGGAGCAAGAATATTCTCGTCGGCCACCCTTATGTAGGCTTTCTGGCTGCCGTCGTCTTCTTGCACGTATATCGGCCGGATGTCTGATGGTGCGACTTCGGCCACTATGACCTGTGCGCCTTCGTCGTTGGCCTTGTAGGCGTGGAATGTGACCGACGGTTCGGGACGGCAGTAGATCTGTGCAGCCGTCTCGATCATGTATATGTCTTCCTCGGACCGTACGCCGGCCACCGTACCGTTGTCTTTCACGCCTATGAGCAGGCGGCCGCCGCGATGGTTGGCGAAGGCCGACAGTGAGCGGGCTATCTTGCGGGCGTCGCTTATGGTGTATTTGAAATCCTGACGGTCATGTTCGCCTTCGGCAATCAGACGTTCTATGAAAAATTTTCCGCGGGATGCGCGCAGATTTTTCATCATTCCGGATAGACCATGTTGGCAGGAGAGATCCTGTCGATCACTTCGCTGAGAAAAACGTATGCTGTTGATTTGGCCGATGGCAGGTCATTGAAGGAGAAGTTTCCGCAATCGCGGGCTGTGGCTCCTGGTATTTCTCCTTCGAAATCGGCGATGAATTTCCACATCCGCCGCATCATCGGGACTATGTCGGCCGGTTCAAGCGCACCCTGAAGAATTAGATAACATCCGGTGCAGCATCCCATGGGACCCCAGTAGACCACCCGGTCTTTCCATTCCGGATCATTTCTGAGCCATGTGGCGGCAAGATGCTCGATTGTGTGCAGGGCCTGTGGGGAAACGGCTTCCTGGCGGTTTGGCTCGGTCAGGCGGATGTCGAATGTGGTTATGGTGTCGCCCGACGGTGTCATGTCGCGTCGGCTCACATAGATGCCACGTAGCAGACGGTTGTGGTCAATGGTGAAACTCGCGATCTTTTCCATCACAGGTGTAGGATTATCTGTTTCACGATGTCGAATGCTTCCTGAGGAGCGGCTGTCCAGAAGCTCTCATATTGCGCTCCATTGTCGGCTACTTCTCCTGGAGTGTCGGAGATCACGCGCAGACAGATGAAAGGGATGCCCATACGGTGGCATGTCTGGGCGAGCGCTCCGGACTCCATGTCGATTCCTGCCGCGTCCGGATACATGCTTTTGATCCTGGCTACTGTGTCGGGGGAGTCCACAAATACGTCACCTGACGCCACAAGGCCGAATTTTACATGAGGAAGCTCCTGTAGCCACTTCATGCCGAGGACGTAAGGCGATCCCGCGAAATGGAGCGGGCAGTCGGCAGCCTGGCCCGGAACGGTGCCTGGCCCGCACCACACATCGTGATATGCTACCCGGTCGGCTATCACCACATCAAGTACCTTGGCCGCTGATCCTGTTCCGCCTGCCACTCCGGTGTTGATTATAAGTTCCGGTTCAAAGTTGTCGATAAGCGCGCGGCAACCGAGTGCTGCGTTCACTTTGCCTATGCCGCATTGCATGGCCGTGACATTATGTCGGCCGATTGTGCCGGAATGAAATGTGTAACCGTCTATATGCGAGGTCTGTGTCTCGCTCATCAAAGGCAACAGCAATTCCATCTCCTTGCCCATCGCCACAATTATACCTATATTCATAACGGATGCAAAGTTACAAAATTCCCGTCATAATAAGAGCGCTGGTCAAGTCTTTCATCCGCAAATTTTATCAAACTATTGCACAGGAGAAATTTTTGCCTTAACTTTGCATCGCTTTAGGCTGTATGGCTTGGGCATATATGATTGTCTTATGGTGTAATGGTAGCACTGCAGTTTTTGGTTCTGCCTGTCTTGGTTCGAGTCCAGGTAAGACAACGCAAAAAGAGGTCGGTCCCCTGTGGACTTGACCTCTTTTGTGTTGATGGTGATTTTCGCTACGGGATTGTTATATATGACGGGCTATGAGGTGTCCGATGTGTACGGCTGAGAGACCGATTATCAGACTGGCGGCGGCATAGGCGGCGGCATGAAGGAAACGCCCGTCGAAAAGCATTGTGTGATTTTCATTGATGAATGTGGAAAATGTGGTGAATCCACCGCAGAATCCAACGGTGAGAAACATCCGCCAATGCTCTCCCGGGATATTGTGACGTTCGAATAGCCCGTACAAAATGCCGATAAACAGGCAGCCGAGAATATTTGCCGCCATAGTTCCCCAGAATGATGGCGCTCCCGCCATTGTTCGGGTCAGACATGATAATCCGTAGCGGGCCACGCCGCCGATGAAACTTCCTGCGCCGATGAAAAACAGAATTTTCAGAGATGATGCCATGCGGATGATATTTTAGAGGATTCCGTCGGTTGAATGTTAATGCAAAGTTAACTATTTTTTAGATTTTTATACCGAAAATGCGGATGAGTGGGGGAAATATGGGAATTTGTGTGTAACTTTGTGGGATAAATTAGAATCTTAATTCAAAACGCGATAGCTCACGATTGATTATGAAGAAGGAATTCAAACGGACTCTGGTGACCACGGCTCTTCCCTATGCCAACGGTCCGGTTCATATAGGACATCTGGCCGGGGTGTATGTGCCCGCCGATATTTACACAAGGTTTTTGCGCCTTAACGGTGAAGAGGTGATGATGATAGGCGGCAGCGACGAACACGGTGTGCCCATCACCATCAAGGCCAAGCGCGAGGGAGTGACACCACAGGATATTGTAGACCGCTATCACACCATAATCAAGGATTCAATGGCCGGTCTGGGCATATCGTTCGATGTATATTCTCGTACTACTTCTGATACACATCATGCCATGGCGAGCGAATTCTTCCGCACTCTTTATGACAAGGGTGAGTTTGTGGAACGTTCGTCCATGCAGCTGTATGATGAGAAGGCCGGGCAGTTTCTGGCCGACCGCTATGTGACGGGCGAATGTCCGCATTGTCATAATCCCCGCGCCTACGGCGACCAGTGCGAGTCATGTGGCACGTCGCTTGCACCGACTGATCTTATCAATCCGCGCAGCGCGCTGACCGACACCGTTCCTGTGATGAAAGAGACGTTTCACTGGTATCTGCCGCTGGACAAGTGGGAAGATTACTTGCGCCGTTGGATACTTGACGGCCACAAGGAGTGGCGGTCCAATGTCTACGGTCAGTGCAAGTCGTGGCTCGACATGGGGCTGCAGCCGCGTGCCGTGAGCCGTGATCTCGACTGGGGCGTGCCTGTGCCGGTTGAAGGGGCCGAGGGCAAGGTGCTCTATGTGTGGTTTGACGCCCCCATAGGATATATTTCCAACACCAAGGAGCTCTGCCCGGATTCATGGGAGAAGTGGTGGAAGGATCCGGAAACGCGTATAATCAATTTTATCGGCAAGGACAATATAGTGTTCCATTGCATAGTCTTCCCTGCCATGCTCAGCGCGTATGGCGACGGCTATCAGCTTCCCGACAATGTTCCGGCAAATGAGTTCCTTAATCTTGAGGGAGACAAAATATCCACTTCGCGCAACTGGGCGGTGTGGCTTCATGAATATCTGGAAGATTTCCCTGGCAAGCAGGATGTGTTGCGCTATGTTCTGACTGCCAATGCTCCTGAAACCAAGGACAATGATTTCACATGGGCGGATTTTCAGGCACGCAATAATAACGAGCTTGTGGCCATACTTGGCAATTTCGTAAACCGTGCTTTGGTGCTTACGCAGAAATATTTCGGTGGAGAGGTGCCTGCCTGCGGAGAGCTGATGCCTGTGGATGCCGGCGTGTTTGACGAAATTCGGTCACTCAAGGAATCCATATCCTCGAATATAAGGGATTTCCATTTCAGGGACGCTCTCAAGGAAGCAATGAACATGGCCCGCGTGGGCAACCGATATCTTCAGGAGACAGAACCGTGGAAGCTGGCCAAGACGGATATGGCCCGTACGGCCACTATTCTCAATGTGGCGTTGCAGATCACGGCAAACCTTGCCGTGGCATTTGAACCTTTCCTGCCATTTATGAGTGGGAAGCTATGTGGTATACTGCATCTTGATTCTGTGGACTGGGATATGCTCGGCTGCGATTCTCTGCTTGCCGCAGGTGTAAAGCTCGGAGAGCCTGAGCTCCTTTTCGAGAAGATTGATGACGCAGCCGTTCAGGCCCAGATCGACAAACTCAACCGTGCCAAGGAAGCCAACGCTTTGGCAGCATGGAAACCGGAGCCGCAGAGCGCCGATGTGGATATCGACACGTTTGGCAGATGTGACATAAGGGTGGGCACTGTGCTTGAGTGTAAGCGTGTGCCGAAAGCCGACAAACTGCTGCAGTTCCTTATTGACGACGGCACCGGTTCGCCCCGTACAATAGTCAGCGGTATTGCCAAGTATTATGATCCTGAGCAATTGACAGGGCGTCAGATATGCTATATTGCCAATCTTCCGCCGCGCAAACTGCGTGGAGTGGAGAGTTGCGGCATGATTCTGTCTGCTGTAAGCTCAGACGGTTCGCTGGTGGTTATAGGCCCGACAGGACCGGTGGCACCCGGATCGAAAGTAGGATAGTCTTTACATATTTAATATTCAAGGAGAATGAAACCCAAAATTCTGATAATCTATACAGGTGGCACGATCGGAATGATTGAGAATCAGCAGACGGGCGCACTTGAGCCGTTTGATTTTGATCATCTGATTGACAATGTGCCTAAAATCAAGATGCTGGATTATCAGATAGATAATGTGCAGGTGTCGCCGCCGATAGATTCAAGCGACATGAGTCCGGATAGGTGGACGGAGATAGCGTGTCATATACGAGACAACTATGATTCGTTTGATGGGTTCGTCGTTCTCCACGGCACAGATACGATGGCCTATACCGCTTCTGCATTGTCTTTTATGATGGAAAACATGCATAAGCCGGTAATTATCACAGGTTCGCAGCTGCCTATCGGCGAAGTCCGGACCGACGGTGAGGAAAATCTGATCACAGCTCTGCAGATTGCTGCGGCTACCCGTAGCAACGGACAGCCTGTAGTACAGGAAGTCGCGATATTGTTTGAGAATTATTTGTGGCGCGGAAACAGGGCAACCAAAATGAGCGCTGACAATTTCAATGCCTTCAAGAGCAATAATTATCCTCCTTTGGCAAGAATAGGACTTGGCATAAATTACAATCATGAGGCTCTGATGCGCCACTATGTCGAGGCGCCGGTGAACCTTAGGGTGGCCATGGACACAAACGTGATGTTCATAGATCTTTATCCAGGCATGACGGAAGCCATTCTCAGGCATCAGTTCAATACTCCTGGAGTAAAAGGAGTGGTCCTGAAAACTTTCGGCGCCGGTAATACTCCTTCGTCCAAGTGGTTTGTCAACGTGATATCTGAAGCGGTGGACCGAGGGATCGTGGTGTTGAACGTGACACAGTGTGTCAACGGTGGAGTCCATGAAAAACGTTATGTATCGTCGGACCGTCTTGCTGCCGTAGGGGTGATTTCCGGACATGACATCACTTCTGAAGCAGCCATTACAAAACTTATGTTTTTATTTGGACTGGGGTTGTCGTCTGATGAAGTAAAGCGGGCGCTGCTCCGCCCGATCGCCGGAGAAATGACTGTGCCGGAATGATATTTAAGGACAGATACTGCGGAGTGAGAGATGGCTATGGATTATCATAAGGCGGTGAACGGCGGAATTGAAATGACAGTGCGGACTTTTGCCACATCGGCAGGCCGGCGTCAGTCACATGCCATACTGTCGGCCGATCCTATGCTGCCTGGACGAAGCCAGTTTGACGCTATGCGCCGTGCGGTGGCCGTGCTGCCGGTATCGTTTGGAATGACTCCGGTTTTCGCCCGTTTTTTTGTAAGCGACGCCGCTAATCAGTCCCCGCTGCTTGATGACGTGCTCGGCTGTCCTTACTCCATCGTCGAGCAGCCGCCGTCCGGAGGTGTGAAAGTCGCAGCTCTGGTGCTTATGGAGGATGAGCCTGCCGCGGATGCGGCACTGACTCATCTATATACTCCCGACAAGGCTCCTGCTGGTGACTCGGAGAGGGCTACAGAGGAGATTCTTCGTGACTATGCTTCGGATGTGTCGCTTTTGGATGAATGTGTGCGCACATGGTTTTTTGTCGGTGATATTGACAACAATTATGCCGGCATGGTGCGTGGGCGCAACACTGTGTTTGCAGAGCGTGGGCTGACTCCTTCGACGCATTTTATCGCGTCCACCGGTATCGGCGGACGTGGCGCGGATCATCGTGCGCCGGTGGTGTTCAACGCATACGCCATACGTGGCCTGCGGTCCGGTCAGGTGAGCTATCTCAAGGCATTGTCAAATCTTAACCCGACGATTGAATATGGCGTGGCATTCGAAAGGGCTACCGCGGTGGATTTTGCAGACAGGCGCATGGTGCTTGTGAGCGGCACAGCAAGCATAGACAACAAGGGTGAGGTGGTGCATCATGGCGATGTTGTGGCCCAGACCGACAGAATGCTTGACAATGTCGGAGCGTTGCTGGCTGAGGGCGGTTGCGGAGTTGACGATATGATCCATGCGGTGGTGTATCTGCGCGATCAGGCTGATTTTCGCGTGGTCTGCAATCTGTTGGCCTGCCGCCTGCCGCATGTTCCGTTGGTGGTGGTGCATGCACCTGTGTGTCGGCCGGGCTGGCTTATAGAGATGGAGTGTATGGCCGTAGTGGCCAGAGATCAGAATCGTCTATTCCCGGAATTTTGATCATGATTAGGATAATGTTGGCTGTGGCCATGGTTTCAGGTATGATTCTGTCGGCCTGCTCGGTTTCGCGTAGTGCAGAAAGTCGGATCGTGGAGCAGAAAACCGACGTTGGCAATCAGCCGGCTGCGGCTGTGAAAAAAGCCAGGATATACAGAATGTCGGGAAACTATTCCGCTAATGTGGCCATAGAGGTCGGCGATGACGGGCGGCTTATCAGCTATCCGGCGCCAGGCGATATCACGGCCGGTTCTGCCCCTGTGCCGCTGGCAGGAGGGTATTGGCTCGACCGCCGCGGAGTGACTTTGCAGAGCCGGTTTACCACGTATTCCATAGACACTTATAGAACGTTGACGGATATTCCTTCGCATGGCGATCTGTTGCGGTCGGTGATTCCCGGAGCTGTTGTGGTGGAGGTGGTGGACCTACCGCTGAACGCGACTGACGCTGTGGCCGATACGGCAGTGGTGAACAGGCTGATACGGACTGGCCGTATAGGAGCCGTTCCGGTACTTTCTCCATTGCCGGACTAAGTTTTTTTGCAAAAAATCGAAATAATTCATACCTTTGTGACATTCTGCGCTTTGTAGCGAACATTGTCGCGCATGCCAACGTTACCTTAGTAATCAAAATTAAGTAGCTATGAAAGAATTGGACGACGAACATAAACAGTCTCTACTTGACACCAATGCGCGTCAACGCACCTCGGGCACAGGTACTCCTAAGGTCATGTACACAGTCTTCGGAATCTTCATGATTGTGATATACGTGGGCATGGGTGTGCTGCTTCTGCTCAACTTCTTCAGGTGGGAACCTAACTGGGCGTGGATACGCTATACGGCGGCGGGCATGTTCATACTCTATGGAATATGGCGTGCTTACCGGCAATTCAAGGGTATAGATTCAAACATCTGATATTTGAATGAAGTTGAAACTTTTCCTTTCCGGTTTATTCGTCACATTGCTGCTGAGCGCATGCGGTGGCGGCGGATCGTCACAGTCCGGTCCCAAGGTGGAACGGATGACTCTGGTGTGTGATGCCTCGTTTGAAAACATCATGTCGCAGGAGATAGATGTGTTTGAGTATTCCTACAACAACAAACGTCGTCAGGCCTGGGTGATACCTTATTATGTGTCGCAGCGTGAAGCAATAGACTCGCTGATGGATCCGGATAACTCTGTTAGGACCATAGTGACAGCGCGCCGTCTGACCAAACAGGAAAAAGCCCGTCTGCACAACCGCAAACTGAAGCCGCGTGAACAGCGCATAGCCGTCGACGCCATCGCGCTGATCGTGAACGAAAAAAATCCGCAGGATGTCATATCGCTCAAGGAACTCAGACAGATACTTTCCGGCGAGATAAAGACCTGGGATGAAATGTGGCCCACCAAACTCGATACCATCAGGGTGGTGTTTGACCAGAACGGCTCAAGTATAATGCAGTTTATGCGCGACTCTATATGCGGTGGCGTCAGATTTGGCTCCAACGTGTATGCAGAGCAGTCGGCACGCGATGTGTTTGACGCTGTCACTTCTCGCCCCAACGCTCTCGGCATCGTGGGAGTGAGCTGGGTCAGCGCCGACATGGACGGTACTGTGATATCCAAAGAAGAGATGAGGGCGCGGTCCACAGCCAACGACACGACCATGCTGGAGTTTAATCCGGCGATCAAGGTGATGGCTGTGGCCGGCGACGGATCTGTGCAGGCCTACAAACCGTATCAGGCCTATATTTTTGACGGTCGGTATCCGTTGTTTCGCTCGGTGTATATGATCACCACCACGGTGGGTGGTACGCTTAACAACGCATTTTATTCATTTGTCACAGGTATGCAGGGACAGAAAGTGATTCAACTCACAGGAGTGCTCCCGGCCATAGTCCAGCCGCGCATGGTCAATGTGTCGACGGCAGGAGCGCAATAAATAAACCCTTTTTTGCGTCATATATCTAAAGTAAATAAACCAAAAAACATAATATAGCAATTAACAGAAAAGCAATGAACCTCAAACACCTCCTGATCACTGCGGTGTGCGCTGCTGCCGCTCTTTCCGCTTCGGCCCAGGGCCAGGGATACCTCGACGGTGTCGACTATTTCAAAGTAGAACAGTATGACAATGCCCGTGAGATCCTTGAACGTACGCTCAACGACGGATCTACCGACAAGGCTACCGCATATTATTATCTCGGTCAGATCGCGCTGTTCAACAACGATCAGGCCACTGCACAGGACTATTTTAACAAAGGTATTTCCGCAGACTCGAAGAACGGTCTCAATTATGTGGGTATGGGTGCTCTCGCTCTGAAGCAGGGCAATGCCGCGGAAGCTAAAAACCAGTTTAAGGCTGCGGTCAAGGCTGACAAGTCGGCCGAGACGAATGTGGCCGTTGCCCGTGCATACTTCAATGCTGATCCTGTGCTCTATGCCAAGGAGTATGAGGATTACATGAAGGATGCTTCGAAACGCGACAAATCATGCCCCGATATTTATGTGATGCAGGGCGACAAATATCTGGCTGAAAAGCAGATCGGTGATGCCGCTGCCGCTTATGAGAATGCGATATTCTATACAGGTAACAATGTGAAGCCCGAAGCCTATGTGAAGTATGCCAACGCATACGTGCATGCCAATCCCAAGCTGACGGTCAGCAAACTTGAGGAGCTGCTTGAAAAAATGCCTAATTCCGCTCTGGCTCAGCGTGAGTACGCTGAAAAGCTGTATGAAACCGACCATTGGTCGGACGCAGCTGTGGAATACGGCAAATACATGAAAAATCCCAATCACTTCATTCAGGATGAAGAGCGTTATGTGGCACTGCTTTATTTCGGCAAGAAGTATGCACAGAGTTATAAACTCGCCGGTGAGATACTCGCTAAGAATCCCGAGTCGTTCCAGATGCGCCGTATGCGTTTCCTGAACCAGGTGGACATGGGTCACAATGCCGCAGCCATGGAGCGCGCAAAAGAGTTCTTTGCCATGACTCCTCCGGCCAATAACCGTTTTACCTCCAATGACTACACTCAGTATGCCCGGCTTCTGAACAAGATGGACCGAGAGGATGAGGCCCTGCCTTATTTCGAGAAGGCTGTGGAGACAAATCCCGACAAGGCTGATGCATATCGCGATCTGGCCGACGCATATTACAAGGCCAAGAACTATGAGGGCGCTGTGGCCAATCAGGAAAAATATATGGCGGCTGGCGAAAGCGACTATTATGACTACTATACCATTTCCGGTTACTATATGACTCACATGAGTAAGATGGAGGCCGAAGCTCCCGAGCGTGCCGAAATTGCCAAGAAGGCTATTGCCGCTATTGATTCGTCTCTTGTGGTCAAAGGTGAGGACCCCCGTTATCAGCAGCGTAAGGCTCGTATCCTTATCGTTGCCAACAATAACGAAGTTCCCGAAGAAGCCGTGCAGGTCTACAATGTTATTCTCGAACAACTCAACAAAGATCCGGAAAATCTGGAAAAATACGTAAATCTGTATAAGGAATCATACCAGATGATCGCCGGTTATTATCATAAAAACAAAGACTTTGCCAAGGCGGTGGAGTATTATGAAAAGATGCTTGAGCTTGATCCTGAAAACGAAGCTCTTAAGAAGTATGTGGATAATCTGAGAAAGCGTATCTGATACTTTATTGAAGATATATTGAAAACGACGGAAGCCGGTGCTGTAATTGGAGCCGGCTTTTGTCGTTTTTGTGCGAATGGGGAACTTTTAGTAAATTTGTGGAAAATTTAAACTTCGTTCATCATATATGGCAGAAAACTCATTGTTGCAACGCCTTGAAGGCATTGATGCGCGCTTCGAGGAAGTGAGCACACTGATTACCGACCCTTCTGTGATCGCCGATATGCGTCGCTATGTGCGTCTGACCAAGGAGTATAAGGACCTTGAACGTCTGGTTGCCGCTACACGTCGCTATAGAAATCTGCTGGGCAATGTGGAAGAAGCGCGGCAGGTGCTTGAAACGGAGCGTGATGATGAACTGCGGACGCTTGCCAAAGAGGAGATTGATGCGGCCGCGTCGGCTATCCCGGAAATTGAGGAGGAGATAAAACTGCTGCTTATTCCCGCAGACCCCGAGGATGGCAAGAATGCCATAGTCGAGATCCGTGGTGGAACCGGAGGTGATGAAGCGGCATTGTTTGCCGGCGACCTGTTCAAGATGTATTCCAAGTACTGTGAGTCCAGAGGTTGGAGCGTGGCTGTGACATCGTTCAGCGAGGGCACTGCCGGAGGATTCAAGGAGATCGTTTTTGCTGTTAGCGGCGACGGTGTTTATGGTGTGCTTAAATATGAAAGCGGAGTGCACCGGGTGCAGCGTGTGCCTGCCACCGAGACCCAGGGCCGTGTACACACGTCGGCAGCTACTGTGGCTGTGCTTCCGGAAGCGGAGGAGTTTGATGTGGAGATCAATGAAGGCGAGATCAAATGGGATACTTTCCGTTCGGGAGGAGCCGGCGGACAGAATGTGAACAAAGTCGAATCGGGAGTGCGTCTGCGCTATATATGGCGTAATCCTGTCACCGGCGAGAGCGAGGAGATACTGATCGAATGTACCGAAACCCGCGACCAGCCCAAGAACAAAGAGCGCGCGCTGAGCCGTCTGCGCACTTTCATATACGACAAAGAGCACCAGAAGTATATAGACGACATTGCTTCACGTCGAAAGACCCTTGTGTCCACCGGCGACCGTTCAGCCAAGATACGCACTTATAACTATCCTCAGGGACGCATCACCGATCACAGGATCAATTATACGATATACAACCTTCCCGCTTTTGTGGGCGGTGATATACAGGAATGTATCGACCGGCTCATCATAGCTGAGAATGCTGAAAAACTTAAATTTTCCGAACTTTAATCAATAGAATAAATAGCCATGACTCGTAAGGATCTTATCGGAAACATCGCCCGCAAGGGTTCGTTTCTGTGCGTGGGACTCGATCCCGACATTAAAAAAATTCCGGCCCATCTGCTGACGGAAGAAAACCCACTGCTGGCCTTCAACAAGGCGATTATCGACGCCACGGCACCCTATTGTGTGGCGTTCAAGCCGAATCTTGCCTTTTTTGAGAGCATGGGAGTGGACGGATGGGTGGCCTTTGAGGAAACCGTGAAATACATCAGGCAGAATTATCCCGATCAGTTCATTATCGCGGATGCCAAGCGTGGAGACATCGGCAATACTTCGGCTCTGTATGCCCGCTCGTTTTTCGAGCATCTTGACGTTGACGCCATTACGGTGGCCCCGTACATGGGCCATGATTCCGTAAAGCCGTTTCTCGGATATCCCGGTAAGTGGGTGATATTGCTGGCTTTGACTTCCAATCCTGGATCTGCCGATTTTCAGATGATTCCAGACGGCAGCGGCATGCGTCTGTTTGAGCGTGTGCTTGACACGTCGGCGCAATGGGCCGGTCCTGACGAGATGATGTATGTGGTCGGTGCGACGAGAGGTTCCATGTTTGCCGACATACGTCGCCATGCTCCTAAATCGTTTTTGCTTGTTCCCGGAGTCGGAGCGCAGGGAGGATCGCTTGAGGAAGTGGTGAAATACGGCATGCTTCCGGACGGAGAGTGCGGTCTGTTGGTCAACTCATCCCGCGGTATAATATATGCATCGTCGGGCTCTGATTTCGCCGAAGCAGCCGGAGCCGCGGCCAAGGCTCTTGCTTTGGAAATGAAAGTGCTGCTTTGATTTTCAGGGCCGCCTACAATATTTATAAATAAGAAAGATACGGATTTTACTGTTGCAGATATTGGGTAAAATCCGTATCTTTGCGCGTTGTCAGATCGTTATGCTCATTACGGTGCATTACACACATTTTACGCTTATAATTTTTAATACCATAAACTACTAACAATCAATTATCTACGATGAAACTAATCTGTTGTAAGCATCTGCTGGCCGCAGCCCTGATGGCTTTTGCCGGACTGGCGTCTGTTGCACATGCAGCGGTGGAGGCCGGTAAGGTATATCGGTTTGCCAATGTCGCTTATCCCGACAAGGCACTTACCGGAAACGGTCAGTCATCCGGCACTACGGCAAATTCTATCAGCCCCGATGACTATTCGCAGTATTGGCTTGCGGAAAACGCATCTAACGGCGCTGTGTATCTCCGTAATCTCAATAACGGCACTTATCTTGAGAGTTCGAGAGCCATGTCCGTAGTCTGGGGCGCTACCCTGACTGCGAATGCGAACTGTGCCATGAATATTACGGAAAACGATAGCTATCTGCTGGTGCGTGCATACGGCGACAACAATAATTACGGGTATATGCATTGCGACGGCTCTTCAAGAGTGGTGAGCTGGAGCAATGATGCGGCAGCTACAAGATGGACAGCCAGTGTCATTGATATCTCGCAGTCGGAAATCGAGGATGCATTGGCAAAGGCCGATGAACTGAACCACATAACAGACAACATCAGCACTATCCAGAATGCTCTGAATGCAATGTTTGCCGACAAGGCATGCACGAAACTCAACAGTACGTATCAGAACATGAGCGCATCGAAGCTTGCCAGCGATGCCAACTACAAGGCACTTCCCGCGCAACTGCAGAACATGGTCAAGAAGGTGCAGTCCGGCAATTGGGCCGAATCCGACACGCGCTACAAGACCGAGTGGGATTCGAAACACGCCAAGAAGTTCAGGGTACAGAGTTATGAGCCATTCAGCCGTGGAGCTGAAGCCGCCAATATGATGGGTGTGCAGGCTTACACCAACATGAATAATCCTACGGGCATTCTCACCAATAGCCATGACGTGCTTTACGTGATGGTGAATGAAGCACCGAAAGACGGTTCGACCCTGTATATTGACGGAGCCGTAGGTCCCGGCATGTTTAATGACTACAACAGTGGGGTGGAGCTTCATGACGGTCTTAACATAATCCCGATGTGGGCCAATAAAGCCGCACAATATATCTACTATACTGTAGATACATATAATTCCAACACAAGTGTAAGAAAACACCGTCTGCCCGATTTCAATGACATAACCATTCATATCGAGGGCGGTTCGGTCAACGGTTTCTTCAACCACATAGGCGATGAACTTTATGCTCCCGACACCAATGAGGACTGGGCATATTATCGCACAAGAGCCCAGCATGATATGTTTGATCTGGTCGGAGAATACGTGATTCTGCATTTCTTCTTTGATCAGGTGATGACTAAACCTGACGGCGGATATCTTACCGACGGTCTTAAAGGAATCCTTGATCCGTCACGTCGCCAGTTTGATCTGCCGGAAATTATGACGGCATGGGATGACATGTGTTTTGCCGAGCGTCTTATTATCGGCGCTCAGTCCAGTGAAGATATTCTCAGTCCAAGAGCCAAGGGTTATTACGAGCCTATGGAAGGAGACAAGATTGCGTCAAGTGTGGCCACCAGCCATGAGTATTTCAACAATCGCATGATGGGCATAACCATGCAAGGCGATCTGTACATGAATGCGACATCATGGCGTACGGCATATAATCCCAGCACCGCAGCCGACATTCTGCTGCACATCAAGGATAATTCTGGCGCTATCTGGGGGCCGGCTCATGAATACGGTCATATCAACCAGTATCCGATGAAATTTGCCGGTACTACCGAGATTTCAAACAATGTATTCTCCAACGTGGCCGTATTCTATCAGGGCATTGCCACATCAAGAGCGGATTACCCAAGCCGTCAGCGTGAAATATTCAATAAGAATCTGACATATCTTGAAAACGGCACCTGGGGCACTACACGAATGTTCATGCAGCTGTGGCTCTACTATCACGCTACAGGCCACAACAAGAAATTCTATCCTCGCCTTTATGAACTGCTTCGGAAAAATCCGCGTCAGCAGTCATACTACCTGAATTGCCGCTACGACATGCTGCATTTCGCTAAAATGTGCTGTATGGCAGCCGAGGAGGACCTGACGGACTTCTTTACGACATGGGGCTTCTTTGTGCCGCTGGACAATTATTTCATTGGTGATTACAGTGAATTCTATGCTACTCTTACACAGGAAGATATTGATGCGGTCAAGCGTGAAATCGCGGATATGAAATATCCTAAAAACAATGCGATGCTGTTTATCGACGACCGTCCCGGATCTGACCGTCAGTCGTACAGCGGTTTCGCCAAGGAAGAGTGCGGAGAGCTTGGCGGTCTAAAGGACTTTGCCGCCGGCACCAAATCGGACGGCAAATATGTCTATAGTGTGTCCGGACTTGATATCACCCTGTCAGGCGGAAAGGGCGGAGTCGGTTTTGCCGCTTATGACGGGAATGGCAATATAATCACATTTGCCAACACATACAGTTGGACAATGACCGTCAATGCCGCGGAAATGCTTGCCACCGGAAAAGCCAAAATATACAGTGTGGGATCCGACAATACCCTTACAGAGGTTCCGAATGTGATCGACCGTGGTACTGCGGATCAGAAAAAAGATCTGCTCACTGATGCGATTGCCGCAGCCAGAGGTATAATTGCTCTGGCCGATGAAACCGAGACTAAAGTCAGCTGGTACCGTGCGTCGGCTCTCGTTGACCTCTCGGCGGCAGTAGAGACTGCGGAAAGCGCACTTTCCTCAGGTTCCTCGGATGCTATTAACAGTGCGTATCATGCTCTGGCAACTGAATATTATGGGTTGCTGAAAAATACCGAAGCCAGAATTGCCATAGAGCCTGGCTATGGTTACCGCATTGTCAACAAGGGCTTCTCTTCTCGTGCTCTGTCGGTAAATTCACGCAACCAGTGTGCTGCGACAACGGTCAATGAGTCTGTCGACAGTCAGGTGTGGTTCTTTACCCAGTCAGAGACAGACGGACAGTTCTATATACGCAATAAGGCAAACGGCATGTATATCGGCAGTGTCGAGTCGAATGCCACAGTTATTCCGACCACCACTGTTCCGGTTTCCTATGCGGTGATTGAACTTGGTGACGGCGTACTCGCTTTGGCTGCCAACGGTGACCAAGGCTCCAATTCTCTGAATATAGACCCCAACTACAATGTGGTTAGATGGAGTTCTTCGGAGGCAACCTCGCAGTGGACGATTACGTGCGTAGGCAAGGACGAGACTCCGGAGCTGATCACAAATCTCACCAACCTTATTGAAAAGACCGACAATCTGGTCAAGCAGGCCGGCACTATTGAAACCGCCAGAGAGACTGTTGAACTGGAAGCATCTCAGTTCTCGTCGAATGCCAACGGTGATGGTTTCACATCGTGGGACGTGCTTCTGGACAACAATCTGCGCACAGAGTTCAAGAGCGCAAGCACTACGGAAGAAGGCACCACCGACGGTCTTGACCATTATATCGACATTGATCTCGGCACGAAGGGCCGCTCTACCTGCTTCTCGTTTACCTATACCACACGCCGCAATTCTACATCCTATGCTCCGTCGTGTATAGTGGTTTACGGCTCCACCACAAATGGTTCGACCAAGACATGGGAACATGTGGCTACGTTTGCCGAAGATCTTCCAAAGACAAACCGCGAGGTCTATTTGTCCGACGCAGTACCTTTGGCAAAGGCTTTCCGCCATCTTCGCTTCATGGTGACGGAGACTCACTACGGACAGGATGATAACGGCCATCCTTCATTTGTCATGGCAGAGTTCGGTCTGTCTAAGGCGACTGTGAAAGCAACTCCTTCGTCGGATTATCCTGATGTCACGGCCGCCCATATGGAAAATGCCTATAAGAGCATGCTTTCCGGACGCGGTGTGGTGAATGCAGATGTCACATCGTCTCAGCTTAAGGACGCATACGAGACATTGTCGAGACATTATACCGAATTGGTCAACGCCATGCACGTGGTCGGTATCGTTGACATTGAGGGCGATGCTGCCGACAATTCGGCTACTGTCATCTATGACCTGTCTGGACGCCGTCTGAACACGGTGACTGCTCCCGGTATCTATATTGTCAACGGAAAGAAGCTCATGCTCAAACCAGGCGATTTCTGATCCGTCTCTGACATTCACTACCCAAGAATAAAAAGCAAGCGGCGCCCGTTGAATCATTCGGGCGCCGCTGTCTGTTTTCCGAGCTATATTTATCAGATCAGGGAATGTCCTGTCATTTCTGTGGGCTGGGGTAATCCCATTATGTGAAGAATTGTGGGAGCGACATCAGCGAGTTTGCCGTTTGAGATAGCTGCATTTTTGTCGGTGGTGACATAGACGCAGGGCACCGGGTTGAGCGAGTGGGCGGTGTTGGGAGTGCCGTCCTGATTGATAGCGTTGTCGGCATTGCCGTGGTCGGCTATGATGATTGCTTCGTAGCCGGCTTCCTTGGCTGCTTCGATTGTGCTCATGAGACATTCGTCGACTGCCACTACTGCTTTTTCGATGGCTTCATAGATGCCGGTGTGGCCTACCATGTCGCCGTTGGCGTAGTTGACAACGATAAAGTCATATTTTTCAGAGCGTATGGCTTCCGTGAGTTTGCCGCACACCTCGTATGCGCTCATTTCGGGTTTCAGGTCGTATGTGGCGACTTTGGGCGAGGGAACCAGGATGCGCTCTTCGTTTTCATACGGGGTTTCACGTCCGCCGTTGAAGAAGAAGGTCACATGGGCATACTTTTCAGTCTCGGCGATATGAAGCTGGTGTTTGCCCTGCTTTGCCACATATTCTCCGAGGGTATTGTCCACGTTTTCTTTGTCGAAAAGGATGTGTACGCCGGTGAATGATGCATCATACGGTGTCATGCAGTAATACTGCAGGCCGGGGATCGTGTGCATGTCGGCTTCGGGGATGTCGTGCTGGGTCAGGGCGACTGTGAGTTCCTTGGCGCGGTCGTTGCGGTAGTTGAAGAATATGACCACATCGTTTGGCTTGATTGTGCCGTCGACTGTGGAATTATGGATCGGTTTGATGAATTCGTCGGTCACGCCTTCATCGTAGCTCTGCTGCACGGCGGCTGCCATGTCGGTCGCTTGGGAGCCTTTGCCTTCGACGAGAAGATCGTAGGCTTCTTTGACGCGTTCCCATCGTTTGTCGCGGTCCATGGCGTAATAGCGTCCGATCACGGATGCGATTGTGCCTGCGCTTTTGGCGCAATGCTCCTGAAGGCTTTCTATGAAGCCCTTGCCGCTACGGGGGTCGGTGTCGCGGCCGTCCATGAAGCAGTGGAGATAGACTTTTTTCAGATCATAGTGGCGGGCAATGTCGCATAATGCCGTGATATGCTCGAACGACGAGTGTACGCCGCCGTTGCTGGTCAGTCCCATCAGGTGGAGTCCGCATCCGGTGTCGTGTGCTGTTTCAAACGCCGATTTGATCTCGGGATTGTCGAGGATGGAGCCGTCGGCTATGGCCTTGTTGATTTTCACGAGGTCCTGATAGACCACACGTCCGGCGCCGATGTTGAGATGGCCCACTTCAGAGTTGCCCATCTGTCCGTCGGGCAGACCGACGTTTTCGCCAGATGCCTGAAGTTCGGAGTGAGGGTAATTTGCCAGCAGGCTGTCCCAATAAGGAGTAGGGGTGGAGTAGATTACGTCGCTTTTTGAGCGGTTGCCTATACCCCAGCCGTCAAGAATCACGAGTAGTGCTTTTTTTGCCATTGTTTCTATAGCTTAGGTTTTGAGTGTTACGATATTTCAGACTGCAAATTTACAATAAAAAATCAAGATTTTTTGCGTAATTTTGCGAGATATAAGATGATTATGAGTGAAAGAACAGCAGCAATGAAATATCCAGAGAAAGTAAAATCTCTGTATGAGAGTGCGTTTCCGCCGGAAGAGCGGCGCCCGTGGCCGGAATTTGTCCGTCTGGCCGAGACGGAGGAAATGTTTGAGGTCAGGGAGGTGGAGGATCCGGTTTCAGGAGATTTCGTAGGTTTTGTCACGGTATGGAACATGCCGGAAGGATTTGCCTATGTGGAGCATTTTGCGGTGATGCTTGATTTTCGAGGATATGGAACAGGCGGCCGCATCATTGACAGTGTGCAGTCTCCCACTGTTCTGGAGGTGGAGTTGCCGGATTCGGACGACGCATGCCGTCGGATAGAGTTTTATCGCCGTCACGGCTTTGAAGTGGCCGAGGAGATGGAATATGTCCAGCCATCTTATGCCCCGGAGCTGCCTGAGGTGAGAATGCTGCTGATGTGTCGTGGCTGTGTGGATGTAAACAAGGCGGCAAGGCGCTTGCATGAAACGGTCTATGGTGTCAGGTAACGGTGGAATGATGCAGTGGCCGTCACTGATCAGCGACAAGCGTTTCGGGCTGGAGGACTACCATGACAGGCGCGCCGAGACCAGAAGCGATTTCCTGCGAGACTATGACCGTCTGGTGTTTTCGTCGCCTTTCCGGCGGTTGCAGAACAAGACTCAGGTATTTCCGTTGCCCGGCAGCATATTTGTGCACAACAGGCTCACCCACAGTATGGAAGTGGCCTGTGTGGGCCGCTCGATTGCCCGGGAGATCGCCAGGGGACTAAGCCGGAAGTATAAAAACGAGCCATGGGTCGACAAATTGGGCGATATCCCTGATATTGTTGCTGCGGCATGTCTGGCGCATGATCTTGGAAATCCTCCGTTCGGACACAACGGGGAGAAAGCCATATCCGCGTTTTTTTCAGAAGGGGCAGGAGCCGATCTGCGCGAAGAACTGTCGGCCGAGCAGTGGAGCGACCTGATAAATTTCGAGGGCAATGCCAACGCTTTCCGCCAGCTTACCCATCAGTTCAATGGGCGTAGAAAGGGCGGCTTTGCAATGACCTATTCCACATTGGCCTCTATTGTCAAGTATCCGTATGAGTCGCGTCTGTGGTGCAAACCGAATAAATTCGGCTTTTTCTGTACGGAGCGAGACGCTTTTGTAAGGGTTGCCGAGGAACTTGGACTTATACCCGACTACGGTCCTGAAGGTGAGGTGCGCTATTGCCGCCATCCTCTTGTGTTTGCTGTTGAAGCTGCCGACGATATATGTTACGAGGTGATGGATCTAGAAGATGCCCATAAACTGAAGATTCTTTCCACGGACGAAGTGACGGCGCTCATGCTCGGCTTCTTTGACCCGGAGCGCCGCGGACGCATGGCCGGAATCATGGCCATGATTGACGATCCGAATGAACGGGTGGCATACATGCGTTCGTGCGTGATAGGCTCTCTTGTGAACTGCTGTGCTTCGGCATTTGTTGAAAATGAAGAGAAAATCCTGAACGGAAGTTTCACAGAGCCGCTGCTGGCGCATATCTCGCAACGAGAACGGGCGGCCTACGAAGAGTGTAACCGCGTGTCGTGGGCCAGGATATACAAAGCTTCGGATGTGATTGATGTGGAGCTTGCCGGCAACAGGATCATAACTTTTCTGATGGATAAGCTGATACATGCCGTGCGTTTCCCTTCTCTCGCATATTCGAAACTTCTGCTGGCCAGGGTGCCGCAGCAGTATGATGTGGGATCTTCAGACCTGTTTACCAAAATTCAGGCGGTCATAGACCATGTATCGTCCATGACCGATGTCTATGCACTTGATTTATATAGAAAACTTAATGGCATGAGCCTTCCAGCAGTATGATTTTGAGAAAGTTTTTTGTTTTTTTGATAATGTTTGCCGCTTCTGCCGCAGGAGTGGTGTCGGCGGCTAATGTGTACACGCTGGCACAGGTGCCCAACGTACATCTGCAGGACAGCACGCGTTTTCTGTCCAATCCGGACGGTATAATATCGGCAGATGCGCAGCAGCGCATCGATGCCCGTCTGCGTTCGCTTATGTCGGGCACTACGGCCGAAGTGGTAGTTGTGGCGGTGGATGACATAGATGCTGATTCCGACATTGATGACTTTGCTACGGCTCTGTTCCGGCAATGGGGGATCGGCAAGAAGGATAATGACAACGGTCTGCTGATGCTCATTGTCAAGGACCGGCGTGAGGTGGTGATCAGGACTGGCTACGGCCTTGAAGGCATTCTGCCTGACGGAGTCTGCGGCTCTATCATACGTTCGGAGATAACTCCGCGTTTCCGTCAGGGAGATTTTGACGGAGGAGTGACAGGAGCTGTCGACGCGATAGCCAGGATCATAACATCTCCGGAGTCTCGTGACGAGGTGTTGAGCCGTCAGGCCAATAATGCGGCAGGGCATGGTGTTGACGGGTCGGCTCTGTTCGGGTATTATCTGTATGGTTGTGTCGGACTGTCTGTGCTTATGCTGGCCGGACTGATTGTCGTGCATTCGTCCTCGTCGCGCAGGTCGCGCTATGACCGCTATCAGATTCTCGACCGGCTCTATACGCCATATCTGTTTTTGTCGTTCATTGGCCTTGGCATGCCGTTGATCGCGCTTGTTCCTCTGGCGGTGATGCGTCGTAAGCTACGACGTGGGGCGTATATGTGCTCAAATTGCGGAGCACGCATGAATCTGGTTGACGAGGTGCACGACAATGACTATCTGACACCTGCGCAGGACACAGAAGAGCGGATAAATTCCATAGATTACGATGTGTGGCTGTGTCCTGACTGCGGAGAGACCGAGATTCTTCCATACGTTCAGCGGTCGAGCGACTATACGGAGTGTCCACGATGTCATGCCCGGGCATGCCGGATGGTTTCGGACCGCGTGATGCGCAGACCGACTGTAAGCACCGAGGGCATAGGGGTGCGTACTTACCAGTGTGCTCACTGTCATCATTCCTATCATCAGAATTATTCTATAGCCAAACTCGCACCTCCGGTCATTATTGTGGGAGGTGGCGGTCATGGCGGCGGCCGTGGCGGCGGTTTTGGAGGTGGCAGCTTTGGCGGCGGTTTCACCGGCGGCGGTGGCGCGCGCGGCGGATGGTGAATTCTGTGTGGTATATTAAAAAGATCAGGCCCGGGGCGATTGAAGTCCCGGGCCTGATCTTTTTTGATATGTTTAGTTTTTTTAGAGTCTGATTTTGGCGGATGTTCCGTCAGGAAGATGGATGATGTAGACTCCGGGAGTTGTGGCTGTCGAATAAGCGTTCATACCGGGCTCCGCATTCCACGATGCTACATGTGTTCCGCTTGCAGTGTACAGTCCGACATTTCCTGAAACCGGGCTCACACAGTGGATAACGGATCCTTCGGTCCATACGCGGGCCGCGTCATCGGCCGACACAGCCGGAGCGTCGAGTGATGATCCGCCGTTTATTAGATACTGTATTCCTTTGTAGGCGTTCAGCTTGCCATAACCAGCAGAATTGTTCGGAATATCGGTGCCGGTATGTTTATCGGCTGTCGATGATGCTTTTATGACGTCAAGCGCTTCTTCGGGAGTGAGATCAGGTTTGGCTTCAAGCCACAGGGCTATCGAGCCTGTCACTGCCGGAGCGGCCATGGATGTACCTGCATCAATGGCATAATAGTAGGCTTTGCCTTGGGAATCATATGTGCGGTCAATGCTTTGGTCGGGAGCAAAACCGCCAGTCGCATCATATTGGCTTACAGCCGATACAACGATCATTCCGCCGGCAATGACTTCCGGTTTTAAGCGTCCGTCTGCTGTGGGGCCGTGGCTGGAGAAAGGAGATACTTCGTCAAGGGTGATATAGTCGAAAGAGTAGATGTTGTTGGGATTCCAGTAGGGCCTTACAGCCTTGCGGGTGTTGAAAGATCCCACTGATATTATTCTCTTGGCAGTGCCGCCTATTTCTCCGGCGCTCATGTCGTAATCGCCGTCGGTCCATCCGGTGCGGTTGGCCGATGTGAAACTTTCGGCGCCGACATTCCACATGTTCACTTCATGGCCGTCTTCTCCTTCGATTATAATGCACGGTTTGCGGTTTGCCGCCATTTCGTCGGCATTTACTTCTATGTAAACATTCGGACGGTTGAAATCATTGGTGACTGTGTACATGAAGAATACGCATTCGGCTCCGCAATCATCGTAGTGAAACGATGCGAAATCCTGGGTGTCTGTTTCTGTAGAGAAAAATTCGGACTGTGCTACTATACGTCCTTTCAGTGGATCTGCTATGCCGACTTTGACTTTTAGGTTTGACCCGGTGTCGCCCCATATTTCAAGCGCTGTGGCTTCCTTGGCCTTGTCGGACGAATAGGCAAGCATGGTTTTGACTGTGTTGTCGCTGTCGGTGAATTTCTTATGTACGTGCATCTTGGATTCGCCTTCATTGCCTACGGCTCCTACTATGATGCGTCCGGGGCCTGTCAGCTCGTCAATGAGCTTGTCGAGCGACGAAGTGCCGTCATGCGGACCCATGTGGGAGCCGAGACTCATGTTTATGACACACGGTTTGTCGACTTCATCAGCGTATTCAAAGATATATTGTATGGCGTTGGCCACATCCGAACTGTTTGTGCCGAAACTTACAAATACGATCTCGGCATCCGGTGCTATGCCTGAATTTTTGGTCTTAGGGTCACTTCCGGTTGCTATGTTGGTGACATGTGTGGCATGAAATCCGTTGCCTGAATCGCATGTCGCAGCCACTATTTCGTCGTATGACGACAACTCGACGCCATATCCGTATTTAGCCGGAGCCTTTCCCGTGGAACTTGACTGATTCCAGACACGTTTGATGCGCAGTCCTTCGCCGGAAGCGTCGCGGAATGCCATGTGATTGTATTCCAGTCCGAGGTCTACAATGCCTATGACGACACCTTTGCCTGTGTAGGCTTTGGGGAGGTCTGTGCCTGATTGTATATAGTCGACCTGTGCTTCTTTTTTCACACGTTCGCATAGAAGGTTGACCGGTACGCCGGCTTCCACAAAATCGATCTCATTCAGTGAACTTATCCGGCGCAACTGGTCTATGGGTAAGGACGCTGTCACAGTGCCTTCATACTGCACCTGGACAGTGCCGCCACATTGACGTATGGAATCCAAGGCGGCAGGGTGGTTGTAACGTATGAACACACGGATTTCAGAGCCTGCCAGATCCGACTCGTCCTGCCCGGCCATGCCGTTGACTCTTGCTGCAGCTGCTGTCTTCGAGAGCATGGCTTCGGTAAAGGGCGATAGTTTTTGGGAGTATAAGGTCCCGGAAACTGTTGTCGCAAATATTAATCCTAAAATTAAGGTTCTTTTATTCATTGTCGTGTTGTTTGAAATGTATGTGGTGTTAATCCCCGGTTACCGGACCGTCGTAATGCAGGATGATGTGTTCGTTGGTCCCTTTACGCGGATCGTCGTTTCCGGTACTGTGTGACGGTATTGTGTAATAGTTCAATACGTCCAGATGGAAATGATATGTTCCGTCGGCATCTACCGAAAACGACAGTGTGCCGTTGTCCACATTGGTCATGTATTGGTAATTGGGGTTGGACTCCGGAATGGAGAACAGCTGAATGTGTCCGAACATGATGCTGAGTCCCAGATGGTCTGTGAGGTTGAAATCTCCTCCTTCGGGATGTGCGGCGATGAAATCTTCAAGAATGGATATTGTTCCGAAAGATTCGCCTGCCACATAGCCGGAATCGCCGAAGTCAAATGTGAATTCAACAGCATTACCGCCGAGAGAGGATATTTTTTTTGAGACTTTTGATACGGACTCGACTGTAGGATTGCCAACGAGCTTTTCATCGGAATTGTAATAAAATGCTTCGTTGGAAAATTGATGTTTGGGTATCATTGCGTCTATAGAGGTGACGTCTGAGGGACGTCCGGAACATTCGACACGCAAGGATGTGCCATCGTCGAATATCGCGTCTATGGCGATGGAAACCTGTCCGTTCTTGATGTTGCGCGAGGTGGTTATCTCTCCGGATGTCACATCAATCCATCTTGTTTTTACCTCTCCGTCTTCATATTGAAGCAGCTGAAGTGAATAGCTCGATTTTTCAGCGGCAAGGTCGATCGTGCCAGTGTAGACTTTTGAAGGGCTCACCGACATGAGCACTCCGAATTCACCGGCTGTTATGTCAGCTGGATTTTCGGCGGTTTCAACTGTGCCGAAACCGAATGCCACAGGTTGGCCTGTTTCGGTCGGGACAACTCTGAATATGGGGTTTATTATGGGAGTTACGATTGGATCTGCTCCCGGAAAGGTTACCATGAAGTCCTGTCGGATTTCACGGACTTCAAAGCGTACGGAGGATACTGATTCAACAGGATATTCCACCGTGTTGCCGTTGGCAAGACGTATGATCATCATTTCCTCTTCGATCGCGGCAGTGAGTGTGGCGGCACATATAGCCGCGGCGGCGGATAACAAGGCTTTTTTCATTGTCGTGGTACTTTATTTGGCGATTTTGAAGGAATGTCCGTTGATATTGAGCATGTAGATGCCGCCGTACAGACCTGAGATGTCGACTGTTTCGCCGTCAAAAGGAGCATGAACCGCTGCGCCGGATATGGTGTGGACGGTTACTGTGGTGTTTGTGTCGGCGCCGTTGATGAGTATGCTGTTGGCGTCCTTGCGTGTGATGCTGATTCCGGATGCGTCGGCTGACACGTCATTTATGCCTGCCAGAACATCTTCCGGACTGTAAAGATATTCGACGGGGCCGGTCCATTCGCCGTCAATGTGGAATGATGCGTCGTCCATGAAATTGAATTTGATGGTATATGTGCCATCGGCGTTTTTCATTACTCCGGCAGAGCCTTCGACTATGGGTGCATAGTTGTCCATTACAAGATATCTTCCGGGAATGAAATCCATGTATCGGGTGCCTGTAAGGTCGGTTTCATTGAAATGACCGTGCACCATTCTGTATGGAGCGTAGAATGTGTTCCATTTTTCTTCGGTCATGGTATAAGTCCCTTCAAGCAGATAAGGCTGTCCGAGTTTCTGCAGGAATTCGAAACGCATGATCTGTCCGCCGTTATCAACAATGGACTGGTCTTTGCCGGATGGCGAGCCGATGTCGAGAATAAGCGAATGGCAGTCTTCATTGGCGCCTTTTACGCCGTTGTAATACAGGCGTGCCACTTTGATCTGTGAAAGATCAGTCACAACGTCGTCTTCCAGTGTGGAAAGCGATGATTTATTGTCGTCGTCCGACATGTCTTTGACCGGAATGTCTGTGCCTTCAAACGTGCATTTGATGGTATGCCCGTAGGACGATATGCCATCCACGACGATAGTGTATTTTCCGTCTGAGTCACGTTCGATATCCACTGTGCCGTCCGTAACGTATGAATAGCCGTAGTTGCTGTCGGCAAACATTCCCGGACAATATTCCTGCACGTAGAAGCCGAAAGGAATGGTCATGCCCATATAGTCGATTTCTGTGCCTGGATAGAATGTCTCGCGTTTGAAATTACGCGCCATGGTGTAGTGCCCTGGAACTACTTCGGCAGTGTTTTTGTCATAGAACAGTTTGTTGAAAAGCTGTATTGCGAATTTCGTGCCGCTTGACTCCATCGCGGTGTTTTCGTCCATTTTGGAGGTGCACAGATAGAGATACATGGCTCCGGTGTTGGAGTCATACAGGTTGCCGTCGTAGACACCCATGGCATAGTTCATCTTAACGTCGATGTTTTTTTTGAGCTGGGGCCATATCGATGGTGTCTCGCTGGTGTTGTCGAAGGCGATGTTGCCTTTATAGGATACTGCTACTGTCTGTCCGTTGATTGTCACTTCGGTGGAAAACGTGTAGAAATCATCCTCGTCTTTTTCTACAGTGATCGGTGCCGTCAGCGACGCATAGCTCTCGGCGTTGCCGTCTTGGTTGAAAGTATAGATGCACGAGATGTCATCGGCCACATAGGTCATGGGTTCGGTTCCGTCTCCCTTGGAGAATACGCCTGCGGGCACAAGGATAGGTTTTGTTTCGCATGGTGCGGCATAGAGGTCCAGAGTGAGGGCGTAGCCGGCGCCTGTCATTGATATTAGTCCGGCGTTATGGTCCCATTGGGCGGTGGCATTGTCTGACAGGATCAGGTAGTAGTTTGCGATGTTTTCGCCGGTTTTCTCATAGAATCCGCCTATGTTTTTTATCATTGCGATTTCTGATGCGGAAGATTGTGCTCCGGTGGAGAATGTGGCTATTGCAGCCAACAGTAGGGCACGGCGTGTCAGAGTAGAAATTTTCATGTGTCTGGGTGGTATTATTGTTTGATTATTTTGACTGGATTGTGACTGTCGGCAGTTACTATATATATTCCCGCACCAAGTCCGGAAATATTGAAAGTGACTGTGCCTGACACGGATTTGTCGCTTAGAACGGTGACGCCGGAAGAGTTTCTTATGGTTGCGGAGGTTATATGTGCTCCGGTGATGCGAACTGTTGTGCCGTCATAGTGGAAATTGTAGTCCGTATCTGTGGCGACGGTTGAGTCGATTGAGCTTGCCGGGCCTTTGGTGAAGTCGAAATATGCTACTTCTGAACGCTCATAGGCGGTCTGAGAGCTGTTGCTGCTTACCAGCATCTGTGTACCGGAAAAAGTTATCTCGGGAATGCTGCTGAATACATAGTGCTCCTCGGATCCTGACTCAAGGTGAATTGTCAGTCTGGTGACGATTTCATCTTCGTTTCCGCCGGAATCGGCTTTGACGGAAGAAACACCCAATACGGCTATGAGACCGCTGCAAAGTAAAGTCTTGATGTTCATTTAATGTTGATAACGTTCGGTTTTAATCGCAAATGTAAGGTTTATTTTAAAAATATTGACAAATTTCAGCAACTTTTTCGATTTTTGTTGCATTTTGTAAATAGAAAGTCCCTGACGCGGTGGAATGGAAGAACGCGTCAGGGACCGTGGAGAATCTGTTGTTGTGGTCAGGGGTCAGTAGCTGTACATGGCGGCTATGATGTCGGCATATCTGGAATTTACCACCGGTCGCCGGAGTTTGAGGGTGTTTGTCAGCTCTCCTGTCTCCATTGCGAACGGCACGGACAATAGCGTGAACCGCTTCACACGTTCGTATGGCGCGAAGTTGACCATGAGTTTGTCTATGCGGCTTTGAATGTGAGCATGGACTTGCTCGTTTTCAAGCAGTTCCTGTATGGAGTTGTATTTGATCTTTGCTTTTTCCGCAAATTCTTTGAGTGTTTCCATAGCGGGGACTATAAGGGCTGTGACAAATTTTCTGCGGTCACCGATCACTGCGACCTGTTCTATTATAGGATCTGTGCCGAGACAGCTTTCTATGGCCTGTGGTGCGATGTATTTGCCATTGGATGTCTTGAACAGGTCTTTGATGCGGTCTGTCAGTGTGATTGCACCGGATTCGTCGATTTGTCCGGCGTCGCCTGTGCGGAACCATCCGTCGGCAGTGAAGGCTTCTGCAGTCGCTTCCGGGCGGTTGTAATATCCGCGCATTACGGTGGGTCCTTTGACCAGTACTTCGTCGTTTGGTCCGATTTTGACCATAACGTCACGCAGCGGAGTGCCCACAGATCCTATTTCATAGCCTGTGTGGGGAAAACACGACACTGTGGCCGTGGTTTCCGAGAGTCCGTAGCCTACGATCATGTTGATGCCCACAGATCTTACGAAAGTTACTATTTCCGGAGCTATCGGAGCTCCTGCCGTGGGGAAGAACATGCCGCGCTCCATTCCTATGACGTGGCGGAGTGCGTTGAACAGGTGCTTGCGGTAGAACTGATACTGGTGTTCGAGGAGCCAGGGCACTTTGGTGCCCACGCGCTTGTAGACGATATTGCGCTGATGGCCTATCTTCAGGGCGCGGCGCATCATCATGCGCTTGAATACGTTGAGCGACGCTATTTTTTCATTTACGCCGGTATAGACTTTCTCCCAGAACCGGGGCACGGCACACATGCAGTTTGGCTGGGTTTCACGCAGGGATTGTTGCACACGTTGCGGATCCTGATTCACATATATCTCCACGTCGCGGTATAGACAGAAGCATGTCCATGCCATTTCAAAAATGTGGCTCAGCGGCAGAAAGCACATGGATGTCATGCCCGGACGGACTTCCGGCAGACGTTCGCGGTGGATCTCCAGGGCGGCGTCGAAGTTGGCATGTGTGAGTATGGCGCCTTTCGGTTCTCCGGTGGTGCCGGAGGTGTAGA